>JBEKBA010000008.1:0-81550 GCA_050015635.1 Verrucomicrobiota bacterium
ATCGTCCAGCAGCCGCATGAGTTCGGCAAGCAAGCCATCACGCGCATGGACAAATATCTGCACGGCGACAAATCGCAACTGGCCGACGGTAAAATGTACATTCCGACGCAGGCCATCAAAAAAGATAACGTTGCCGATTTTCAGGCGAAGTTAAAACAATTGCTCGGCCAATAAAAATCATTGCCACCCATGACCGCCGCGCCGCTGCTCGAAATGCGCGGGATTTCCAAAAGATTTCCCGGCGTCGTTGCGTTGGATGACGTCAACCTGCAAATCGCGCGCGGCGAAGTCGTCGCGATTTGCGGCGAAAACGGCGCAGGAAAATCCACGTTGATGAAAATTCTTGGCGGCGTCGAGCAGCCGGACGCCGGTGAAATCCGCCTGGATGGCCAGCCGGTGAAAATTCAAGGCGTCCGGGATGCCATCCGGCTTGGCATTGGATTCATTCATCAGGAACTGAACGTTCTTGAAAATCTTGACGTTGCCGGAAACGTTTTTCTGGGACGCGAACCGTTCAACGCCTTACGCCTGATTAACCGGAAAAAAATTCACGCTGACACCGAGCCGTTTTTGAAACGGCTGGGATTGCAGATTTCCACCCGTACGCGGCTCGACAAACTTTCCATCGCACATCAGCAAATGGTTGAAATTGCCAAGGCGCTTTCGCTCAACGCGCGACTCATCATCATGGACGAACCGACTTCGAGCCTCACGCTGTCGGAGACAAACCGGCTGCTCGAACTTGTTTACGAACTGAGCGAACAGGGCGTCAGTATCATCTATATTTCACACCGGCTCGGTGAAATTGACGAATGCGCCGACCGCGTGGTCGTTTTGCGCGACGGCAAAAATGCCGGTGAATTGCCTCGCGGCGAAGCCACGCATGACAAGCTTGTGAGTTTGATGGTCGGACGCGAAATCAAAATTTTTTACGTCAAATCTGAAGCACCAAAAACGCCGGGTTTCTTCAAAGTGCGGAACGTTGTCTCGCCACTTTACCCGGATAAAACCGTTTCATTTGACGCCACGCGCGGGGAAATTCTTGGTTTTGCCGGGCTCATTGGCGCCGGACGTTCCGAAATGGCGAAAGCCATTGTCGGCCTTGAGGTCGCGCCGGAAAAGGGAGTTTTTCTGGACGGCAAAAAAATTCCCGTCAACAAGCCGCGCGATGCCGTTGAACGCGGCATTTATCTGGTTCCAGAAAACCGCCGGACAGAAGGCCTGGTTGTGGAAATGTCCGTGCGCGAAAATATCAGCCTATCGTCATTACGGAATTTTTCGAGGTGCGGATTGATTCAACGCAAACGAGAGCGCGTCGTTGCCGAGCAGCAGATTGCCTCGCTCAAAATCAAAACGCCGGACGTCGAAACGCGCGTGTTGAATTTAAGCGGCGGCACGCAACAAAAAGTCGTGCTCGGTAAATGGCTGGCGATGTCGCCGCGCGTGATGATTTTTGACGAGCCGACGCGTGGTATTGACGTCGGTGCGAAGGCGGAAATTTATCGCATCATGCGTGCGCTGGCGGAAAACGGCGCAGTGATTCTGATGATCAGCAGCGACATGGAGGAGATTTTGAACGTCAGCGACCGCATTGCCGTGATGCACGAAGGTGAAATCACCGGCGTGCTCGAACGCGCCGATTGCAAAGAAGAAAACGTCATGCAACTCGCCGTCGGCAAAAGAATTTCCGCCGCCAAACCCGCTTTTGAATGATGAAAAAAGAGATTGGAATTTTTGTCCTGCTGGTCGTCCTGTGCGCAATCACAGGATTTGAAAACCCGCGCTTTTTTTCCCAGGCCAATCTGGTCAACATGGCCAACGTCATCGGCCTGTTTGGAATTTTCAGTCTCGGCGCGGGACTCGTCATTATTACCGCCGGCATTGATTTGTCCGTTGGCTCGATGATTGCGCTGACCGGCATGTTACTGGTAATAGCATTGACGGAATGGCATTGGCCGTGGCCGTTGGCCGTGCCATTCGTCGCCATCGTTGCGATGGCTCTCGGCTGGGCACACGGTTTTCTCATCACAAAATTCAAGATGCAGCCGTTCATTGTCACATTGTGCGGACTGCTGCTGTATCGCGGCATCGCCCGGTTCATCGCGCAGGATACGACAAAAGGTTTTGGCGACGCCGAAGGTTTCAAAACCCTTCAAAATCTGGCTAATGGAAAATTATTGGGACTGCCGATGCCATTCGTGCTGCTCGTCGCGATTTCCGTTGTCATGTGGATTTTGCTACATCGCTCCATTTATGGCCGCTACCTTTACGCTGCAGGACGAAATGAGCAAGCCGCACGCTTTTCCGGCATCAATACGCGCCACGTGATCGCCGGTAGTTACGTGATTGCCGCTTTGCTCACAGGGATTTCTGGAATTCTCTTCGCGTTTTACACAAATTCCGTTTCGCCCTCGACGCAAGGCAATTTTTACGAACTATACGGGATCGCCGCGGCGGTGCTTGGTGGTTGCAGCCTGCGCGGCGGCGAAGGTTCGATCATCGGAATCCTCATTGGCGTGGCCTTGCTGCAAGTGCTGCAAAATCTCGTGAACCTGCTGGGAATTCCCAGTTCGCTCAATTTCGCAGTCATGGGCGCGGTCGTGCTGGTCGGCGTGCTGGCCGACCAGATTTTCCAAAATCGCGCGGCAAAAAAAGCTGCGAATCAACCGAAATGAAAAATTCGCAGGAATTTTTGAGAAGTTCTTGCGCAAGTGCCTGAACCAGAGCTAACAAGGCTGCGTTAAATTGGTTGCGGGGGCTGGATTTGAACCAACGACCTTCAGGTTATGAGCCTGACGAGCTACCGGGCTGCTCCACCCCGCGATCCAAGTGACGGACAATTTGTCCCACATATTGACGAGACGCAAGCAGTTTCACCGGGTATTTCATATAACCGCGAAAAAAGATTGAAAAGGGTTAGTCGGCTACGCAATTTCCGCCGCCGCAGCCCTATTGCAGGAGGCTTGCAGCAGCGTTGCATCACAACCCGGCCGGCACAATGATCTTCAAGCTCAATCAAAACGGTCGGACCCCGTAACGAATCCAATAGCCGGGCAGTTTCACATATTCCAGGTAAATGCGTTTGATAGAATTGCGCGACCAATCCCTGCGCGCCAAAGCAAAATAAGACGGACGCGAATAAAATTTCATTTCCGGGGCAAAATGTTGGAACGTCTCCAGCGCCCGGCGCGAGTGATACCATGAGGTGACGATGATAACGCGGTTCAATTTACGCTCGCGAAGCAGTTTAATGGTGAACTGCGCGTTCTCTTTCGTCGTATGTGATTGATTTTCCAGTTCAATGACATCGGCCGGAACGCCGGCTTCAATCAACGCGCGCCGGTTGATTTCGCAATCGCCCGCGCCGCTGACAATAATACGCGGCGCGGCGCGCTCCTTGAACAGTTCCGCCGCGCGTTCGGGACGGTCATGCGAACCACCGCCCAAAATGACAATCACACCGGCCTTCACCGGTCCGCTGTCCACGCATAAGATTTTTTGCGGAAAAAAAATCGCGGCAACGGCCAAGAAAATGAAAAGCATCAAAACCAGGCGCGCAATTTTGAAAAGGAGTTTTATCATCCGTCTCATGGCGGTTGAAAATGGCAGTTTTTTCGCCGCGCGGCAACTGGCGGCGCGCATCAAATCCAACGCTGGCCAAATTCCATGCCGGTTGTTATTTTTTGCGCGCTGATGAATCTTTTTGCCAACAAGCGCGTTGATTACGTTCTCACTGAACTGGGGCAGATCGCTTTGCTGACCAGGGAAGTCTTCGCATCGGCGCTCACTTTCAAGGTCGCCTGGCGCGACTTGCTGTATCAAATTTATTTCATCGGCATCAAATCGCAGTCGGTCGTGCTGGTGACGGGCGCATTCACGGGCATGGTACTGGGCGCGCAGACGTATTTCCAGTTTCACAAGGTGAAAATGGACACGGCCACGCTTGCGGTCGTGAGCGTTTCGATGTGCAGTGAACTCGGTCCGGTGCTGACGGCGTTGATGGTCGCCGGTCGCGTTGGCGCGGCCATCGCCGCCGAACTCGGCACGATGCGGGTGACGGAACAGATTGACGCGCTGCGCACATTGGCAACGCATCCGGTGGATTACCTGGTCGTGCCGCGATTGTTTGCGGCGCAGATCGCGCTGCCGTTGCTCACGGTGGAATCCGTGGTCGTCGGCATCGGCGCGAGTTTTCTAGTCTGCGTTCACATTCTCGGCATTGAGCCGACTTATTTGTGGGTGAACATGCTGCATTTCACGCATGACGTGGATTTGGCCATGGGCCTGGTCAAGTCGTTCATTTACGGCGGCATCATCGCGCTCATCGGCTGCTACAAAGGCCTGACGTGCGGACTCGGCGCGGAAGGCGTCGGGCGCGCGACCACCGAGGCCGTCGTGTATTCCTCCATCACCATTTTGATCGCGAACTTTTTTCTCACGATGTTGATGGGTAAACTCGTGGGGCAATTATGATTGAAGCCCGCCGTCTGGAAAAAAGTTTCGGCGCACAGAAAATTCTCGATGGCGTCAGCTTTCTAATTGAAAATGGCGAGTCAGTCGTCATCATCGGGCGCAGCGGCGGCGGTAAAAGCGTTTTGCTCAAGCAGCTCATCGGCCTGTTGCAGCCGGACGCGGGCGAAGTGCTGATTGACGGCGAAAACATCGTGGGGATGGACGAACGCCAGTTGCTGCGCGTGCGCCGGAAATTCGGCATGGTGTTTCAGGGCGCGGCGTTGTTTGATTCCATGACGGTCGCGGAAAACGTGGCATTCGGGTTACGCCGGCACGAACATTTGACCGAGGCGGAAATCGCGAAGCGCGTGGCAAAGACGCTTGAAGTGGTGGATTTGCCAGGCACGGAAAATAAAAATCCGGCCGAATTGTCAGGCGGCATGAGGAAGCGTGTCGGATTGGCGCGCGCCATCATTTACGAACCGCAAATCGTGCTTTACGATGAGCCGACGACCGGTCTCGACCCGATTGTGTCCGATAGTATTGATAAATTGATCATGCGTGTGCGCGACCACCTGGAAGTGACTTCGATTGTCGTCACCCACGATATGCGCACGGCACGGCGCGTTGGCCAACGAGTGCTGATGCTGCACGAAACAAAAATCCACGCCAGCGCCACGCCGGAGGAATTTTTTGCGTCACAGGACCCGATTGTGCGGCAATTCGTTGACGGCGTGGCGGACAAAAAAGTAATTTGAGTCATGGAAAAAACACGATTGGAAATCAAAGTCGGTTCGTTCGTGCTCATCGGGCTGGTGCTGCTGGCCGTGCTGATCATCCAATTCAGCAAGGGAACGAGCGTTTTTCGCGGTACTTACGAATTGCGCCTGCATGCCGATAGCGTTGGTGGCCTCAAACCGCGCGCGAGCGTTTTACTCGCGGGCGTGCAGGTCGGCAACGTTTCCGACATTGAACTGGCCGAGGATGGCAAGAGTGTGACGATTCTCCTGAAAATTTACAAAGACTACAAAATTTATCGCGACGCGCGCTTTGTCATCGAGCAAGCCGGTTTCCTCGGCGACGAATACGTTTCCGTCAATCCGACGGCCAACAATGACCGGCTGCTGGTGAACGGTGACGAAGTGGATTGCCAAGCACCTTTTAACCTGCAGGAAGTCGCGCGCTCAACGTCCGGCTTCATCCAACGCATTGACGAAACAGCCAAAAAGCTGGACGCCTCGGTTTCGGACTTGCAGCGCGTTGTGTTGAATGGCCAAACGCTCACGAATTTTTCCGTCGCCTTGAATAACATGCGCACTTTTTCCGAGCAGGCGCTCGGCGCGGTCAGCGACATCAACGCCGTCATTGCCACCAACGGCTCGCAAATCAACTTCGCCGTCAGCAATGTGATAGTCTTTTCACAACAGCTTAACCACCTGGGGGACTCAGCGAACAGCGTGCTAACGACCAACGGCACGGAAATTTCTGCCGCGGTGAAAAACATCGAATCTTCAACCCAAGCCTTGAAGAAAGTGATGGATGATCTACAGTCCGGCAAGGGTCTTGCCGGAGCGTTGTTGCAAAACGAACAACTGGCCACGAATATGCAAGCCATCGCCAACAACCTCGCCGTCGCGTCGGGCAACCTAAACCGGCTCGGTTTGTGGCATTTCCTCTGGTATCGTGAACCGCCGCGCACGAACGCGCCACCGGCTTCGACCGATTCCCATTAAACATGACACCGCTTTGGACTGTTCGGATTTTGTTTCTGGGCTTGTGCATCACGGGTGGCTATGCCATCAGTCAGGTGCGCCCGGAATTCATCGGCATGAGCAACGGCGCGGTCTATGGGATGTTTATCGGTTTTGGCTTCGGCGGACTGATGGTTGCCTTGGACGAGATGCTCAAGGGTTTTTCTCTCCGAGCATTTTCAGCCATAACAGTCGGCCTGCTGCTAGGCATTGTTGTCGCGTTACTGATTGACTACTCCGGTTTGTTCGATAACACGGATGCAAAGGTTCGCTGGCTCATCCGGCTCGGATTGTTTTTGGGGTTCAGCTACATCGGCATCATCCTCGCCATGCGCAGCAACAAGGAGGATTTTTCACTCATCATTCCCTATGTCCGTTTTTCGCCGCAAAACAAGCCGGACAATCTGCTCTTGCTCGACACGAGCGTCATCATTGACGGACGCATCGCCGATTTAATTGAAACCCGATTTCTCGAAGGCCTGATCGTTGTCCCGCGCTTCGTGCTCAAAGAACTTCACCAAATCGCCGACTCCGCCGACGCCATCAAGCGCGCGCGCGGACGCCGCGGACTTGAAATGCTCAACCGCCTGCAACGTAACACTCACATCGAAGTCCGCATCCACGACGGCGATTTTCCCGACGAAAAGGACGTGGACGCCAAGCTCGTCCGCCTTGCGCGCAACCTCAACGCCCGGCTTTTCACCAACGACTACAACCTGGCCAGTGTCGCCGGACTGCAAAAAGTCAACTGTGTGAACCTCCATGAAGTTGCCAAAAGCCTGAAAGCGACTTTGCTTTCGGGCGAAATTTTACAATTAAAAATCGTGCGCGAAGGCAAGGACAAGGGACAAGGCATCGGCTATCTGCCCGATGGCACGATGGTTGTCGTCAACAGTGGCCAGACTCACGTCGGCCAGCAAGTCGAGGCGCAGGTGCAAACCCTGCTTCAAACCGGCGCCGGCATCATTGTTTTCGCCGATTTCCGCAACACGGTCGCCAAGACCGACACCACTTTTATCACGAAGTGACCATCATGGACTTCGTCACCATCTTCAAAGCATTCAGCCCGGCCGAGGCGCAACTCGTCCGCTCGCGTCTCGAAGCCGCAAGCTTTCATCCCTTTGTTGCCGATGAACTTTCTGCATTGAGCATTGACGGTTATTCGCTCGCCACAGGCGGCATTCGCGTTCAAGTGCCCGAAGCGGAAGCCGCCGACGCCAGGGAATTTATCGAAACGCCGAACGCGCCTGCCGAATGACTTCCGCAAAATTAAAAACGCTTCGCCGGCTCAAAAATATTTTGCCCGGCGAAATCATTTTTGAACCGCGCACGCTCGCCCATTATTCCGGCGACAAATGGTTCGCCACGCACCGGCCCGACGCCGTCGCCCTGCCCCGCTCGGCCAAATCCGTTTCGGCGATTCTGCGATTCGCCAATCAACACAAAATTCCCGTAACCGCGCGCGGCGGCGGCTACGGCTACGTTGGTGGCTGCGTGCCCGTTCACGGGGGCATCGTGCTCTCGCTTGAACGCATGAACCGCATCAAGGAAATCAACCCCGCCGATTTTGTCGCGGTCGTCCAGCCCGGTGTTCACACGCAACAATTTCAGGAAGCCGCCGAAAAACTCGGCCTGTTTTATCCGCCCGATCCGGCCAGTCGCGCGCACAATTTCATCGGCGGCAACATCGCCACCAACGCCGGCGGCCCGCGCTGTCTAAAATACGGCGTCACGCGCGATTATGTCCTCGGCCTCGAAGTCGTTTTGGCCAACGGCACCATTGTCCGCGTCGGCGGACGCGTGCATAAAAATAAAACGGGCTTCGACTTCACACACTTGTTCGTCGGTTCGGAAGGCCTGCTCGGCGTCGTCACCGAAGCCACGCTCAAATTGATTCCACTGCCGCCGTTTCGCGCAACGCTTGCCGTCGGTTTCAGTTCAATGAAAAACGCCGTCGGCGCGCTCCAATCCATTCTGGCTGCCAGATTTTTGCCCAGCGCGCTTGAACTAGCTGATGAATTTACGCTCGCCGCCGCCGCCGAATACACGAAAAACAACCGCCTCGGTGTTTGCCGCGCGCATTTGATTGTCGAACTTGACGGGCAAAAGAATTCCGTGCGCGACGAACTGCCTGCCATCGAGCGCGTCATCCGCAAACACAAACCGTTGTTCCTCGAACGTGGTTACGGCAATACCGAATGTGAAAAAATCTGGCAAATCCGCCGTGAATTTTCCGCCGCGCTCCGCGTCACCGGCCTGACAAAGTTGAACGAAGACATCGTCGTGCCTCGCGGAAAACTGGAGGAACTTTTCAAATTCACCGCGAAGCTGCAAAGGAAACACGCTTTGCCGGTTGCCTGTTTTGGCCACGCCGGCGACGGCAACATTCACGTCAATGTCATGGTGGACGAAACACAACCCGGCGCACGAAAACGTTGCGACGCTATTTTGGACGAATTGTTCGCGCGAATTCTGACCTGGAACGGTGCGATCACCGGTGAACACGGCATCGGCCTCGCTAAAAAGCGATGGTGGCCGCTGGCGGTTTCTGAAGAGGTGCGCGAACTCCACCGCCTTGTAAAAAATACGCTCGACCCGAAGGGCATTCTTAATCCGGGAAAGTTCGTTTGAATTCGATTGGCCGCGATAATTTTACAGCCACCGCCCGCAGGAAAGCTTCCCAGGCCGCCAAAGCAAAGTAAAAGTTTCGTGCGCCGTTATTCAGCGCCCGCGACCAAAACCACGAACTCGCCTTTGAGCGGGCGTTTCTGCGCGACCGACAGCAAGTCCGCCGGTTTGCCGCGCAGGAATTCCTCAAACTTCTTCGTCAATTCGCGCGCCAGTACGACTTCCCGTTCGGGGAAAATTTCGTTGAGCTCGCCCAGCAGTTTTTCGATTCGATACGGCGATTCGTAAAACACCAGCGTTCCGCCCGTCGCTTTCAATGATTCGAGCTTGTTACGCCGCTGGCCGGATTTGTGTGGCAGAAAACCAACAAAATGAAATTCATCCGTCGGCAATCCGCCCGCCGTCAGCCCTGCGACGAGTGCGCACGCGCCCGGCACGGTTTCCACGCGGAAACCAGCGGCGATGGCGGTCTTGACCACACGTTCGCCCGGATCGCTGATGCCGGGACTGCCCGCGTCTGTGACCAGTGCGATTTTCTCGCCGTGACCAAGACGTTCGATGATTTCTTCACTGCGCCGGGCTTCGTTGAACTGGAAATAGCTTAAGAGCGGTTTGGAGATTTCGAAATGCTTGAGCAACTGTCCCGTGCGCCGCGTGTCCTCGGCGGCGACCACGTCGCACTCGCGCAACACGCGTAGCGCGCGCAGCGTGATGTCCTCAAGGTTACCGATGGGCGTGGCTACGAGATAAAGAGTGCCGGGGGTGAGCGGCGGCAAGGTGGTGTCCATGTCGTGAATGATTGTGAATGATTGTGAATGATTGTGAATTTATTTTTTTGCTGGCCCTAATACTTTTGAGTGTCCCGGCTTTGAAAGCGGGCAGCGTGACGCTGCACCCGCACCTTGCGGTGGGCCACCAACGGACGCCGCATCCATCGTCGCCAAGGCTATGATGGGACAAGGCGCGGCGTCCCCACCATTGAAAAATGACACATCGGTGAAATTTGACCCAATCGTCGGGCACAATTATCCACGAGCGACTTGTCAAAGGCGCGCGGGTGGATTATCGTCCGGCAATGTCGTTGAAGAAACATATTGCATGGCTGGCCATGATTTTGTGCACCGCGAACGTCGCTTCCGCCGACACGATCCAACTCAAGGACCAATCCGCCATCACCGGCAAGATTCTCGCCGAGAAGCCTGATTCCGTCGTGGTGGACATCGGTTACACCGTGCTGGTTGTGCCGCGCGCCTCCATATCAGGGATTTTAAAAACCGGCGATGCCCTGGCGCAGACGACATCGGGCGTCGTCCCGTTGCTGAATGTCATCCCGCAATTTTATTACGCCGACGCCCTTACCGCACCCATGCGCGACATGAGTTCGCTGGTCAAACAAACCGGCGAGGCAGTGGTTCAAGTCCGCACGCCCGAAGGGCTCGGTTCGGGATTTTTCATCAACGCGGACGGCTATCTGATCACGAATTTTCACGTCATCGAAGGCGAGACGGAAATTTCCGTCGAGGTTTATCATCAATCCAACGGCCAGCTTGACCGCGACACCTACAAACAGGTGCGCATCGTGGCCATCAATAAATTCCACGACCTCGCGCTGCTGCACATTGAAGACAAGGACGCGCCGAAGTTCAAATACGTCACGCTGGGCAGTTCGGATGCGCTGAGCGTGGGTGATCCGGTTTTTGCCATCGGCAGTCCGCTGGGACTGGAACGCACGGTGACTTCGGGAATCCTGAGCACCAAGACGCGCGAACTTGAAGGCGAGCTATACCTGCAAACCACGGCGCAGATCAATCCCGGCAACAGCGGCGGTCCGCTGTTCAACCTTGCCGGCGAAGTCGTGGGCGTGACGAACATGAAAATCATGTTTGGCGAGGGTTTGGGATTCGCGATTCCCGTCGAGCTGGTGAAAAGCTTCCTGGATCACCGCGACGCGTTCGCCTACTCCACCGACAATCCGAACAATCCATATCGCTACCTAGAACCGCCCAGCCGCACGAAGCTCAAGACGGACGAAAAATGAAATCCGCATTTTTTCTCCGCTTGAGCCATTCAATGGCTTTCCGCTCCAGTGGTTGCCCAACCTCAAGGCTGGCATCAGACCCTGCCTCAACAACCGATATTTCAGCTGATTGAATTTTAATTGATGATGAAAACAAAAATCTGCGACCGGATTTTTATCGCCGTGGCGCTGACCTTCGCCATCTCCCTGCGCGCCGCGATTCCGCCGGCCGAGGAACTTTTACCCGCGGACACGTTGTTTATGGTCACCGCGCCGGATTGCGCGACGTTGCGCACGGCGATGCACGAGTCGCCGCAGTGGCTTTTGTGGAACGATCCGGCGATGAAGCCGTTTCATGACAAGTTCATGGCGAAATGGGATGAGGAATTTGTCGCGCCACTGGAACGCGACCTGGGCGTGAAACTGGCCGACTTCGCCGATTTGCCGCAGGGGCAGTTCACCTTTGCCATCACGCAAAACGGCTGGAACGGCAATGACGACAAAACGCCGGGCATACTATTGCTGCTCGACGCCAAGGAGCAAAGCGATCTGCTCAAGACCAACCTCGACGTGCTCCGCAAAAAATGGGCGGACACGGGAAAATCCGTCTATACGGAGACCATGTGCGGCATACCCTTTACGATCGTGCCGCTTTCGAGCAACAACATTCCACCGGCGCTGGCCGGCTTTTTTCCAAGACGCCAGCCGGTTCAGGAACTGGGCAGGCCGACCCAGACGGTTCCGCCCGGTGAACTGGTCATCGGCCAGTTTGAATCCCTGCTGATCGTCGGCAACTCCACCAAATCCATTCAAGCCGTGGCTACGCGGCTGACGGGCGGCGCGCTGCCGCCATTGAGCGACAATCCCGTTTTTGCCGCCGACAAGCTGGGACAGTTCCGCGACGCGCCGTTGTATTACGGCTGGTTCAACGGGAAAACTTTTTTCGACGTGCTGGCGCATATTCCGCCGCCGCAGCCGAACCCGGACGCCCCCAGCCCGATGCCGCAAATTCCGTGGGACAAGGTATTGAGCGCATCGGGTTTGATGGGGTTGAAGAGCGCCGCCTTTGCCTGCCGCGAAACGCATGACGGTGAGCAGTTTGATTTTTTCCTCGCCGCGCCGGAGGCCGACCGGCGGGGCGTTTTGACCATGATTGCCGCGACGCCAAAGGCCGCGAACCCGCCGGCGTTTGTGCCCGACGACGCGGTGAAATTCTGGCGCTGGCGCGTGGACGGCCAGAAATCCTGGGACACGCTGCAAAAAATGCTGGGGGCGATTTCGCCCGCGGCCTTGAGCAGTCTCAATTCGGTGATTGACATCGCCAACGCGAGCGCGCAACAGCAGAACCCGGATTTTGACGTGCGCAGAAATCTCATCGGCAATCTGGGCGATGACTGGATCAGTTACGCAGAAGCGCCAACGGGGACAACCCTGACGGATTTGAACAACGCGCCGTCGCTTTTCCTGTTCGCCGCGTCGAATCCTGATCAAGCCGTGCTGGCGATTAAAAGCATCGCCGCGCTTTCATCGCAAGCGGAGGCACCGCCCGCGCGTGATTTTCTTGGCCGGAAAATTTACACCATTCCCCTGCCCGCAGGCCGGGTGTCCGGCACGAGCGCGCCGGTGGAGCGTTCGCTTTATTGCGCGGCGGGCGGCGGTTACGTCGCCCTGACCACGGACGTTTCGATTCTCGAAAGCTTTTTGCGCGGCGGGGAAAGCCAGGGGCGATCGTTGCGTGAAACCGCCGGTCTGACGGACGCGATGCAACACGTTGGTGGCGCGGGCGGCGGCTTGTTCGGCTATCAAAATCAAAGTGAAGTTGCGCGCACGGTTTTCATGTTGCTGAAAAATCAGGCTTCGTCCGGCGGCAGCGTCAACCCGTTTGGCGCACTGCCTTATGGCCCGTCCGGAAAAGACATCGGCAACTGGCTGGATTTTTCCCTGCTGCCTGATTTTGACGCGGTCGCCAAGTATTTTTATTTTTCAGTCTATGGCGGAGATGTCACCACGGAGGGTCTTTCCTTCAAATACTTCGCGCCGCGCCCGCCGCAGTTGAACTGAGGAAATGGGACGACGTGGAAGTCGTCCCCACCCGGTGGCGGCGGGCCAGTCACTCCTGCGGATAAACCAAAATCCGGTCATGCACGATGACGATGAGGTCGTCCTTTTTGTCGCCGGTGACGTCGGCCACAAGCGCTTCGCGGGGTTCAGGCAGAGAGTTGACGAGGTCGCGGAAGGTGTGCTCCTCAAACACCTGCCAACGGTCGCCGGGCACGAGCTTGTGGTTGGGGGAGAAGAAAACAAGGTCGAGATAATTTTTGGCCGTTTCCATGAACACGAGTTGCTTGCGCCCGCTGTGGTTCAAATCACCCGCCGTCACGTCGTTCAAGTAACCGTCCTTGATCGGCGTATCGTAACCATCAAGGGCGGTTAGTTTCCAAACGTTACCCGCGAGCGGCAGCCACGCGACGGAATTCTGACCCAGAAACGCGACGCACTGGGCATTCGCGCCGCCAAGGGCGACCGATTGCAGGGCGCTAAAATCCGACACCGGCAAATCAATGTTGCGAACCACCTGCCAGACGCCCGCCGGGTCGCGTTCGCACAGCGTCAACTGGGTGTGCTCGGCGTCCAGCAGAAAAATCGAGGGGGTCGCGTTCGATCCATTCCGCACCGCCGTCGCGCCGACGATACGCGAATCGCCCGCCGCGCCGTTGATCTGATCCTTCACGCGAAATATCCACGCCGGCTGGTTGGTTGAACCCTGCGCGGGGGCTTGTTTCTCCAAAATGACGGCGCGGACAAAATTTTTCTGCGGCAAAAGTAAATCCTGTTTGCCGTCGCCGTCCACGTCCACCGACGCCAGCCACGGCTGGTCAATCGCGCCGCCGGGCGGGTCAACGTCTTCCTCATCAAAGCCGCCGCGGGGTTTTTGCAGCAGCACCTTGATTTTTTCATACGGGATGAGCACGACCAAATCCGCGAGGCCGTCCTGGTTCACGTCCTGAATCGCCAGCGTCACGGGATTTGATTTGAAACTGTCGCTCAACTTCTGCGTTTTCATTTTGCCGTCCGCCGTGCAGGTCACGAGCGAGCGCTGGCCGTCATTGTCCAAAATCACCGCCAAGGTCGGTTTTGCGCGCGGCTTGAGCGGGCCGACTGCCATCACGAGCGGTTTGCCGTCCAGCGGAATGAGCGTCGGAAAGGGCAGCCGCCCGTTTTTGTCGAAGTGCGTCACGCCGACGGCGTTTTCAGCGCCACTCAAAAGAAAAATGTCCGGCGGACCGTGGCCGTTCCAATTCGCCACTTCGATCTGGCTCACGCCCGCCAGGGTCGGGAAAATTTTGGGCGCGGCCAGCGACCCGTCCGCCTGCTGCAAATAAACGGAAATCTGACCACTGTCGGGCTCGGCCACGAGCAAATCAGGGCGGCCATCGCCGTTGATGTCGGCCCAGCACATGCCGCGCGGCGCCGCATCCGTTTTGTTCAGCGGCAGAATTTGAAATTGCCCCAGCCGGAGCGCGCCGGACAAAACCGGGGCGGGTTTCCGCATGAACGCGGAGACTTCCGCGCGCCCGGAATTTTGCGCGATGGTCACTATGTAATTGGTCGCGGTTTCCTCCAAATTATCCGCCCAATACGAACGGATGGGTTCGGTTTTGAAATAAATCTCCGGGCCAAGCTGGCCGGAAGCGTTTTGCAGCCGCACTCGAAACGGCATCGGACTGTCCCAGTCCACGAGCAGGAGATCGCTTCGTCCGTCGCCGTCCACATCCACGATTTGCACGGATTTGGGCGTGCCGGAATAGGGGATTTTTTGCGGCTCGCCCAAAGTATGATCCGCGTTCTGGGGGAGAAAATAAAGCGATCCGTTGTCGCCAAGCAAAAGCAAATCCGTCCGGCCATCGCCATTCAAGTCACCAGCCACCAGCGCATTGGGATCCATCTGTCCGTCCTCAATATGCCAGCGCTCCGGGTCGCTCCAGCCATTGGTGCCCTGATTATAAAAGACTTCAAGGTCTTTGTTGTCGCCGTAAATGGCGATGTCGGGTTTTCCGTCGCCATTCAAGTCTGTGACGACCATGGCCTCGATGCGTTCATCGACGGGAATGGAATCAATGCGAAAACGGGCGTCGGGCGGCAGTTCGTTGATGTCAAGTTTGCGCAGCGGGGCGGCGGGCTGGTTGGTTTTGCCCGTTTCATTATAGAGCAGGTTGATTTTTGAGCGCAGGTTGTTGGCGACAATGAGATCGTTCAAACCATCGCCGGTCAGGTCCGCCGCGTGCAACAGGCTGATGCCGTCATCAATCGGATAGCTTTCATGGCCGGTGAAACCGAAATCATTCGTGCCGTTCCCGCCGTGAACGGGGGAAATAAAACTTAAAAAAAATGTCGAAAGTGCCGCGCAGTATAAAAATTTCATGACTTGCATAAAGCGGGGAAAATCTGCCATTGACGGCCGCGGTTGGCGAGATTATTCGCCCACCGGTAAAATTTTGGATGGCGCGCAAAGCTCAGCGCACCCGCAGTGGCCAAGCCGGAAAAATGATTTTTGATTCCAACCAATAATCCTTAAAACAAAAAAGGCCTGGGAAAAATCCCAAGCCTTTGATTTAAGTCACGCGGACGGTTCAATTAGGCAGATAGTGAGGGAAACTACCGGTGTTTCCAATGATCAAGCAAGTAGGTGTAATACTCATAGTGCCGATTGAGTAACTTTTGGCAAATGTTCCACCAGCATCTAATGGACAAATCACGCTGTTCAAGCTGCCGGCGGCACCACGACCAAGAAAGGGCGTAAGAGAAGTGCTGGTTGGCGTCGTTCCGGCGCCTTTCCCGTATTCCAATGCCCATTCCTGCTTGGCGGCATCAATTTGACGGAGGTTGTTGATACAGGCGTTCATTTGAGATGTCGAACGCGCTCTGAGGAAGTTGGGAATCGCGATCGCTGCCAGGAGGCCGATAATGGCCACCACAATCATAATTTCCACCAGTGTAAAACCCGCTGCGCGGGTTGTTTTGGTTTTCATAATTTACGTCTTTCGATTTTTCTCTCGCGGTGTGAACGCAGCAACAGGCGGTTTACATATTTATTATTACGTTTGTGTTCACTTGATTGCCTGTTGCAACCGCAATGTGCCAATAAAACAGCACGCCTGATGCCATATTCAACCAACGGGACACTATTCGGTAAATGGGACACCGAATTGGCTCATCGTTTTCATGGGTTTAGCCTGCGTTTAATAGCTTTTGAGCCGTCCAAACATGGGCTGTCAGACCACTGTCCCACGCTGGCAATGTGGTTGAAAGTAGTGGAGAATGTTTGATTTCAATGGTTTAAGTGTGGAAAACGTTTGATTTTTCCCTGATTTTGGGTCGTGGGATACCGGCTTGTGAAGCTTCAAAATTTGAAGGCAGGCATAGCGCGCTACGCGCCGATCAAGTGCAGGGCGACGCGACGCGCATGACCGTGAATGCGGTGTTCCCAAACGTAAATCCCCTGCCAAGTGCCGAGCGCCAGCCGACCGTCGCGCACGGGAATGCTCAAATTCACACCCGTAAGCGCGGTGCGGATGTGCGCGGGCATATCGTCGCCGCCTTCAGCGGTGTGAATGAAAAGCGAATTGCCGTCCGGCACCAGTCGTTTGAAAAACGCCTCCAAATCGCGGCGCACATCCGGGTCGGCATTTTCCTGAATCAGCAGCGAAGCCGAAGTATGTTGCAAATGAATCGTCAGCAGCCCATCCCTGATTTCGCTCCGGCCAATCCATGCCGCAACTTCCCGCGTGAATTCATAAAGCCCGCGCCCGCGCGTTTGAATGGTCAGTTCATGGAAAAACTGGCGGAGCATTTTGCCGGTCACTGCGGGTTCACCGGCACGCCCTTTTCCGCCAGCATTTTTTCCAGGTCAGGATTGCGCGGCTGGCCGGCTTCAAGCGCCTTTTGGTAGTGCCAGCGCGCGAGTTCCGCCATCGGCGGATTCTGGCTGATGTAAATAACGGCGAGATTGTTGTGCGCATCGCCATAATCCGGATCAAGTTGGAGGGCCTTGCGCAAGGCCGTTTCCGCCTGCTTGCGCAAACCCTTTTGGGCCAGCACCACGCCCAGATAATTTTGAATCTGCGCGTTCTGCGGATCGAGCCCCGCCGCGCGACCCAAGGTATCCAGCGCCGCGTCGTATTTCGCCTGAAGAAATTGCAAGTGGCCGAGGACGGAAAGGTTGTAGGCATCGTTGGGATTTTGCGCGAGCGCCTGCCGGATATATTTTTCGGCGTCATCAAGTTTATTCAAATTAATCTCAATCGTCGCCAGATTGGCCAGGGTCAGCGGATTGTATTCATCACGCCGCAAAATTTCCAGATAGGCGGCTTCGGCCCTGTCGAATTGCCGGGAAGAAAAATCGCGCTGCGCCTCCGCGACCAGCACCAAGGTGTCGGCGGGCGGTTCATCGGTGGCATCCGAGTTCGACTCCGGGGCGGCGACGAGTTGCGGCGCGGATTGTTTGAACAAGGCCAATTCCTCCGGCGTGTAGGGCACGACCTGCGCTTCATCCACGGCCAGCCGCGCGCGCAAGGTTTTTATCTGGCCGGCCAATTCCCCGTTTGCGGGCTGGAGGGGCGGCGCGGTTTGAAACCGTTCCAAACGGTTTTCCAGCGCCGCCTTTTCCAGCCAATCCACCTCCGCCGCCGATTGTAATGCAGCAAGTTGCGCCCGCAACCGCGCCAACTCGGAATCCAAATCGGCGGTGGAGGGCATATCCGCGGTGGCCGGCCTCAATTCGGCGAGCTGTCTTCTCAACAATTGATTTTCCTCGCGCAACGCCCCGGCACTACTGGCGCTGGCCAGCAACAATTGAACCCTCGCCTGTAACGCCTGGTTTTCCAGCGCCAGTTTATCGGCGCGTTCCGTCTGCTGCGCCAGCTTTTGATTCGCTTCGGTCAATTGCCTGCGAAGCTGCGCCAACGTGGCCGCGTCAAAACCGGTCGTTGCGGCAGTTTGCGACTGCGAAAGGCTGACTTTCAGCAGATCATTTTCCTTCGTCAACGACTGGATTTGCCCCTGCGCTTTGACCAGTTCACTGGAATCAACCATGGTCGGAGACGGGGTCAATGCCTCCCTGAGTTTGGCCTGGAGCGTGGTGTTGTCCGTTTGCAGTTGCGCAACCTGCTCGTGCAACACGCTCAATTGCGACTCCAGATCGGCGTCGGCCGCCGAGGCGACCGCACCGGGCGTCGCTGCCACGGTCGCGGGCGGCGGATTTGTCACCGGAGCTTCCGCCGAAATTTCCGCGATTTTATCCGCAAGATAATTGAGCCGGAAAGCGATGATATTGGGATGCCAATCGGGGAAAATTTTTTGGAATCGTTGCAGTTCTGCCTGCGTCTCGACGTATTGAGCCAACGCCTGGCGCGGCTCACCGGAATTTTCCAGACCATCCGCCTGCTGCATCAAACTGTAAATAATGACATATTGATCGTCGGGGGTATCCTGCGCGCGCGCTTCCGGCGACATTACCGCCAAAAACAAACCGACCGATGCGACGAGACGTTTCATAATGGAACCATAGCCACGCGGACGCGCTTTGGCAACGCTGACGGGTTATAGTATCAATTTGAAAGCAGGGACAAGCGCCACCGGCGAGACACGAAGCCCCTTGCGGGGCGGTCCTTGCGGACGGCCACCACTTGCAGCGGGCCAAGATGTCGGACGCTGCAGCGCACGGTTGACCTGCGCCAATGATTCTGCTAGCTTCCGATTTCGTCTGCGCCATGAATATCGCGCTAAATCAACACGTGCTGGTATTGAACCGGTTGTGGCAGGCGGTCAACGTCTGCACCTGCCGGCGCGCCCTCACGCTGCTTTTTCAGGGGCAGGCGCAAGTGGTGGTGGGCGGCGAAGACGGCGCGTTCCGCACCTTTAACTTCGAGGAATGGCGCGACGTTTCGGAAGACGCGCCGCACGAGGAATCCGTCCATGCCATCTCCTTCCGCATTCGCGTGCCGCGCATCATCCTGCTGATGGTTTATGACCGGTTGCCGAAGAAGGAAGTGAAGTTCACACGCCACAACATTTTTGAACGGGACAAAAACACCTGTCAATACTGCGGCGGAATATTTGACCGCAAGGACCTGAATCTTGACCATGTCATTCCGCGCGACCGCGGCGGTCCGACGACGTGGGAAAACATCGTCTGTTCCTGCATCGGGTGCAACACGCTGAAGGCCAACTGCACGCCGCAGGAGGCCGGAATGCACCTCGTCCGCAAGCCCAAGCGACCGAAATGGCGTCCTTTCGTACAGGTCAATATCAGTCTGCAGCGGCACGACAGCTGGCGGCACTTCATTGACCTTGCCTACTGGAACGTGGAATTGGGCGAGGACGCGCAATAACTGAACCCGCCGCGCGTCCGGCGCACAACTAAATTTCCACGCCGGTGTTTGAATTTGGGCTGGCGCAGGGTATATTGGAAACATGAAGCTCGCCGTAAAAGTTGCGATTTGCCTCGCGGGCGGATTGGCGTTGAACGCCGGTTTGCGCGCGGCCGATGTCGTGTTGACAAACATGACCGACAATCCCTACGCACCTATTGTCATTCGGAATGTTTTCGGTTTGAACCCGCCGCCGCCGCCCGTCGCGCCGGTCAAAGACGACGAACCACTGCCGAAAATCACACCCAACGGCATCATGTCCATTTTCGGGCGGTTACAGGTGCTGTTCAAAGTGGACAGCGTGGCCAAGCCGGGGAAACCGTCCGAGGAGCAATCTTACATCCTCACCGAAGGCCAGCAGCAGGACGACATTGAAATCGTGAAGATCTCTGAAAAGGCGGCCAAGGTGACGTTCAACAATCACGGCACCATTCAGGAAATAGCCCTGAACGCTGATGACAATACGCCCGCATCCGGAACCACCATGAGTCCCTATCCTCCGAACGAACCCGGACACCACCGGTTTGGTGGACGATTCAGTAATCGTGGCTGGAAAAGCGGTTCACCCGGCCCGACGTTCGGAGACTATTCCCCGCCCCCCGGTCAACAGCCCATGAGTCAACCGTCCGGCAATCAACAGCCTGACGGTCAACAGCCCAACAGTCAATACCCCGGCAATCAACCGTTCGGCAGTCAACAGCCCAACGATCAACAGCCTTACAGTCCGTATGCTACGCCGCAAAATCCCCTGGCCGGCCAGATACCCCCGGGTATGACACCGGAGGAACAAACCGTTGAAATCGAAGCGAATCGCGAAGCGACCAAACAGCAGGTTATGGATGGAACGATGCCGCCACTTCCCATCACAGAGGTGACGCCGTCCGACGCCGTTGGTCCCGGCGGCAACCCTGTGTTTGAAAACGGCAATAATCCAATGGGGGACGGCGATACGTCAGGGAATGGCGATACGCCTCCACAATAGCTTGAGCATCTGGAAAGATGCCGCGCCTGCGGCGAGGCGGGTGGTGCATCAAAAACGTGGCGGGATTGACACCTCCTGAAGCGCCATTAACATTCCTTTGGCCGGCGTGTTCGTCTATCGGTTAGGACGCTGGATTCTCAATCCGGAAAGACGGGTTCGATTCCCGTACGCGCTACCACTTCCGAAAGTTGAAAGATGAACGTTGAATGTTGAGCGGCTTGGGTTCAACGTTCAATTTTCAATCAATCATGTTTCAGATCATCTTTACTCCGGCCAGCGCCGCCGAACTCGGGCGGATGCCAAAAGAACTCCAGTTGCAAATACTCGGTGAGTTTCGCGGTTTGCCGCAACAGGTGCTGGGCACGGAACTGGACGCGTTCGGCAAACTGGAGCTGGCCGGACGGACGTTGCACCGCTTTCGCGTGGGGGATTATCGCGTTTATTTCGAGCGGCATGATCTGGGTGTGCTGGTGCATCGCATCTTGAGCCGGCACACCTTGAAGGATTTCCTGTTCCGTTCCGGCCTGAAATCCGGCGAGGACCAAACCCTTCAGGAAAATCCGAAATTCTGGGAATTGATCGCGTCGGCAAAGACCTCCGCCAAGGCATAGAAAATAACCGAGTGCCGGGTTAACCGCCAAGGCAGCGTGACGGTGCACCCAATTATAGAAGATAATCAGGGACGCGGTGGAAGTCCTTGCGGACGGCCAATGCGCCTGACGGCGCGGGAATGGGGAAAAAGAAAAATAGACACGGATTAACACGGATGGAAACACCTCTCCCCGACCCTCTCCCCAGAGCGGAGAGGGAGAGTAAAGCATCCTCGCAGCAAGCTGCCAGGCATTCTCAGAATCTGAACTCGATCTGCCCTTTGTGCAGTTGATGATAATCTCGACCCGCTCCCTGTCCTTTGACGCATTCGGCTATCACTTTCTCACTCCCATGCTGCCCCACCGTATTCACAAAATACCCGTTGCCCCAAAACTCTCCTCCCCACAACTTATTTTTGACCCCAGGCACTCGGACAACCTTCGCAGGCGTGGTCTGGGGGCGCTCAGCTTCGCTTGTAAATTTCGCGGCGATGGCCGAGGTAGTGAAGATCAATGCGGCCAAGTTTCAAATCGAATTCATAAAGCACGCGGTAGTCGCCGACTCGGAGTTTGAATTCAGGACGGCCTTGCAGCCGTTTGTGCGGGAAATTTTCAAGCCGCGTCCCCATTTCATCAATCTCGCGCTGGACGGTCTCGCGAATGCCGGAGGGCAGGTCGTCAAACGCTTTTGAAAATGTGGGCGACAAGATTTGGAGCGCAGCGGCCACAGTTCATTGGGGCTGGCGGGTCGTGTAATTGCCTTCAGCGATTTCGCGGCGCGATTGGTCGAGCTTGGCCTTCACTTCGTCGGTGAGTTCAAGCTGGTCTTCGAGAAAATCGTCAATCCACGCGCGAACTTCTTCAATTTCAGCGCGTGAGAGCTTTGGAATGACTGCTTCAATTTCTTGAACCGAACTCATGGTCATAAAGATAACCCAGCTTAAACAAACGGCAACTCCGCAATTTCACCGGATTTTCGCCTGCCGCCCTCGTCCCGCAGGCTTCGCCCATTGGATGCCAGGCCCGGCAATCTTTAGTAGTTGCCTTTCAACTTTTTACTGGCGGTGCGGCCACCATAAAAAGAGACACGGATTAACACGGAAAAGGATTAAACCGCCAAGACGCCAAGAGCGCCAAGGCAGCGTGACGCTGCACCCAATTATAGAAGATAATCAGGGACGCGGTGGAACGCGTCCGTACCATGATAAACTTGTTCTTTGCAGACGCTGCTTGCACCGAAAACAGCGGCGTTTATGATTTCGCACGATCATGAAACTGAAGCGGTCATCGCTGGTTTCCCAAGGGTCACTGAACCGCATACTTGAAGCGGTCAACGAGTCCTGGAAACGGCTTGATTTTCAGACGGCCATCGAGTTGATGGAACGCGCCAGCCGGCTGGACCCGGCCAATGCCGTCATCCTGTTGGATTTGGGTCGCATGCACGGGCTGCGTCACGACCCTGCCGCCGCCGAGCGCTGTTTTGAAAAGGCGGTTCGAATCGCGCCCAAAAAATCCGAGGCGCTCGCGACAGCGGGAAAGCAAAGCCGTGATTTTGGCAACTTTGCGATGTCCGAGCGTTACTACCTGCGCGCCGTGGAACAAAAGGACGTCACGCCCGAAACCCTCGTCAAATTGGCGGAAAATTATGAGCGTCTCCGCCGTTTGGAGGACGCCGCCCGATTGGTGGAACGGGCGCTGCATGTGGATGGCGGCTGCGCGGCGGCGTTGCTGCTGTCCGCCAGGCTCAACCGGCAGTCCGGCCGGTTGGACGAAGCGGAACGGCTGCTCCGATCCATTCCAACCCACTCCGAAAATAACACACGCGCGCAGAGTTGGTATGAACTGGGTGGAATTCTTGACCGGCAAGGGCGTTATGACGAAGCCATGTCCGCCTTCCTTGAAGCCAAGGCATTGTTGAATCCCCATGCGGGGCGTTTTCTCACTGAACTAAAAATTATCCGCCAGCGCATCACGGCCATGCAGGCAAATATGTCCGCCGAAATGTTGCAACGCTGGTTTGATTTTGGCCGGACGCTACAACCCTCCCGGCGGCTGGCGTTGCTGGGAGGTCATCCCCGTTCCGGCACCACTCTGCTGGAGCAGGTTTTGGATTCGCACCCGGACATCGTCTCGGTGGAAGAAACGACGATTTTTTACGATGACGCCTACCATCCTCTCACGCGCAATTTGCCGGATGACGAACCCATGCTGTCGGTTCTCGAAGCCGCGCAGACTGATGCCTTGCAACAATCGCGCGCCCACTATTTTCGTTCCGTGGAAGGATTCCTCGGTCAGCCCATCGGCAACCGGCTGTTGATTGATAAAAATCCCTCCCTGACTTTTTTAATTCCGCTCCTCATCCGCATTTTTCCAGAAATAAAACTGCTCATCGCCCTGCGCGACCCGCGGGATGTGGTTTTAAGTTGTTTCATGCAGCCTTTGCCGCTCGATCAGGGCAGCTCGGCCTATTTGAGCCTGAAAAGCACCGTTGAAGAATACAGCACGATGATGAGCCTGTGGCAAACCCTTGCGCAATTGATAAAAAACCCGTTCCTCGAAGTGCGCTACGAGGACATGGTCAATGATCTGGAATCCGTGGCGCGGCGGTCATTAGACTTTCTGGGCGTGCCGTGGGACGCCCGCGTGTTGGCCTTTGACGAACATGCGCGGCAGAAAGTGGTGCGCTCCCCGACTTACGCCGACGTGACCAAACCGGTCTATAAAGGCGCGGTTGGCCGGTGGCGGCATTACCAGAAATATCTGGAACCGCATCTGGAAAAGCTGGAGCCGTTCGTCAAGGCGTCCGGGTATGAATAGTCACGAAGCAGCGTGACGGTGCACCCAGTTATAAAACAGACACGGATTGGAACGGATGAACACGGATAAAAATAAGAAGGTATTTGGCGTGGACGCGTGAAATGTAGAAGGAAGAATGATGAATGAAGAGTAGATAAAAACGGGAAGGCGGCCCATAGCGAGACGCCCGCGCTCCCCAAACGCAGTAGAGAAATGCACCTGAACGGTGCGGGGATGGGGGATAGGGTCCAGGAAATCGGGAAAAGGAGAAATCAGACACGAATTACGCGAAAGAAAACGAAGCATTTTTAGACACGGATTAACACGGAAAGGGATTTAACCGCCAAGAACGCCAAGGCACCTGGCGGTGCGGCCACCATAAAAAGAGACACGGATTAACCGGATGGAAACACCTCTCCCCGACCCTCTCCCCAGAGCGGAGAGGGAGAAGAAAAATTAACCGCCTGATGTGTCGTTTATGTAATCAATTCAATTCCAGCAGCCAGGCAATTTTATCGCGCACGGCCAAAGTTACTCTAGTTTCAAACTGTCCGGCACGACGTTCCAGCCGGTGATTTTCAACCGAGGCAAGACCCTGGACATTCGCCACGCCTTCATCCGCGCCGGGCAACCAGCGCACGCGCGGCAACTTCACTTCATAATCACCACCACGAATCTGCGTCGTCAACGGCACGCACACGCATAAGGCGCGCTCCGCGTCCGGATCTTCGCGCGAGACTACCATCAGCGGGCGCAGCTTGCCCTTCAGTCCCAGATCCACCCAATATACTTCACCAGGCTTTGGATTTATCATAGAAACTTTCCAGCGTGGCGGCGCGCAGTTCCCAGACTCCGGCGGGCGATTCCATCTTTTCCGGCACGGTGATTTTCGGCGCAGGCATGACCCACCAGCCACCGTTCTCCATCGTTACCAGATACTTTGCGCCTTTGCGCGTGCCCCGGATGCAGACGCGGCCTTTGTCATCGGCTTTTACCAAAGTAGTTTCCATGTGGGAACATTCCCACCTTTCGTTGCCATTGTCAACGGCTTAATGCTTGAGAGTTGAAGGTGCCGAATACAGCCGGAGGAAATGGGACGCGGTGGAACGCGTCCTTACCATGTCAAATTTTGGTAAGGACGACTTCCACGTCGTCCCTAATTCGTTTTTATTTTCAAACGTGGTGATTTTTGGGGTATTGCAGCGTTGCTGCAGCCGGGCTGCAGTGCTGCGGCAATGAGATGGCAGCGTTCACACGCCCCGCCATTGGTTGCCATCTTATACTGCTTGCGCAAAAAACTTCAGGGTCTAATTTTCCATTGATGAGACGACTGCAGTTAGTTTCCCAGGGTTCCTTGAGCCGGATGATCAAGGCGGCGGATGAATCCTGGGGACGTGGCGACTCCCGGCAGTGCTTTGAGCTGCTGGAACGCGCCAGCCGGCTGGACCCGGGCAATCCCAAAATGCAGCTGTATCTGGGTCAGCGGTATGGGTTGCGTTACAACTACGAGGCAGCCGAACACTGCTTTGAACAGGCCGTGCGGATTGCACCGGATAAAACGGAGACTTTGGCCATTGCCGGGCGGCTATCCCTCGATTTCGGCAGTCATCAAATGGCCGAAGATTATTTCCGGCGCGCCGTGGAAGAAAAAGACGCCCCGGCGGAAACCTGCGCCCGACTCGCGGAAGTTTATGAACGCCTTAATCGCTTGGAAGACGCCACCAAACTGGTGGATCAAGCCTTGCAATTGGATGACAACTGCGCCATGGCACAACTGACCCGTGCCAGATTATATGGCCGCACCGGTCGATTGAAGGAAGCGGAACAACTTCTGCGGAGGTTTACCACAACCGATTCGCATACGCAGATACGTCGCCATTACGAACTGGGCAAAAATCTGGACCAGCAAGGACGTTATGACGAAGCGATGGCCGCGTTCCTCGAAGCCAAGGCGCTCTTACTGCCAACCGCGAAACCGCTCATCGCTCAAATGAAGGTGTTTCGTGACCGCCTAAATGAATTGAAAACCAACATCTCTGCTGAAATACTGCAACGTTGGTTTGATTGCGCCCCGGCGTTCCGACCCTCTCATCGCCTGGCTTTTCTGGGCGGTCATCCCCGTTCCGGGACAACCTTATTGGAACAGATTTTGGATTCGCATCCAGACATCGTTTCGGTGGAAGAAACGGCGATTTTTCTCGAAGACGCCTGTGTTCCCTTCAAACGCGGCTTTCCAGAGAATACACCCACATTGTCAATCCTTGAAACGGCACAGACGAGCGCATTGCAGACATCGCGCATGAATTATTTCCGCTCCGTGGAAGGATTTCTGGGCAAACCCATCGGCAACCGGCTGTTGATTGACAAAAATCCTTCGCTGACTTTTTTGATACCCGCGCTCATCCGCGTGTTTCCTGAGGTAAAACTGATCATCGCCCTGCGCGATCCGCGTGACGTATGTTTGAGTTGTCTCATGCAACCCTTGCTGCCACTCCGTCAGGGCAACTCGGCCTATTTGAGTCTGGAGAGTACCGTTGAGGAATACAGCGCCATGATGAGCCTGTGGCAAACCCTCGCTCCCCTGATAAAGAACCCGTTCCTGACCGTGCGCTACGAGGACATGGTCAATGATCTGGAATCCGTGGCGCGGCGGACACTGGACTTTCTGGGCGTGCCGTGGGATGCAAGCGTGCTCAGTTTTGACCAACACGCGCGGCAGAAAGTGGTGCGCTCGCCCACTTACGCCGACGTGACCCAACCGGTCTATAAAGGGGCCATTGGCCGGTGGCGTAATTACCAGAAATATTTTGAACCGCATCTGGAAAAGCTTGAGCCGTTTGTGAAGGCGTTCGGGTATGAGTAAGGGGTAGGGACGACCTGCTGGTCGTCCCGAGGTAGGGCGTTGCTGCTGCAACGCCGTTCGGACGCGCGGCATCCGCCTTCGCCCGAGCTATGGCGGGACAGGGCGCGTCCCTACCATGCCGTTCCCAATTCGATTGAAAAAGGAAACACAACCTGCCGGTCGTCCAAAGGTAGGGCGTTGCTGCTGCAACGCCGTTCGGACACGCGGCATCCGCCTTCGCCGAGCTATGGCGGGACAGGGCGCGTCCCTACCCTTTGCAGAGACTGCTTGCGCAAAGGGCATCGGCCTCTAAAATTTTCCACGGATGAAACGACCGCAGTTGGTTTCCGCCGGTTCCTTGAACCGGATGATTCAGGCCGCCGAGGAGTGCTGCATGCGCGGTGACTTTCAACAAGGCATCGAAATTTTCGAACGGGCCAGCCGTCTGGATCCAGCCAACTGGCGGCTCCGGATTCAGTTGGGGCGCGCTCACGGTTATAATTTCGACTACACGGCAACCGAACGCTGTTTTGAACAGGCGGTGCGCATTGCACCGCATAAAGCGGAGGCCCTGGCGACTGCGGGGCAGCAATGGATGAGTTCCGGCAGACCGCAAATGGCCGAAGCTTACTTCCGGCGCGCCCTGGAACAAAAAGACGCCACGGCGGACACCGTCGCCCGGCTGGCGGAACTCTACGAGCGGCTTCACCGCACGGAAGATGCCGCCGCCATGGTGGAGCGCTGCCTTCAATTGGACAACGCCTGCCCGTTGGCCCGGTTCACCCAAGCAAAATTGCACCGGCAGGCGGGGCGACTGGCCGAAGCTGAACAAGTCTTGCGCCCCATCCTGACGACGGTAGATCGCGAGTTGCGAGTCCGGGGCCTCTATGAACTGGGCGGGATTTACGACCGGCAGGGGCGTTATGACGAAGCCATGACCGCCTTTCTCGAAGCCAAGGCGCTGCTGCTTCCGGACGCACCGCCATTGCTCGCCCAATTGCAATCAATCAACAGTTACTTTAAGGAGATGCAAAACAACGTCTCGGCTGAACTGTTGCAGCGTTGGTCCGATTCCGGCCGGGAGCTACTTCAACCACCTCATCGTCTGGCCTTTCTGGGCGGCCATGCCCGTTCCGGGACAACTTTTTTGGAACAGGTGCTCGATTCACATCCGGACATCGTCTCAGCGGAAGAAACAAGTATTTTTTTTTACAAGACCTACCTTTCTCTCACGCACAGTATGCCACCGGGCACATCCATGCTGGCGGCACTCGATACCGCGCCCGTTGCGTCGTTGCGGCAGGCTCGTGAACACTATTTTCGTTCGATGGAATTGTTCTTTGGCAACCCCATCGGCCATCGCCTGCTGATTGACAAAGATCCCAACTATCAAATTATGATCCCGGCTTTTGTCCGCATTTTTCCGGAAATAAAACTTTTGTTGGCGATCCGCGACCCGCGCGATGTCGTCTTGAGCTGTTTCGTCCTGCCGCATTGGCCCCTCCGCGCGGCCACCGTGACCTTTCTGAATCTTGAAGCCACGGTTAGATCCTATACCCGGGTGATGGGGATATGGAGGACGCTAAAGCCGCTGATCAAAAATCCCTGTCTCGAAGTGCGCTACGAAGACATGGTGGACGATCTGGAATCCGTCGCGCGGCGGACTCTGGACTTCCTCGGCATGCCGTGGGATGCCCGCGTGCTCGCCTTTGACGAACATGCCCGGAAAAAGCTGGTGCGCTCCCCGACTTACGCCGACGTGACGCAGAAGGTTTATAAGCGCGCCCGGGGGCGCTGGCACAATTACAAAAAATATCTCGAACCGCATTTGGAGAAACTGGAGCCGTTCGTCAAGGCGTTTGGGTATGAGTAAGGGGTAGGGACGACCTGCAGGTCGTCCCGAGGTAGGGCGTTGCTGCTGCAACGCCGTTCGGACGCCCGGCATCCGCCTTCGCCGAGCTATGGCGGGACAGGGCGCGGCGTCCCTACCATGATAAACCTGGTAAGGACGACTTCCACGTCGTCCCTAATTCGTTTTTATTTTCAAACACGGTGATTTTTGGAGAATTGCAGCGTCGCTGCAGCCGGGCTGCAGTGCCGCGGCAATGAGATGGCAATCCGCGGCAATGAGATGGCAATCAGGTTTTACGCCTCGCCATGGGTTGCCATCTTATACTGCTTGCGCAAAGAGCATCGCCTTCTAAAATTGTCCATGATGAGACGAACACCAATAACTTCTCCGGGTTCGTTGAAGCAGCTGCTCCAGGCGGCGGAAGCGGCACGCGAACGCATGGATTTTCAGACGTGTATCAAGACGCTGCAAACAGCCAGCCGTCTCGCGCCTGCCAACGTCGGCGTTCTCCTCCAACTCGGCCGCATTCATGGGTTGCGCTACGACTATACCGCCGCTGAACGCAGCTTTGAACAGGCTCTGCGTTTTGCTCCCCGGAAAACGGAGATGCTCACGGCCATTGCGGAGCATTGCCAGAATTTCCGCAACCCGGACATTGCGGAGCGTTATCTCCGGCGCGCGCTCGAACAGCCGGACGCGACGCCGCAGGCCTGCATCAAGCTCGCCGAACTTTGCGAACGGCTCCGGCGGCTGCCCGAGGCTGAGGAACTGGTGGAACGGGCGTTGAAGCTTGATCCGGCTTATCCGGCGGCGCTGCTGGTTCGCGCCCGACTGGAACGTCTGTCCGGGAGACTGGAACCGGCGGAGGCCGTGCTGCGCTCGTTCATCACCCAACCCATTCCTAATACCTGGATTCATGCCCAAGCCTGGTATGAACTGGGCCATACTCTGGATCGTCAGGGAAAATTTGATGAAGCGATGACGGCATTCCTTGAAGCCAAGACCTTGCAGCGACCACAGGCGGACAAAATATTTGACGCCCAAAAAATAATACAAACCAGTTACAAGGTGATGGAATCGAATATTTCCGCCGGGCAATTCCGACGCTGGTTCGAAAACGGCCCGGCATTGTCACCGGCCCGACGAGTTGCCTTGCTCTGCGGTTACGCCCGTTCCGGCACAACCCTGCTGGAGCAGGTGCTGGATGCCCATCCGGACATTATTTCAGCGGAAGAAACCACCATTTTTTTGGACGATGCCTTTGCCCCGCTCAGACGAAATTCGCCCCCGAACTCCGACATGCTGACGGTTCTGGAAACCGCCGACAAC
The DNA here is from genome assembly GCA_050015635.1 of Verrucomicrobiota bacterium. GTDB lineage: Bacteria > Verrucomicrobiota > Verrucomicrobiia > Limisphaerales > UBA11358 > UBA11358. Next base: position 29,669 of record JBEKBA010000008.1, read on the forward strand.
CCGGCGTTGCAGCAATCGCGCGCGGCTTATTTTGACTCCATGAATTTGTCCATCGGGAGCGCCGTCGCCAACCGGCTGTTGCTGGACAAAAACCCCATGTTCACCGGCATGATCCCGGCGTTCATCCGCATCTTTCCCGAAACCAGGTTTCTCATCGCCTTGCGCGACCCGCGCGACGTGGTCTTGAGTCGTTTCATGCAAGCCCTGCGGACGACCCCATTCACCACGGCCTTTTTGAGCCTGGAAGGAACCGTAGAAGATTACGCCGTCATGATGAGCGCATGGAGGAAAATGGCGCCGCTGATGCCCGCTCCTTACCTGCCAGTGCGTTACGAAGACATGGTGGACGATTTGGAATCCGTCGCGCGCAAAACACTGGATTTTCTGGGTGTTACCTGGGTAAACCACGTGCTGGGGTTTGATGAACATGCCCGAAAAAAACTGGTGCGTTCCCCCGCCTACTCCGATGTGACCCAGCCCGTCTATAAGCGCGCCCGGGGGCGCTGGCGCAATTACCAGAAATTTTTGGAGCCGCATCTGGAAAAGCTGGAGCCGTTTGTGAAGGCGTTTGGATATGAATAGTCACGAAGCAGCGTGACGGTGCTTGCGCACGGCCAATGCGCCTGACGGCGCGGGAATGGGGAAAAAGAAAAAGAGACACGGATTAACACGGAAAGGGATTTAACCGTCAAGGCAACGTGACGCTGCACCCGATTATAGAAGATAATCAGGGAAGCGGTGGAAGTCCTTGCGGACGGCCACCAGTCCCTACCCTGTCATACCTGGTAAGGACGACTTCCACGTCGTCCCTAATTCGTTTTTATTTTCAAACACGGTGATTTTTGGAGAATTGCAGCGTCGCTGCAGCCGGGCTGCAGTGCCGCGGCAATGAGATGGCAATCTCACTGATGAAACGACCGCAGTTGGTTTCCGCCGGTTCCTTGAACCGGATGATTCAGGCCGCCGAGGAGTGCTGCATGCGCGGTGACTTTCAACAAGCCATCGAAATTTTCGAACGGGCCAGCCGGCTTGATCCAGCCAACTGGCGGCTCCGGATTCAGTTGGGGCGCGCTCACGGTTATAATTTTGATTACGCGGCAGCCGAACGCTGCTTTGAACAGGGGGTTCGCATTGCACCGCATAAAGCGGAGGCGCTGGCATCTGCCGGGCGGCTCTCCATTGATTTCGTACGTCATCAAATGGCCGAAGATTATTTCCGGCGCGCCCTGGAACAAAAAGACGCCACGGCGGACACCGTCGCCCGGCTGGCGGAGCATTACGAACGCCTGCACCGCGCGGAGGAAGCCGTCGCCATGGCCGAACGCGCCCTGCAACTGGACAACGCCTGCCCTTTGGCCCGGCTCACCCGGGCAAAACTGCACCGGCAGGCGGGGCGACTGGCCGAAGCTGAACAAGTCTTGCGCCCCATCCTGACGGCAGCGGATCGCGAGTTGCGAGTCCGGGGCTTCTATGAACTGGGTGGGATTTACGACCGTCAAGGGCGTTATGACGAAGCCATGACCGCATTCTTTGATGCCAAGGCGCTGCTGCTTCCCGACGCGCCGCCGTTGCTCGCCCAATTGCAATCCATTATCAGCTACTTGAAGGAGATGGAAAATGGCGTCTCGGCGGAACTGTTGCAGCGTTGGTTCGATTTTGGCAGGGAACTGCAACCACCTCATCGTCTGGCTTTTCTGGGCGGCCATGCCCGTTCCGGGACGACCCTGCTGGAACAGGTTTTAGATTCACATCCGGACATTGCCTCGGCGGAAGAAACCAGTATTTTTTACAACCAAGCCCAGGTTCTTCTCACGCGCGGCTTGCCGCAAGGCACGCCCATGGTGGCGGCGCTCGACAGCGCGCCCGTCGAGTCGTTGCGGCAGAGCCTTGATTATTGCCTTTGTCCGGTTCTTTCCGGAAATAAAGCTTTTGGTGGCATTGCGGGATCCGCGCGATGTGGTCTTGAGTTGTTTCATGCAACCACATTGGCCCCTCGGTACAGGCAACGTGACCTTTCTGAATCTTGAAGCCACAGTCAGAACCTACGCCCGGGTGATGGGGATATGGAGGACGCTAAAGCCGCTGGTTAAAAACCCGTTCCTCGAAGTGCGCTACGAGGACATGGTGGACGATCTGGAATCCGTGGCACGACGGACGCTGGATTTTCTGGGCGTCCCGTGGGATGCGCGTGTGCTCGCCTTTGACGAACATGCGCGGCAAAAACTGGTGCGCTCGCCGACTTACGCCGATGTGACCCAGCCCGTCTATAAGCGCGCCCGGGGCCGTTGGCACAATTACCGGAAATATCTGGAACCGCATCTGGAAAAGCTTGAACCCCTGGTCAAGGCGTTCGGGTATGAATAGTCACGAAGCAGCGTGACGCTGCACCCAATTATAAAACAGACACGGATTGGCACGGATGAACACGGATAAAAATAAGAAGGTATTCGGGGTGGACGCGTGAAATGTAGAAGGAAGAATGATGAATGAAGAGTAGATAAAAACGGGAAGGCGGCCAATAGCGAGACGCCCGCGCTCCCCAAAAGCAGTAGAGAAATGCACCTGAACGGTGGGGGGATGGGGGATAGGGTCCAGGAAATCGGGAAAAGGAGAAATCAGGCACGAATTACACGAAAGAAAACGAAGCATTTTAATTTAGACACGGATTACACGAATTAACACGGAAGGATTTAACCGCCAAGACGCCAAGAACGCCAAGGCAAAACGAATTGAAGTGGGACGCGGTGGAACGCATCCCTACCATGAAATCAATGCGCCTGACGGCGCCGGGGTGGGGATCACGGACGCCGCATCCATCGTCGCCAAGGCTATGACGGGACAAGGCGCGGCGTCCCTACCTTTACGATATGATTTCAACGGCGCGATGTGAAATGCGCGAGTCAAATGTTGCCAGTCTCATCTGGTGTGCCGCGGCCAATTCGGCAAGATAAAAATCGGTCACCTGTTCCGAGTTGTGTGCGGAACTTTTCAAAGCATTCAGGTCATCCGGCAGAAAAAGAGATTTGTAGCGGGAAATAAAATCACTCAATGCCTCCCGCGCGACCGGCATGGGAACACCGTAAATTTTGGGATGGGTGACAATTCTCAAGAAGCCGGTTTCACAAAGCGGACAAGTGGCCAATGATTTTCCAGCCAGCCATTTATCAGCGGCGGCATATTGTGTATGCGAATCCAAAATCGCCGCAATCAGAAAATTTACGTCGAGAAGGTATCTCATGGCAGGCCGGCCAGAGCCGCACGAACCTGCTCCGTTGTGACCGCCGGGCCGCCGGTAAGAATGGAATGCTTCCCTCTGCGTCTTAACAGACGAATTTGATGCCGGTGCGGTTTTGGCTTTTCAAGGCGCACCAGGATCAGCCGGCCATCGCCATCCGGTTCAACGGAGACAACGTCGCCTGTGTCAATATGAGCCTGTTTGCGGGCCTTGGCCGGAATGACCATCTGGCCGCGACCATAAATTGTCGCATGCATGGGCCAAACATAACGCAAGCATTGCTTACATACAACAAAAGAATTGATGCCGCGCCTATGGCGCTGAGAAAGAAGTTTGGGACGCGGTGGAACGCATCCCTACCATGATAAAATTTGGTAGGGACATCGCGCTGCGATGTCCGGATGCCGCATTTTGAGAAGGGCAGCGGGATTAAAGCAGACCGCGATGAATCAATTCATCGGCCAGCATTTTCGGCGAAACAATCTTCACACCTTGAACTGTTTTGCCAAAATACACACCAAAGTCCTGCTGATCACCGGTGAGCAGATGGGTTGCGCCTCCGGCAACGGCCCCGCCCAGAATCGGAACATCCTTCAACGGCAATTCCACTTTCAAATCAGTAACGAGGGCGGGAACCCATTCACATTTTCCGATCAAAGAATCCAGATGGCGCAATGCCGCGGGGAATTTTACCTCAAGATTCCGGCGCGCCTCCTCGACGGCGTAGGCACTGGTGATGCACCCGCCATGTTTGAACAACACCTTTAAAAAGGCGCGCATCCGGCTTTGCAGTGGCGCGCCGGAAAAGAGAATGTTCGCATCCAGAAACACCCTCATTTCTTGAACTTCAAGCGGGACAACGCCTCGTCGTTATTGCGGTTGAATTCGGCCAGCCGCTTTTCGGTGTAGATTTCCAATGGAAAAGTGACACCCGAACGCAACAGGATGCCTTCGCTAGTTTCCTCGGCGACAACCTGCCCGGCGCTTTTGAGACCAAGCCTTTGCCGCAATAATTTGGGAAGCGTGAGCGTTCCCCGTTCATTGACGTTGATGACCTTTGTCATACTTTCAGTATTTCACACTTTCAGCTTTAATGCAAGTGGCGGATGCGGGGAAGAAGAAAGTTTGGGACGCGGTGGAAGTCCTTGCGGACGGCCACCAGTCCCTACCGTGACAATCTGGTAAGGACGACTTCCACGTCGTCCCTGACTTGATTAAGAAGATAAATGGGACGCGGTGGAAGGACGACGGCCACCAGTCTCTACCATGTCGTCCCCACCGACAATTCGTGAATCATTCCTTGATACGGCCAGTCTTCCGGGCGGGTAACGAGTTTTTTGCGCACCGGATTCTCCCGGACATACAGCCACTTTGCCATGTATTGACGGGCATCACGCAGACGATGGTGAAAGCCCGACCGCTGCCATGCCCATGGTTGATTCACATGTCGGCGGTTGAACCGGCTCTTCCAATACGCCACCCATGTTTCAATGGTGAAGGCCAGATCGCGCGGCGCGCAAAACACATGCAAATGATCCGGCATCAACACATATTGGCCAACCAACCACGCATCCGCCGCCCGCCAGATTTCCTTGAGTGATTCGTGAACCAATGGTTGCGCCAGCCATGGAATTCGATCTTTTGTGTTCACCGTCAACAAGATAATATTCGGGCCGGAGAGGGAAATTTTTACGCCGCGGGAGGGAGTCTTGCGACCTGGAATCCGGTCAGGTGAAAAACGTTCAACCATGATCAAATTTATTAAACGTGGCGGATGCGAGGAAGAAGAAAGTTTGGGACGCGGTGGAAGTCCTTGCGGACGGGCAGCGTGACGCTGCACCCGCACCTTGCGGTGGGCCACCAACGGACGCCGCATCCATCGTCGCCAAGGCTATGACGGGACAAGGCGCGGCATCCCTAACCTGGAACGGTACCTTACACCAAAGCAAAAAAAGAGCCGCTCCGAAGAGCGGCTCCTGTGAAAACCTAAAACCAAACCCGCAGTATTACGCCTTTTTGCGGCGAGCAATCAGCAGTCCTGCCAGACCCAAGCCACCCAGCGCCAGCGTGGTAGGTTCCGGCACAGCTAAAGCAACCGTGAACCCTGTAAGCGGTATTGCAACTTGCCCATTATCACTAAACATATCTCCCTCCAATTGCAAGTTAATGGAAGTGCCAAGAGAATTAAACTTAACCACTCCTGAAGTTCCAGTTATAGTGTCAGCAGCATGACCGCTTACTGTACTGGTATTAAAGGCATAAACCTCGAAATACGCAGGTGCTGTTCCAGGGTTCGCCGGATAAGTCGAAACTGTAACCGGGGTGGATACAAAAAGTCCTGCCCCATCCGCTGTGTCACCAAGAAAGCTCCCATAAAACGCAACCGGGGTTGTTCCGGCCACCGCATTAAATGTTCCCGCCGTTCCCGTGGAGGAATACAAAAGTTCGGCACTAAAATCACTATCCACTGCCAAACCATTATCCGCTCCCAAGCCCGAAATGGTCACCGGAGCCGTACTGCTACCATTGTAGTTAACAAAAACCAGATTGCCCTGGGCACTCGCCTTGTTTACAGCAGCCATGGCTGCCACGCCTATAATTGATGCTATGATTGTTCTTTTCATGTTATGTTTTGTTTTTTAGGTTTTCAGATTTTCTACACTAAATTTTATGGGGCTGTATCTATTTGCTGCCAATTTGTTCCCGCTCCGGGGTTCACAAAGAAGCCTTCTCCCGGGGTAAAGGTCGGATTACCCGTCCAAAGCCCGGCACCAATGGTACTCCGTTTTGCTGCCTGCACAAAGCCAGTTCCAGGAACCCAAGTTTCAACAATGGTTCCCTTAGGCAGCGAACTTCCCAAATTTAACACGCCCGGACCTTGGTCAGCGCCGTTGGTCAGAGTGCCACTGACGGGATACGGGCTACCAATTAATTGATACAGTGAACCAGTCAGAGCCATGGTATTGGTGCCAATAGGTGCGGGAATCACATTTCCAACAAAAGTATTTGTCCAAGGTGACGGCGTCTGAATCATGAATCCTACTCCCGGCGGAATAAAGGTGGTGGCGGCGTTGGCAGTCCAAGCACCAGCTCCAATTGTGCTTCTTTTAACATCAATGCTGAAACCGCTGGCAGTAAATAGTTCAACCTGGCCTCCCTTAGGAAAATTGGTTGGTCCCAAAACATTGGTGATGTTATCAACCCCGTCCAAATCCAACGGATTGGCAGCGCACACCCAGCCCGGGGTGCCTGGCGAAATGACCTGAACATAACCGACAATATTTTGTGAATAGACGTTCTGCGCCTGTGAAGAAGCAATTCCGGCAGCAAGAGCACCCGCTGCAAGAAGTAGTGTTTTTGTTCTCATATTTTTAGTTTGTTGTTACCGAGTGTACCGTGTGCAATGTGAATATCTCAAATTACCAGCCAACTGTCAACATTTTTTTGAACGTTTTTGAGGCAATCTGAATCGGTCAAAAGGCCTTATTTCAAAGGGTTTTCTGCAATTCATGGCTGAAGGGGTCAAATGTTTCTCAATGTTAACGCACTTTTTTGGATGATTTTCAAAGCCATTTAGAGCATTTCCATCAATTCTGTAGCGTGCGCCTGCGATCCTTGCGGATGGCCACCACTTGCGGACGGCCAATGCGCCTGACGGCGCGGGGATGGGGAAAAAGCAAAATAGACGCAGATTAACATGGAGGAAACGCGTCTTTTGGAAGCTTCGTCAGGAGCGACATCTTTGTAGAAACCAGAATAAAAAGATTTCCCAGCTCCCTCAGGAGCGGCATCTTCCGCGCATGGCCAACACCTACACGCAAATTTACATTCACGTCGTGTTTGCCGTTGAAGGCAGACAGAATCTCATCAAGCCGGCACACAACGACGAATTGCAAAAATACATTACCGGCATCATTACGGGCCAGAAACAAAAATTGATTGCCGTAAACAACATGCCGGATCATCTGCATTTGCTCGCCGGTTTGAGGCCGGATTCCCCGCTCTCGGATTTGGTGCGCGATGTGAAGGCGGGCTCTTCAAAATTTATCAACGAAAAACGCTGGGTTGCCGGAAGATTTTCGTGGCAGGAAGGATTCGGGGCGTTTTCACATTCGCGTTCGCAACTTGGCACGGTCATTCGTTATATTGAGAATCAGCAAAGGCATCATGCGAAGAAATCGTTCCGCGAGGAATACATTGAATTGTTGGAGAAGTTCGACGTGGATTACGACCGGCGATACATTTTCAAAACGGATGATAAATAATGTTTGTTGTTGAAAATATGGATTCCCAAGCGCCGTCAGGAGCGGCATCTGCCGTTCGCAAATCCATTTGAATTCCGGCTTGAATCATTTTTAAATTATGCCGCCCCTACGGGGCTTGATCATTTTGCGGATGACGCACTACAAAGATACCGCGCCTACGGCGCTGAAGCGGGTGGAAGAGTCAATCGGCAGCCACGGAAATCAGGATTTTAAGGGAATCGGGCGTTGGCTGCGCTGCCAGGGCAACGGCAGCGGCGGTTTCAGCCAGCGGAAAATGGTGGGTGATTAAATCGCGCACGTCGAACCGGCGGGAAAAGACGAGGCGGGCGACTTCGGCCTGAAGCGTGAAATGGGACGAATAACTGCCGAGCAGTTCCTTTTCATCCACGCAAATGACGGCGGGGTCAATGCCCAGTTGCGCGCCACGCCGGGTATGGGCAAAGAGCATCACTTGTCCGCCGCCCCGCACCAGGCGCAGGGCCTCCTGCACGGCTTCGCTGGAAGGAACGGCAATGATGGCGGCGTCAATCCGAGGTTGAGGGTTGAGGGTTGAAAGTTGAGAAGCCAAAACGGCGCGCTTCGCGCCGAATTTTTTTGCGAGGCGCAGGCGGGCTGGAAGCAGGTCCGTGGCGATGACATTCACGCCCTGCAATTTGAGCAAACGGGTGAACATCAGACCGATCGGCCCCTGCCCGGCCACCAGAACGGTGTCGCCACGCAGGAGGGTCAGGCGTTTGACGGCCTTGAGCACGGTGTCAATGGGTTCGAGCATGGCGCCCTCGGCAAAGGAATTTTTTGCCGGAATTTTCACGACGGCGGGCAGGACGAAATTCATCACGCGGACGTATTCGGCGTACCCGCCGCCCGCGGGTTCAAATCCGGCCGTGATGCCGGTGCGTTTGTATTGCGGGCATTGGGCAAAGGCGCGGTGGCGGCAGAAATGGCAGTGGAGGCAGGGAGCGTGATGGTGGAGCGCCACGCGGTCGCCCGGTTTGAAGCCGCGCACGCGCGCGCCGGTTTTGACGATGGTTCCGGCGGTTTCGTGGCCAAAGATGCGCGGCGGGGGCACGGTGCCGTATTGGATTTTTTTGATGTCGGTCGGGCAGACGCCGCAAACGGCGACGCGCACGAGCAATTCGCCCGCGCCGATGCGCGGGACGGGCACGGTTTCGAGGCGCAAGTCATTCACGCCGCGATAAACGACGGCGCGCATGGTTTTGGGGATGTCGAACACGGGGAAATTCTAACCATAGACGGACACGGATGGACACAGATTTTTTAACCACACCTTGCGGTGGGCCAATGCGCCTGACGGGCAGCGTGACGCTGCACACCTTGCGGTGGGCCAAGATTATAAAAATAGAAATTAGACACGAATTAACACGGAGCATTTTTAGACGCGAATTACACGAATTAACACGAATTGACTCAAACAAGGATGCCAAGGCAGCGGTGCTTGCGCACTACCACCATGGACGCGGTGGAACGCGTCCCTACCATGAGGATCAACGTTTCTCGGTGATTGCAAAATCACAGACGGTCCCGGATGGACATAGATTTTTTAACCACGGATGAACACGGATTTTTGGCAGTGACTTAATTTGAATTTGAAAATGCACCCTTTTGATTTACTATTTTTGCGGCGTAGATATGAGGGTGTCTCAATTGTTACCGATGCCAAAAAAAAGCCAAAAAAGAATCAGGGAAAAGCGGTCATTTTCATCTCTTCGCCCAAAAGACCGCTTTTTGGCTTATGTGATGATAACGTTAATAATCGGTGCTATTCTGGTGTTTGCGATATCCATAGGCATAATAATTCAAGGGAAAAATCAGACGTCAGGTAACTTTTCAGAGCAAAGTTCCAGCCCGGCCACAGTGCCATCGAATCCTGGTCCCGCAACAACAGGGAATGCGGAGAATGACGCCTCAACAAATCCTCTGGCCCCCTTAACAGAGTCCATTATTTCCGACACCAATTCGAATTAGGGACTTATATATATATGGCAAACCTGGTAAGGACGACTTCCACGTCGTCCCTGATTTGATTAAAAGAGAAATAATAAATGGGACGCGGTAAAAGTCCTTGCGGACGGGCAGCGTGACGCTGCACCCAATTATAGAAAAAACAGCCAATGGACACGGATGAACATAGATTTTTCAAGCGGTCTTCGTTTCTTTTTCGGCACGTTCGGTGAGCCAAGAGTTAATGAGGCTTTGATACGGAATGCCGCGGCGATTGGCCAGACAGCGGATTTTGTCCAAAGTGATGCCCGGAATCCGCAGGCTGACGGGTTCGCGGGTGGGTTTGAGGTTGGGAAAGATGACCGGTCGCGCCCGGGAGAGGTCGGCGTCCGCCCAATCACCGGTTTTCGCTTCTTTGACGTAACGGATGTTTTTCTTCATACCATTTTCTTTCCAGCCGGCTCATCGGCCTGACGGAGACAACGCGAATCAGATCGCCGCGCAAAGTGAAGGCGCAAGTGATCAACTTCCGTTCATCCGTCCGGCCAAAAGCGAGCCAGCGTTTTTCCGCGCCGCTGTGTTTCTCGTCAGCCATGACTTCAGGCGTATTGAAAAACAACTGTTCGGCTTCCGGCACAGAAATGCCATGCTTGATTTCGCTCTTTTGAAAATTGCCTTCATCCCAATCGAAGCCGGCAATCTGGCGCAAATCGAGCACACTGAAATTGTATATGCAGGACATGGCAGACGCAAGTCCATTTCAAAAATGGTAATGGGTCAGTTTCAATGGTAGCAGCGTGACGGTCCTTGCGGACGGCCAATGCGCCTAACGGCGCGGGGATGGGGGATAGGGTCCAGGATATCGGGAACGAAAAAGAGCGGGAGCGCAGCTGTCCCTGCCATGAGTATCAGCGTTCATCGGTTTTTGCAAAATCCGTGAACCACGGTTCCGGTTGACAGGAAAATTCCATTGGCCGGTCGCGCCACACAAAGCGCACGGCACGGGCATGGAGGGCGTGGTTTTCAAAAATAAGACGGGCGCGTTGTGCGCCGGTCAGGCGGTTTTCGACGAGCGCCAGATACAAATCCTCGTCGCCGCCATAAAGTTTGTCGCCGGCAACGGGATGGCCGACATGGGCGAGGTGGATGCGGATTTGATGTTTGCGGCCGGTGCGCGGGAGGATTCGCAGCAGGGAAAATTCGCCTTCGCCCCGACTAAAACGCCGCTCAACCCAAAATTCAGTCTGCGACGGCGAGCCGTCGGGGCGCACGCAATCCTTCACGGCCACGAGACTGTGTTCGTCCCGGCCGAGCGGCGCGTCAATGATTCCCCGTTCCGCCGCGACGTGGCCGTGGACGATGGCAAGGTATTCCTTTTCTACGGCGCGGTTTTCCAGAATTTTTCCGAGTCCGCCCGCGACGCCGGAATTTTTGGCGATGATGACCACGCCGCTGGTCTCGCGGTCGAGGCGGTTGACAAGATGCGGTGGCGCGGAACCTTTCAAATGCAAACGCGCGCGGCCGATCAAACCGGACAGTTCGCCGTTTTTGGCCGGATGGCAGACGAGCCCCGCCGGTTTGTTGACGACCAGCAATTCATCGTCTTCATAGATGATATTGAGCACAAAAAAAATTTACACGAAGCAGCGTGACGGTGCTTGCGCACTGCCACCATACCCAATTATAAAAAATAGCCGCCGATGGACACGGATGGACACAGATTTTTTAACCGGCGAGACATGAATTGACACGAATTTTCTTTTTTGATTCGTGTGAATTGATGAAATTCGCATTTCACAATGCGCCGCATTCTTTTCATCTGCCTGCTGCTGGCCGGAGTGACCCTGGCAATTTACTGGCCGGCGCGGAATTATGACATTGTCTTTTTGGACGACCCACTGTTCGTGACGGACAATCCGGATGTCGCAGCGGGGCTGAACTGGCACAGTTTTGTCTGGGCGATGACCAGCGTCACGGCAGCCAACTGGCATCCGGTGACCAGTTTTTCGTTTGTGCTGATGCATCAATTTTTTGGAACCAATCCCGGCGCGGAACATCTGGTGAACCTATTCTTTCATGCAGCGAACGTGGTATTGTTGTTCCTGGTTTTGCTGCAAATGACGGGCGCGACCTGGCGCAGCGCCATGGTGGCCGCGATTTTCGCGTGGCATCCGCTGCGCGTGGAATCGGTCGCATGGATTTCGGAGCGCAAGGACGTGCTGTTTGGTTTTTTCACGCTGCTGTCGCTCCTTTGCTATGCGCGCTACGCGCAACAGCGGTCCAAAGCGAAATTTGAGCCGCAAGTTTCCGCCGGCCGACTTGGGACGCGTGATTACGCGCTGGCATTGATATTTTTCGTGCTGGGCTACATGAGCAAGGCGATGATTGTGTCGCTGCCATTTCTTTTTCTGCTGCTGGATTACTGGCCGCTCCAGCGGATGACCCACGGTGAATTCCGGATGGCGAATTTGAAACCGCTTCTGCTTGAAAAAATTCCCTTTTTTGTTCTGGCGATTTTTTTCAGCGCGCTCACGTTTTGGATTCAAAAAACCCACGCCGCCAACTTCGTGACGCTGGAAAGACTCGGCCTGATGGATCGAACCGGCCATGCCATGCAGTCCTACGTGCAATATGTTTCAAAACTTTTCTGGCCGGCCAATCTCGCCGTCTTTTATCCGTATCCCCAAACCCAGGACTTTTTGGAAATCTGTCTGGCCGGGTTATTGTTGCTGGCCATTTCGGCGTTCTGCGTCTGCCAGATTGCGCGCAGGCCGTATCTGGCCGTCGGCTGGTTTTGGTATCTGGGAACGGCGGTTCCCATCATCGGCCTCGTGCAAGTCGGTGCACAGGCCATGGCCGACCGTTACACCTACCTGCCATTAATCGGCCCGGTCATCAGCCTGGTCTGGCTGATTTCGGACGGGGTGAAATCAAAATCACTCCGGAAATTCCTGCTCGCGCCGATGACCGTGGTTCTGCTGGCCACCTGCGTGATTTTGACACGGCGACAGTTGCAATTCTGGCAGAACACCATCACCCTTTTTGAACACACCATCGCGGTCACCCCGGAAAATGCCCCGGCGCAATATTTGCTGGCCGTCGGCCTGGATCGTGAAGGCCGTCTGGAGGAGGCGATGCTTCATTACCGCATTGACGTGGCGATAGTTCCCCAAAATTACCGGGCTTATTTCAGATTGGGCGAGTGCTTCAAAAGACAAGGCCGCTGGGAGCAGGCGGCACAGGAATACAACGCCGCCATCGCGGCGGACGTCAACGCTGATAATTACGTCACACACTTAAGTCTGGCCGATGCGCTGTCGCATTTGGGACGAAATGAGGAAGCCAAGTTTCATCTCGACGAGGCGCTGCGGATCAAACCCGATTCGATTTTAACCATGAACAACCTCGCCTGGCTGCTGGCCACCTGCCCGGACGCAAACGTTCGCGACGGCGCACGCGCCATCCAACTGGCCGAACGCGCCTGTGAACTGACCGATCACCAAGTACCCATGTGCATCGGCACGCTGGCCGCCGCCTATGCCGAGGCGGGAAGGTTTGACGATGCGATTGCCACCGCGCAAAAAGCCTGTGCGCTTGCGAAAAAATTGGGCAAACAAGGCCTGTTGCAAAAAAATCAGGAACTGCTCGAACTTTACCACGCGCACAAACCGTATCGTGAATCCGTCGAAAAACTTGTTCCTGGCGCCCAGTGAATTATCTTAAGCCGCAGTGAAAGAAAAAGAAAAGTGGAATTGCTGGCTGCCGTTGGTATTCGTGGCGCTGTTTGCCGTGTCGCGGATTCCCGGCCTGCTGCCGTCGAATTTCAGCGCGGCCTATGCCTTCGCGTTTTGCGCGGGCGTTTATTTTCGCGGGGCGATGGCGTGGTGGCTGCCGCTGGGCGTGATGGCCGTCACGGATGTCGCGTTGAACCTTTTTTATTACCACGTCGCGCCGTTCGGTTTTTATCTGCTGTTGAATTACGCGGTCTATGCGGCGCTCACCGGCCTGGGCAAATGGTTCGGCCCGCGCGCGCCGTTTTACAAGCTGTTGTCCGGCGGTCTGCTGGGCGCGGTGATTTTCTATCTGGTCACCAACACGCTGTCGTGGCTGCAGGACCCCTTTTACGCCAGAACCATCGCCGGCTGGATTCAGGCCCTGACCATCGGACATCCCGGCATTCATCCGGCAACGTGGGAATTTTTCCGCAACACGCTTTTGAGCGGGGGCCTTTTCACGGCGCTTTTCGTGGCGGCGGCCAGATTGACCGCACCCGCCGAATCGCCCGCTGAAAAAAACGCCGGAGCGCGCGACGCCGAATCCGAAACGGAGGAAACGTCAGAAGAGGCCGGCGCGTGAAAATCGGGGTCATTTCCGACACGCACGATTTTTTCGACCCGAAAATCCCGGGACTGTTCGCGGGGGTTGAACACATTCTGCACGCGGGCGACATCGGCTCGGCGTTCATCACGTTTGAACTGGAACAAATCGCGCCCGTCACCGCCGTGTCCGGCAACACCGACGAGGATTTGCCGTTCAAGGAAACGGAAATCGTCGAACTGGCCGCGCGAAAATTTCTCGTGCATCACATCGTAAATCCGCATGCGCCCGCCGACAAAATCAAAGACCACATCGCCCGCGAGCGCCCGGACGCCGTCGTCTTCGGCCACACGCACCAGCCGTTTTGCGAAACGATTGGCGGGATCCTGTTTATCAATCCCGGTTACGCGGGCAGGCCGAAGTCCGGCGCGGAACGCAGCGTTGCGGTTTTGGATTGCGATGAAGCGGGTATCCGCGCGGAACATCTCGGGTTTTGATTGCCGCCGGAATTTCCTTTCGCGACGCCATGTCATTTGTTAAAAAATTTCCATGCGGAAAATTTTTTGGGCCATTTCGGGCTTCTGGCTCTGCGGGCTGCTCGTCTTGGCGCGCGCGGACACATTTCAGTTGACCGACGGCACGGCGCTGACCGGCGACATCGTCACCTTCAATGACGGCGGCGTCACTTTCCGCATGGCGGACGACAGTTACACAAACGTGATGTGGACAAAATTTTCGCAGGAGGCGCTCGGGCAATTGTCGAAAAACCCGAGAATCAAGCCGCTCGTCGAACCGTTCATCGAAATCCCCGAGTCGGAACGCCCGAAGAAGCCGGAAATAAAAGTCGGGGACGTGACGCGGCTGGAACTGCCGCCGGACCAATCCCTGCCGGGCGCGCTGTTCTCATCGCCGGTCGGACTGTTTATCCTGTTCGTGCTTTATTGCGCGAATCTTTACGCGGGTTTTGAAATCGCGGTGGTTCGCGCGCGACCGGTCGGACTGGTGGTGGGGGTGGCGGCGGTGCTGCCGGTTTTGGGACCGGTCATTTTTCTTTCGCTGCCCATGCGCGTGGCCGCCGCGCCGGCATTCGTGGAAGAGCCAGCCGATGCGCGGACTTTCAACGTGCCGGGACAGTCCGAACCGGTGGCGGCCGCGCCGGGCGGAATTCACATTGCCGAGTCCTCGTGGCAAAAACCGGCGCTTCCCGAACCGGTGGTTTTTCAGCGCGGACAATTCACGTTCAACCGCCGGTTTCTGGAGACGAAATTTTCCAACTTTTTCGGCATGACGCGGCGCGAGGCGGACCGCGACATGGTGCTCACCGTGAAAGCCGCGGGCGGCGTGTACGTCGTGCAGCGCATCTCGCGGATCGCGGCCAATGAAGTGCATCTTGAGGTCGTGCAGGGTGTGTCGCGGCGGGAGATCATGGTGCCGTTCGCGGACATTCAGGAAATCCAGCTCAAACACAAGGACGCATGAAATACCGCACCATTCTGATGTTCGGCGCGCCCGGTTCGGGCAAGGGCACGCACGGAAAAATTCTCGGCGCGGTTCCCGGCTTCAGCCATTGCAGTTGCGGCGAGGTTTTCCGCAGCTTGAGTCCCGAAACACCGCTGGGCAAAACCTTCGTCGAATATTCCAGCCGCGGCCAGCTCGTGCCCGACGAGCCAACCGTCGAACTCTGGCAGCGATACGCGCACGGCCTCACGGCCAGCGGACGTTTCAATCCCGAACGCGACACGCTCGTGCTCGACGGCATCCCGCGCAACGTCCATCAGGCGGAAATGCTCGCTGATTTTCTCAACGTCGTCGCCCTCTTCTACATGTGCAGCGCCAATTTTGAAAATCTGGTGGCGCGCCTGCAACGCCGCGCCCTCAAGGACAACCGCCTCGACGACGCGAACATGGACGTCATCCGCGCGCGTCTGAAGACCTACGAGAAGGAAACCAAGCCGGTGCTGAATTTTTACGGAAAAAAAATCGTTTATCGCATCAACACCGACGGGACGCCGCCCGAGACGTTCTTGAAGATTCTCCGGCACATCGTCAAACTTTGAGCGCGGGCGACTATTTCCCTTTGTCCGCGCCCGGTTTCGTGTTTCGCTGAAGCATGACCGCGTTGCGAATCATCTTTATGGGCACTGCGGAATTATCCGGCGCGAGTCTGGAAACGCTGGCGCGCGAAGAACGATTTCAAATCGCCGCCGTGGTCACGCAGCCGGACAAACCGAAGGGCCGCGCCCTCCGGCCGCAGCCGTCGCCCGTCAAATCGCTCGCGCAAAAATTGAACCTGCCCGTGCTCCAGCCCGAACGCGCCCGCGACGAAGAATTCATCGCCGGACTGCGCGGGTTGGAACCGGAGCTGATTGTGGTCGTCGCTTACGGACAAATTCTGCCGCCGGACATTCTGGAGTTGCCGCGCTTCGGCTGTCTGAACGTCCACACATCGCTGCTGCCGAAATATCGCGGGGCCGCGCCGATTCAGCGGGCGATCGCCAACGGCGACACCGAGACGGGCGTGACAATCATGAAGATGGACACCGGACTTGACACAGGTGACATCGTCGCGCAGCACCGCGCGCCGATTCAACCGGAGGACGATTCCGCCACGGTGCATGACCGGCTCGCGCAACTCGGCGCGACCCTGCTCGCGCAAACCATTCCGGATTACGTCGCCGGAAAAATTCCGCCGCGGCCGCAGCCCGTTGAAGGCGTGAGTTACGCCGCGAAAATCAAAAAAGAGGACGGCCACATTGATTGGAACCAGCCCGCGAACACCATCCGGAACCGGCTGCGCGCGTTCACGCCGTGGCCGGGTGCGTTCACGTTTTTGAAAACGGAACTGAAGCCGCAGTTGCTCAAAATCTGGAAAGCGGAAGTCGCTGAAGTAATTTCCGACGGGGACAGCGCGGCGCGGCGTCCTTGCCCCGGGGAAATTTTGTCGGCGGGCAAAACCGGCATTATTGTTGCTTGCGGAAAAGGCGCGCTGCGGGTTTTGGAATTGCAGCGCGAAGGCGGCCGGCGCATGACGGCGGCGGAATTTCTGGGCGGCAATCCGTTGAAGGCCGGCGGGAGTTTTAGTCAACCGGATTCCCGCAACCCTGTTTAATTCCCCGTTCGCCTTTCGCTTCACCTTGGTCACTCAAATACAACGCCCGACTTTCCCTACGCTTGCACGCCAGCCCCCTGGCCTTTCACACCGGTGTGGCGGATGTCCTGCGCTTCGCAGAGATAAACGACGTCTTCAGCCACGTTCGTCGCGTGATCGGCGATACGTTCAAGGCTTTTGGAGACTACCATCAAATGGAGGCAGCGGCCAATCGTGGCGGGATTTTCAACCATGAATTGCGCCAGCGTCTGGTGAATCTGCCTGTTGAGCGCGTCCACCTCCTTGTCGCGCGGAATGACGGCGCGGGCAGCGGCGGAATCACGATTCACAAACGCATCGAGCGAGGCCTTGAGCATGTCGAGCGCAAGCGCGGCCATGCGCGGCAGGTCGAGAATGATTTTCACGGGCGGTTCCTGCGAAAGGTCGCGCGCCCGCTTGGCGATTTTGGTGGCTTCGTCGCCGATGCGTTCGAGGTTCTGGGAAATTTTCATGGCGACGGTGACGAGGCGCAGGTTGCTGGCCAGCGGCGCCTTGGTGAGCAATTGAATGACAAGGTCGTCAATCTCAACTTCAAACTGGTCAATGACGCGGTCGCTTTCCTTCACGCGCAGCGCCAGATCGGCATCGCGCTGGATGAGCGCCTCAAGCGCCTGATTCACGGCCGTCTCGGCGTGGCTGGCCATGGTCAGCAGTTTTTGCCGCAAACCGTCCAGACCCATTTCAAAATAATTCTCCATTTACCGGATTAAATATAGTTCAACCGAACCGGCCTGTCACATAATCCTCGGTCTGTTTCTTTGCCGGACTGGTAAAAATTTTCGTCGTCGCATCGAATTCAACCAGTTCGCCGAGATAAAAGAACGCGGTGAAATCCGAAATGCGCGCGGCCTGCTGCATGTTGTGCGTCACTATGACAATCGTATAATCTTTTTTCAACTCCTGAATCAAATCCTCAATCTTTGACGTGGCGAGCGGGTCGAGCGCGGACGCGGGTTCGTCCATGAGCAAAATTTCGGGTTGCACGGCCAGCGCGCGCGCGATGCAAAGCCGCTGCTGCTGGCCGCCGGACAAACTGACGGCGGGCGCGTGCAGTCGGTCTTTGACTTCGTCCCAAAGCGCGGCCATTTGAAGCGACTGCTCGGTGCGCTCGGCGAGCAGCCTGCGGTCGCGAATGCCGTTCAGGCGCAGACCGACTGTGACATTTTCGGAAACGGACATGGTCGGAAACGGATTTGATTTTTGAAACACCATGCCGACGCGGCGGCGGACGACGACCGGTTCAACGTTGCGCGCGTAAATGTCGTCACCGAACAGACGGATTTCGCCGGTCATCCGCGCTTCGGGCACGAGTTCGTGCATCCGGTTGAGCGCGCGGAGAAAAGTGGATTTGCCGCAGCCGCTCGGCCCGATGATGGCGGTGACCGCCCTGGCGGCAACGTCGAGCGACACATCCTTGAGCACTTTGTTTTCGCCGAAAAACACGCAGAGATTGCGCGCGGTCAGCGCGGTGTTTGAATTGTTGGCGGCGGTGGCCATGGAAAGGGTCATGCGTGGCGGCGATTAAAACGGTCGCGCGTCAAAAAGCGCACGCCGACGTTGATGAACAAAACGAGGAGGAGCAAAACCAGCGCGCCCGCCCAAGCCTGCCGGTGCCAGTCGTCGTAAGGCGAAATGGCGTAATTGAAAATTTGCAGCGGGAGCGCGGCGATGGGTTCGGTCAGGCTGTGGGCCCAATAACGGTTGCCGAACGCGGTGAAGAGCAACGGCGCGGTTTCGCCCGCAACGCGCGCCAGCGCGAGCAGGACGCCGGTGACAATGCCTTTCAATGCGGTGCGCACGACGATTTGCACGATGGTTTTCCATTTGGCAATGCCCAGCGCCAGCGCGGCTTCGCGGTAGCCGTTGGGCACGAGCTGCAAAACCTCCTCGGTGGTGCGCGTCACGAGCGGAATCATCATCAAGCCGAGCACGACGCCGCCGGCGAGCGCGGAAAAGCCGTGCATCGGCACGACGAGCAGCGCATAAACGACGATGCCCCAGGTGATGGACGGCACGCCGTTGAGAATATCCGCGCCGAAACGAATCCACCAATTTAATTTTAACGAACCGTATTCCGAAAGGAAAACGCCGCCGAGCACGCCGATGGGCACGCCGAGCACGGCAGCTTGTCCCAGCAGGATAAATGTGCCGGCAATTGCGTTGCCCATGCCGCCGCCGGATTCGCCGACCGCCTTTGGCAATTGCGTGAAAAACGCCCAGTTGATGGAGGTGAAACCTTCCTTGATCAGATGATAGAACACGAGCAGCAGCGGCGTGACGACGAGAATGGCGCACGCGAACGCACCGGCCTGCATCAACCTGTTTTTGCATTTGCGCCAGTTGTGGTTCGGGGCGTTCATTTCAATGCTGCGGTTTCACGCCCGTTCCGGCAAAGGTTTTCAAAAGCAGCTGCGCGGCGCCATTCACCACGATGGTGACGCCGAGCAGCACCAGGCCGATTTCAAACAGCGCGCTTAAATAATTATCCCCCGTCGCTTCGCTGAATTCGTTGGCGATGACGCTGGCGAGCGTGTAGCCGGGTGCGAAGAGCGATTTGACGATTTGCGGCGAATTGCCGATGACCATCGTCACGGCCATCGTTTCACCGAGCGCGCGCCCAAGTCCGAGAATGACCGCGCCGAACAGTCCTTTTTTTGCATAACTCAAAACCGCGATGCGGGTGACTTCCCAGCGTGTCGCACCCAGCGCGTAGGCGGCCTCGCGTTGCAGGCCGGGGACGGAGCGCAAAATCTCGCGCGAAACGGACGTGATGATGGGGACGATCATGATGGCAACAATGATGCCGCCCGCCAGGATGCTCACCCCGTAAATCGGCCCCTGGAAAAATGGCAGAAAGCCAAGCGATTTTTGCAGCCACGGAAACAAATGATCGCGCAGCCACGGCACCATCACGAAAATTCCCCACAGGCCCAGAATCACGCTCGGCACGGCGGCGAGCAGCTCGATGAACATGATGAGCGGCTGGCGCAGCCATTGCGGCGCGAGTTCCGTCAGATACACGGCGGTCGCGATGCTGATGGGAACCGCGATGATGAGCGCGATGGCGGATGAAACCAGCGTGCCGAAAATAAACGGCAGCGCGCCGAATTGATCGTTGACCGGATCCCAGTCGCTGCTGACGAGAAAATGCCAGCCGAATTTTTGGAGTGCGAGTTTCGAGCCGTTGAAGAGTTCAAAACCGATGAGCGCGATGAGGACGAAAATGGACAGCGCCATGAACAAGGTCAGCCATTGGAACGCGCGGTCGCCGAAATGGCTGTCGGGGCGGTTCGCGTCCGGCGTACTGAGGTTGTTCGCGGCGGCATTCACAATTTTTTGTTGCTCCAAAAACTAAACGGACGAAGAGCGGAAGGAACGGCGCTCTTCGTCCTGCTCACGGCAAAAAAACTACGCGGCGGCGGAGCAAAGTCAGTATTTAATTGTGTCAATCAATTGCAATTCGCGCTGCCGGACGGCGTCGGGCAGCGGCGCGTAGTCGAGCGCGGGTGACAGTTTTTGTCCCTCGGTGATCGCCCATTTCAAAAACGCGACGAGATTTTTTCCGCGCGCGGAATCCTTTTGTTCTTGATAAACCAAAACCCAGCTCGCGCCGGAAATCGGGTAGGACTTGTCGCCCGGCGCGTTGACCATGGAGAAACGAAAGTCGTCAGGGATGGTGGCGGTGGCGAGCGCGGCGCTCACGGAATCGGGCGCGGGCGAAATAAAATTGCCGGCGGCGTTTTTCACGTCGGCGTAGGGCATTTTATTTTTGTCGGCGTAGGCGAGTTCCACATAACCGATGCCGCCGGGCAGTTGTTTGACTTGTCCGGCAACGCCCTCGCTGCCTTTGGCGCCAAGCCCGATGCCGGCGGGCCATTTCACGGAAGCGCCTTTGCCGACGGTGTCCGCCCACGCGGGATTCACGCTGCTCAGATAGTCCGTAAAGATGAAACTCGTGCCGCTGCCATCGGAGCGGTGAATGGGAATGACGCTCGTGTCGGGCAATTCGACGCCCGGATTCAGCGCGGTGATTTTCGGATCATTCCACCGGATGATGTTGCCAAGGTAGATATTCGCAATCGTGTCGCTGTCCAGTTTGAGTTTTGGATCGCCGGGCAGATTGTAGGTAATCGCCACTCCGCCGGCCACGACCGGCAGATGCAAAATTTTCCCGGGCGCAGTCGCCATGGAAGCATCGGACATCGGCGCGTCGGAAGCGCCAAAGTCAACGGTTTGATTGAGCAGTTGTTTCTGCCCGCCGCCCGAACCGATGGATTGATAATTAAAATGCACCGTCGGGTCCACACTGCCGTAAGCCTCGAACCATTTCGTGAAGGCGGGATAATCGAAGGACGAACCCGCGCCGTTGAGGAGCAGTTGCGCCGTCGCGCTGGTTTGCGCGACCAACAAGCCGACAAGGCCGAGGACCGGAAGAATCAGCTTCTTCATTTTGAGAGTTAATCAGTTTTGCGTTCAGGAATCATGTTACATTCCGGTTAATAAAAATTTCCACAACAGACTGCGCATACGATTGGGGAGTCAAGGCCATTAACGCCACACCACCGGCAAGTAGTGTCGCCTTCGTGGGATTTTTTCTTATGATTTTTTCCATGGTTGTTGCGTTGAAATGCGGCGACACCTTGCGGCCACGCCGTTACAACCATGTGGCGGAATTGTTACAACCCGGTGACACCGCCTTTTCCCCGTCACCGGGAAAATGGGCGGTGTATCAGTTTGAAGATAGGGACAGCGCGCTACACTGTCCGTAATTGGGTGCAGCATCAAGCTGCCCGTCCGCAAGGATTGCCGCGCGCCGATTCAAAAAATCACATCGCGCGAAACGCGGTCAGGCCCAGCAACACGATGAAAACGGAAAACGCCAGCCGGATTACGCTGCCGGTTTTGACGCGCGCTTCCGTGGCCGTCGCCCAATTCAAAAGGTCGCGCAATTTCCACGGCGTCACCGTGAACCAGATGCCCGCGACGATCAAAACGTACGCCCAGACCTGGATCACCCAAACCCATGACGTTGCACCGAGCCACGGGCGCCCCGTGTCCACCATGAGTTTCCCCAGCAGCAGCGCCAAAACCGCGAGCCCGCGCACCGCCAGAAAATCCTGCACGAAAACGCACGACAGCAGTCCGATCGCCGCAAAAGCAACCATCATGTAGGATTTATAAGCCGAAAAATCCGCGAGCGATTCACAGTTGACGTTCCATAAAAACCACGCCGTGGCCAGCAGCATCAGCAGGATGCCGGCGGGCAGGTTGCGCGGGAATTTTCTGACCGCCGCAACAAATTGCGTTGGTTTGGTCAGACCGTAAATTTGCGGCACGCTCATTCCCGCGCCGAGCAAAATGGACAAAAGCGACAGTTTCATTTTAGAAAGCTAATCACGAATGGACACAAAAGAACACGAAAAATTCAAAGGTAAATTCCTCACAAATTCACTATCGCCGGATCGCCGTAAAGTGTGAAGGAACCCGCGCGCGTGATTTTCAAATCCATGATCCGGCCACGATGGCGTTCGCCGCCGTCGAATAAAACGATTTTGTTGCAGCGCGTGCGGCCGGACATCCGTGCAGGATTTTTTTTGCTCGGCCCTTCCACCAGAATCTGCATCCGCCGCCCGACAAATGTTTCGTATTTGCGTTTCCCGATTTCGTTGATCGTATCGAGCAGGCGCTGATTGCGTTCTTCGCGGATGCGTTGCGGCACCTGATCGGGCATGGCGGCGGCGGGCGTATCGCGACGCGGCGAGTATTTGAAAATGTAGGCGTTGTCAAACTCCACTTCGCGCGCGAGCGAAAGCGTTTCCTCGAAATCCTTTTCTGTTTCGCCGGGAAAACCGACGATAATGTCGGTCGTAATGCCAATTTCCGGCTTTGCGTGGCGTAAATTCCGGATGATGCCCAGCAAGCGTTCGCGCGTGTAGCCGCGGTGCATCAATTTCAAAACTCGGTCGCTGCCGCTCTGGACGGGTAGGTGCGCGCTCTCGCACAGTTTCGGCAGCCGCGTGTAGGCGTCAATCAAATCGTCGCCGTAGCCTTTCGGGTGCGGCGAGGTGAAACGGATGCGTTCCAGCCCCTCAATTTCGTGTACGGCATCGAGCAATTGCACAAAAGCGGTTTTGCCATTCTGAATGGGCAGGTCGCGTTTGCCGTAGCTCGTGACGATCTGGCCGAGCAGGGTGATCTCCTTCACGCCGCGCGAAACGAGTTCGCGGCATTCGTTCACGATGTCGGCAATCGTGCGGCTGCGTTCCCCGCCACGCGTGTATGGCACGATGCAGAACGTGCAATACTGGTTGCAGCCCTGCATGATGCTCACGAACGCACTGGCGGATTTCCCCGGGATGCCGTTGAGCAGATGTTCCCGAATTGTGGCTTCGCTCCCCTGCTCGTCCGCCACGTCCACAATTTTCGTGCGCCGCCCGGAAATGATTTCGTCGAGGTAATCCGCCGCGCGGTGAAATTTTTGCGTGCCCAGAACGAGGTCAACGTCCGGCAATTGATCAATCAATTCCCGTCCCCGGCTTTGCGCCATGCAGCCCATGAAACCGAGGACAACGTCCGGGCGGTTTTTGCGCACGTCTGCCGCGAGGTTTTGCATCTTGCCGATGGCTTTTTGCTCTGCGAAATCGCGCACGCTGCAGGTGTTGAGCAGAATCACATCCGCCACAGCCTCGGTCGGCGCAAGCGACCAGCCTTTGGCGGCGAGTTGCGCAGCGACAGCCTCGCTGTCGCGTTCGTTCATCTGGCAACCGTAGGTTTTGATGAAAACACCCGGCATTTTTTAGAGGGTTAACATACTCATCTCCGGCGGCATTGAAAAGCGTAATTCAATTTGTGGCGGCACGGCATTGCATCAATTTGAAGGCAGGGACCGCGCACTGCGCCGTCCGGACGCCGCCACCGGCGGCACAACCCGCTTGCGGGCGCGCGGCAAAGTTGTATTCTTGTTGCGGACGGCAAGGTGATTTGGCTGCGCCTCGAGGCGGGGCCGGATTGCATTATGGAATCCGAATCGTTGAAAGTTTTGTTCATCGGAGGTGACGAGCGCTTTGCGCACGCCGTTGCCGGGATGCTGCATGAAGCGGGCGGAACCATCAAAGCCGACTTTGTTCCGTCGCTCGAAGCCGGTTTCAGCGCACTCGGGAAAACTTCCTTTGACGCCGTTTTGTTCGAGCTGCCCACGGCGAATGCCGCTGGTCTATTCCAAGCCACCTCGCTCGCCGTCAAAGCCCAGCGCGTGCCCGTTGTCGTTTTTGGATCGGTCACTGACGAGGCCTTTGCAGTCGAGGCCGTCCGCGCGGGTGCACAGGATTATCTGGCCAAGGAACAGCTCAATGCGCAGGCGCTGCAACGCACCATCCGCTGCGTGATTGAACGCCAGCTCGAGCGCGTCGTGCTGATCGACGAAAAGGAAAATTACCACGGCATTTTTGACCATCTGGTTGAAGGCATCTTCCGCACGACGCCCGACGGACATTACCTGCTGGCCAACATCGCGCTGGCGCGCATCTACGGTTACAACTCGCCGGTGGAATTGATGGCCGGCATCACCGATATTGGGCGCAACCTTTACGTCAACCCGGCCCGGCGCGATGAATTCGTCCGGTTGATGCAGCAGGACGACACGCTCACCGGATTCGAGTCGGAAATTTATCGCAAGGACGGCCGCACCATCTGGATTTCCGAAAATTGCCGCGCCGTCCGCGACCCGCAGGGAAAATTGCTTTACTACGAAGGCACCGTCGAGGACATCACGCATCACCGCCAGACCGAGTTCAGCCTGCGGAATTCGGAATCGCTCTACCATTCACTGGTCGAGACGATGCCGCAAAACGTCTTCCGCAAAGACCTTCAGGGACGGTTCACTTTCGCCAACCAACAGTATTGTAATCATTATCGCTGCCGGCTGGAGGACATCCTCGGTAAAACCGACTTTGATTTTTTCCCGAAGGAACTGGCCGCGCAGTATCAACGGGACGATTTGCGCGTCATGGAAACCGGTCAAACCATCGAAATCACTGAGGAACATCACCCATTGGGACAGGAGAAAACTTTCGTCCAGGTTGTCAAAACGCCGCTTTACGGCGCGGACGGAAAAATCACCGGACTACAGGGCATCTTCTGGGACATCACGGAAAAAAAACGCGCCGAGGAGCAGATTCGCAGGACGAGCGCCGAACTGGCGCTCAGTCGTGAAGAGTTGCGCGCGAAAAATGCCGTCATGGAGGAAAATTTGCGCATGGCGCGCGAAGTCCAGCTCGCGATGCTTTTGCAGCAATATCCGGCGTTTCCCCAAAATGTTGCGCCGGAACAAAGTGTGTTTCAATTCGCGCACCGCTATCTTCCGGCGGAAACCATCGGCGGCGATTTCTTCAGCGTCTCCGCGCTTTCCGAAACGGAAGTCGGCGTGTTCATTTGCGACGTCACCGGCCACGGCGTGCGCTCCAGCCTCGTCACCGCCATGATTCGCGCGCTCGTTGAGGAACTCAAACCCCTCGCCCACGATCCCGGCATGTTTCTGCGCAAACTTAACTCCGATTTGAACAACATCCTCAAAACCACCGGCTCGCTGATGCTCACCACTGCGTTTTACTTCGTAGCCAACTGGGAAACCGGCGTCTTGCGCTTCGCCAACGCAGGCCATCCCAAGCCGTTGCACGTGCGCCGCCGGGCAAATGAAGTCGAACTGCTCTACAATGCCGCCGGCAAAAGCCAGCCCGCACTTGGTTTATTTGAAAACCCGGAATATCAAACCACCGAGACCCGGCTTGAGCCCGGCGACCTCGTGATGCTCTTCACCGACGGCCTCTACGAAGTTCTAGGCCCCAACGAGGAATTGTATTCGCAGGAACGGCTGCTCTTGGATGTCAAAATCCGGGCGCAAAAACCCGCCGCGCTTTTGTTCGACGAATTGCTGGAAACCGTCCGCGCCTTTTCCATTGACCGTGAATTCGAGGACGACGTCTGCCTCGTCGGCATGGAGTTCACCGGCGCGCCGGCGCGGAAGAAATCCTAGAGCCATTGATAGAAATTATGTAGCGATGCGGAGCGAAGTTTTTGGCTTTTGGCAAGGGAATCAATGGCCTCCTGCCCATGTGACCGGTCCAAAACCCCTCTTTTTCCTTCGTAACATATTCCATTCCAGTCTATTCCAGCGTATTCCAGTCTATTCCAGCCCTCACTCCTGCACGAACTTGATCACGCGGGATTTTTCGGAGCGTTTGCGCTGGTTTTCATCGAGAATTTTTTTGCGGAGACGCAGGTTCTTCGGGGTGGCCTCCACATATTCGTCCACGTCGATGTATTCGAGCGCGCGTTCCAGGCTTAATTTCAACGGCGAGTTCAGTTGAATGCCTTTGCCGTCGCCCTGCGAACGCATGTTCGTAAGGCGTTTTTCTTTCACCGGGTTCACCGGAATGTCATTCTCGCGCGCGTTCTCACCCACGATCATGCCCACGTACACATTATCGCCCGGCTCGATCATCAGCCGTCCGCGTTCCTGCACCATGTTCAGCGCGTAACTTGTCGCCTCGCCGGAATCCATCGAGACGAGCGAGCCGTTTTTGCGCGCCGCGATTTCGCCGCGGTCCGCGCCGTATTCGTGGAATAAATGGCTCATCACGCCCATGCCCTTCGTTGAGTTGACCAGATCGGTCTCAAAACCAATTAGCCCACGCATCGGCACCAGCGCCTCGACCGAAACCTGGTTGCCCACATGGTTCATGTTCGTGATCTGCGCCTTGCGGCTGGAAAGATTTTCCATGATCGCGCCGAGATTTTCGCTCGGAATTTCCACGAACAGTTTTTCAATCGGCTCCAGCAATTCACCATTCGCGCTCTTTTTCCAAAGCACTTCGGGACGCGAAACCAGGACTTCGTACCCTTCCCGGCGCATTTGCTCTACGAGAATGGCGATTTGCATTTCGCCACGGCCGCTGACCGCGAAAACTTTCGGGTCGCCCGTCTGCGCGATTCGCAGCGCGACGTTTGTGCGGATTTCCTTCACGAGCCGGTCCCAGATGTGGCGCGCGGTCACCAGCTTACCGTCCTGGCCCGCGAGCGGGCTGTCGTTCACTGCGAATTCCATCTGGATCGTCGGTGGATCAATCGGTATGTAGGGCAGCGCCGCTCGCGCCTCGGAATCGCAGATCGTCTCGCCGATAAACACGTCTTCGAAACCAGTGAGCCCGACAATGTCGCCCGCGTGCGCTTCCTGGACTTCGATCCGCTTCATGCCCTCGAAATGAAAAATCGCGGTGATTTTCCCCCTGGAAACTTTGCCGTGACCGTGACGGCAGATGGCCGCGTCGCCGAGCTTGACCTTACCCTCGTATATTTTGCCGAATGCGATACGGCCCAGATAATCGCTATAATCCAGATTTGCCACCAGCAACTGGAAACCGTCGCCCGCCTTCGCGCGCGGCGCGGGAATGTGCTTCGTGATGGCTTCAAACAACGGCTCCATCGTGCCGCTCGCGTGATTGAGATCAACTTTCGCGTAGCCTTGTTTCGCCGAACAATAAATGAACGGAAAATCCAGTTGCTCGTCCGTCGCGTTGAGCGACATGAACAGTTCAAAAACCTCATCCAGGACTTTCTTGGGGTTCGCGTTTTCGCGGTCAATTTTGTTGATGACCACAATCGGCTTCGCCCCGGCTTCCAGCGCCTTGCGCAGCACAAAGCGCGTCTGTGCCTGCGGACCTTCGGCCGAGTCCACCACCAGCAGCACGCCGTCAATCATGTTCATGATGCGCTCGACCTCGCCGCCAAAATCCGCGTGGCCGGGCGTGTCCACGATGTTGATGTGATAATTCTTGTATTTGAACGCGGCGTTCTTGGCCCGGATGGTGATGCCCTTTTCCTTTTCCAAATCCATCGAATCCATCAGGCGCTCTTCCTGCGATTCATGCTGGTTGGCGCGGAACGTTCCCGACTGCTTGAGCAGGCAGTCCACGAGCGTCGTCTTGCCGTGGTCAACGTGAGCGATAATCGCAATGTTCCGGATGTGCTGCATAAATTTTCAAACCAAGCCGGACAGTTTGCCCTGTCATTAGAAAAGGTCAAGCCATGTGTGAAGGAAAATCAGGACACGAATTTCACGAATTAGCGCGAATTCAAATTTTCACTTCGGATATCCGCCGACCGATTGCAGGGGTAATGGTGCTAGCGCACGGCCAAGGCGCCTGACGGCGCGGGGATGTGGGATGGGTTCTGGGGTTTGGGGTCTTGGGAATGGCGTATAGGAAATCGGGAACAAAAAGAGCGGGAGCGCAGCGGTGCTTGAGCACTGCCACTATTACGGACGGCCACCAGTCCCTACCGACAATGTTTGGGACGCGGACTATCTGCCGATGTGTTGCCGGGGTTCCGCAGGGCTGCTGCCGGGGTGCGGCAGGACTGCTGCAATGGCGCGGCAAACCACCGCGGACGCCGCAGCGGTCCTTGCGGACGGCCACCACATCCCTACCAAAAAATGAAACGTGCGTTCTTTCCAAGAGCGGAGAGGGGGAAGAAAATTTGATCGCCACGATGCCAGGAACGTTCCTTGCGGACGGGCGGCGTGACGCTGCATCCGACCTTCAAACTGATCCGCCATCTCATTGGCCAAATTTGGCTAAACCAGTTTCTTCAATCTCGCATCTTCTCCCAATTTCCTGACCAATTCCTTTACCTTTTGCGCCTGGCTTTTGTGCGCCAGCAACACTGCGTCGTCCGTCTGCACCAGAATCGAATCGCGCAAACCCACCACCGCAATCGGGGTTTTGTTTTTTGTCCGCGCGTCGTAGATGATGTTCCGCGCGGCGTCCACGTGGATGAAGTCCGCCACGGCGCAATTGCCTTCCGCGTCGGCCTTGAGATGCCGCGCCAGCGCGTTCCACGCACCGAGGTCGTCCCATTCAAACGCGCCGTCGGCCACGATGACGTTTTGCGCGTGCTCCATCAGCGCGTAATCAATCGAGATTTTTTTGATCGCCGGATAGTCCTTCGCCAGAATTTTCGCAAGCTTCACCGGCTGGTTTGCCACCTTGAACCAGCGCTGGCACGCGGCGAACATTTCCGGCTGATGCTTCTCCAGTCCGTTCGTGACCGTGATGAAACTCCAGACGAACATTCCGGCGTTCCAGCGATACTGCCCGCTGTTGACGTATTCCAGCGCGCGCTGAAAATCCGGTTTCTCCACGAATTTTTCGGCTTTGTAAAAAAGGGTCTTCGTTTTCTTCGCGCGGGACGGCGTGGGCAATTCCTGTCCCACGTGAATGTAGCCGTAACCCGTCGCGGGCTCCGTCGGCTTGATGCCGATCGTCACCATCGCCTGTCCCTGCGCCGCCACGTCAAACGCGTCGCTCAAGACCTGCTGGAATTTTTTCTCCCCGGGAATCACATGGTCGGCGGGCAAAACGGCCATGACGCCGGTCGTGGAACGCGCGCCGACGAGCGCCGCGCCCAGCGTCACGGCGGCGCACGTGTCACGCCCCATCGGCTCGGCCACCAGATTTTGTCCCGGAATTTTCGGCAATTGCCTGCGGACTTCCGGCAGTTGCGCCGCGTTGGTGATGACGAAAATATTTTTCGCCGGCACCAGCGGCAGCACGCGATCAACGGCCTCCTGCAAAAAGGATTTCTTGCCGAGCAATGCGAGCAATTGCTTGGGCATCTTCCCGCGGCTCAACGGCCAGAAACGCTCGCCGCGCCCGCCCGCCATGATGATGACGAAACGGTTCTTGTTGTCGGTTTTTGTCTTCATAATTCGTTGACCCGGATCCAATCGGTTAAAATCCGTGTTATCCGCGTTTAAACTGTTTTTACTGCATCCGCGAGCGATTTCACAAATTCACCCACGCGCTTCACCAGCTCTTTTGATTTTCCGTGTTCGGCGATTTGATTCACCACCGCGCTGCCGACGACGACGGCGTCCGCGTTTTGCGCGACGAGTTTCGCCTGTCCGGGATTCGAGACGCCGAAGCCGACGGCAATCGGAAGATTCGTGTGCGCGCGGATTTTGGCGACCTGCAACGCGAGGTTTGACGTGATTTTTTCCTGCATCCCCGTCACGCCTTCGCGCGAGACGTAATAAATGAAACCCGCGCCGCGCTTCACGATGAATTTCATGCGCTCCTCCGGCGTCGTCGGCGCGACGAGATAAACCTGGCACAAATTATTTTTGTGCATGAGCGCCTCGTAATTTTCCGATTCTTCCGGCGGCAAATCCAAAACCAGCAATCCGTCCACGTCCGCGCGCGCCGCGTCCGCGATGAATTTTTCCATACCGGCGCGATGGATGAGATTGAAATAGATATAAAGGACAATCGGGATTTTGGAGTGCCTGCGCACGGCCACAACTGTTTCCAATACTTTAGGTGGAGTAGTGCCGGATTCCAGACCGCGCTGCGCGGCGAGCTGGTTCACCAAGCCGTCGGCCAGCGGATCGCTGAACGGCACGCCGAGTTCCAGCACATCCACGCCCGCCTTGTCGAAAGCCAGGGCCAGTTCGCGCGTGGCGGCGGAATTCGGGTCGCCCGCGCCGATGTAAACGATCAAACCTTTTTGACCGGCCTTTTGGAGTTGGGCAAATTTCTCAACGATGCGATTCATGCGCGCGCGGGAGTTTCCCGTTTGATGTTCCAAGTTTCAAGCGGGATTTGCGGTGGTGCATCAGTTTGAAGGTAATCCACTATGACAGTTTGCAATCAAACACGGTGCAACTATTCCCTTCCGTGATGTACATAATCCCACAAAATGTCATTTGTCTGTAACAAAAACAGAGGCCGATACGTCCATGCTGCGGAACTAGGAGTAAATACTCATGGCAGGAGACGTGCCGAATAACAACGCTTGTAGCGTCCGGGACGAAACAGTACATTAAACAAAACAACAAACTCAAATAAACATGAAAACGAAAAACATAATTAAACTGACGGCCCTTTCCGCAGCCATAATGATCGCGGGCATGGCTCAATCCAATGCGGCGATAGTGTCAACGAATACGGTGCAAAGCATTACCGTTGCCTTCACCCTTTATTCACAGGGCACGACTACGACTAATGATCACCATGCGGTAATAACCGCAGTGAACACGGCCACGGTTGATACGAAAAGTTTTATCACCAATTTCCTGGATTCCACGAATGTCTTTAAAAATCCAAATCTGGTTTTGGTGGTGCGAAATAACGGTTCAACCAATCCTGTGGACGCCTTTGAGATTCGCGACGGAACCAATCCACCCGTTGTTGTCACCGGGCTTTCGACAACCAATAGCCCCAGTGTCAATAGTCGGAACGCTCCCACCAATGGAATAGTAACTGGCGTGAAATACAGCATCTTTAGTTTTAATGCGACGAGTTCCGCCGATACCAATGATACATATAGCTTGAGCGGTTTCACGTCCACGACACACGCAAGCATTAAAGTTGGAGATGCAATCCTTAGCGTGGATAAGCTTACCGCCGATGTCGCCGGCACTTACAAAACAAATGGCGTATTTGACGCAGTCGTTGATGGTAGAGTGACCCTTGGTGGTTTTGTTTATTCAAAAACTCAATAATAAAGAACTGACGAACCTGGCTGCCGGGGTTCTGAAGAGACCGGCAATGGAAACAAGCCAGGACAGGGTTTAGCCCCTGTCCTGGCTGTTTCAAGGCGAATCTAAAGGCGATTTCAATGAGAGCTAAAGTTGCAATTCCGTTGCTGCTTGTGGGAATTATGGCGGTGCTTTTGGTATTCGTGGCTCGACCAAAAACTTCCGCTCCAAGTCCTCAACCGGCACCGGTAACAACTAGCGATTCCATGCCGAAAACCAGTTCCGTCGGCCATTCGGAAGCTCTCTCAAATTCTTCGCCGACGAGGCCGGAGGAAAATTCGACGG
Source organism: Verrucomicrobiota bacterium (assembly GCA_050015635.1). Lineage (GTDB taxonomy): Bacteria > Verrucomicrobiota > Verrucomicrobiia > Limisphaerales > UBA11358 > UBA11358. Next base: position 61,474 of record JBEKBA010000008.1, read on the forward strand.
CAACAGAGGTTGCCACCGACGATTCAGCTAATGCAGATTATGAAGTTTATGTAGTTAATCGGACCACCGAACTGGAAAACCTGGGGATGACCGACGACCCCAATTCGCTGGCCGAGATTGAGTCTGAATTTGACAACCGGGACCCGCGAATTCAAGAGGCGGCAGTGGCCGCCGCCGTCCAATTCGGGAGTCGGGACGCAATTCCCGCATTGCAGGATGCCTACAGACATTTCGATGATCCTGAACAAAAGATTAACATCCAAAAAGCCATTGATTTCCTGGAATTGCCTCCTCTGGGTGAAACGGCCAATGCAACAGCGTCAGCAGGCGGCGGCAATAACGGAAATTAGTTCCACCATTTGGAAATCGGTCATGATTCACTTAGTCCCAATAATCTCCGGTATGCTCAGGATCACAAGCAAGGTGTGTCCGTTGCGGCTTCGTATGTATTACACAAGCGATAGACCTGACCGGCTTTGGGCCAAAATAAAATAGTGCCCGCGACAGGATTCTTATCTGTCAATTTGCGGCACGATTGACGGACTAATGCCCCTTCTTTTTGGATGCCGGGGGAAGGTTTTCCGAATTTTCCTTCACCACCGCGATCATCTCTTTCATCCCTACCTTGATCTCGCCGACCTGCGGATGCACTTCCTTGATGAGATCGTGTTCGATCTTGGACAGCTTTTCGATTCGTTTGCCCTGCTCGCGAAGCTGGTCCAAAAGGGCATTCTGTTTGGATGAAAGCCGGTGCATCCACCAAAAGCAAACACCCCAGCAAACGGAGCCGGCCAAAGTCATCCAGAAAGCGAGGCCATTTTTATTCATAGCCAATGATGAGGATGATCAGGAAACGCTGGCGCGAAATAAAATCTGCGGAGAATTCAGCCCAACTTTCTGGAATGCCCGGCCTCTTGATGGCGGCCGCAACCCGCGCCGTATCCGTCAATTTCATTGCTTCGTATATGGGTTAAACCCGATCCCGATCAAAATCAATCAAAAGCCCGGCGAATACCGGAGGAAAAGCATTCGCCGGGTGATGCTGGCCCGAACAAATTTCATTTCGCCCGGGCTTTGCAAATGATTCAAGTCTGCTTCGACTCCATTCGTCGGATCCACTTGGTTTTCACGAACCGCAATACAATTTCACCGGCGAGCGCAGACGCCCCAACGGTGGTCGGGATAAAATGAATGCCAACGGGTATTTGGTTTTCATTTTATTTCCTTCGGTCGTTGCGTTGTTGGTTTTTAACAATCGCAGTATATTAAGTGAGGCGTCCACTTTTCGCCATACGGTGAAACCCTACCATGAGTTGTTGCAAGTATTTACGCGGAAAAGCTGATCCAGCCGCTCAAAGTCAACAAACGGCTGGATTTCAAAGTCGCGGTTTACTGCGTGGGCAGCGGCTTAAGAACAGCAGGCGGCGAAGAGTTCGTTGATGGCATTCCCGGATTTAAAGCTGTTTGCCCAAAGTGATTTGGGGATTAAGATGCGTCATGGCTTTGGAGACATTTAAGGCGAGCCGGTGGACGCATGGAAATTTCCTGTTCCCCACCGTCATCGAAGTGACAGACAAGGCGGTCATCCGCCACAAGCGCTCGTGGTTCAGCCGCGACGAAATCAGCATCAGCATCACCAAGGTTGCGTCCGTCCACATCAAAACGGGAATCATCTGGTCGGACATTTTGATTGAATCCACCGGCGGCAGCGACCCATTGGCGAGTCACGGCCACAGGAAAGCCGACGCGCGTCGCATCCGGGAGTTGATCGAAACGGCGCAGGGAAGCGTGGCCGGCAGAATGGAGCAGGGATAAAATCATGAAAGCGTGTGGCATGCTCGTGTTGTTTTTGGCGGGTTCACTTGTTGCGCGGGCGGATGACGACACGGTCACATTGCCGGAGCTGATTCAAGGCGCTCAACAGTGGGCGCAGGAAAATCTTGACACGAATATTCTCAACGCGCTGCCTGAGGTGGACGAGCGGACGGTGCAACAATTTATGCGCGAAGTGCAGCAGCGCTATCAAGGCGACTACGTGGTGGATATTGCGGCACTGCGGCAAACCGCGCTCACCGTCCTGCCATTGCTGGAAAGCAGCGAGGAAACCCTGCCCTACGCCGCGTGGCTCAGGGCGCAGATGGATTACCTTGATGTCGCGGACGAAATCCGGCTCACGATTCCACCGCCAAAAGTTGAAATCAACCAGCCACCCCAACCAGTTCCCAATCCTCCGCCGCAACAGGAACGCGAGCTCTGGGTGAAAAAAGTCTCCACCGATCCCTGGCCCGCCCTGGCCAAAGAATATGTACCGGAGTTGAAGCCGATTTTTGCCGCGCAAAAGATTCCGCCGGAATTGGTCTGGGTGGCGGAAGTGGAATCGTCCTTTGACCGTCGCGCATTAAGTCCGGCGGGAGCCGCGGGATTATTTCAATTGATGCCGGACACGGCCAAACGGTTCGGCCTTTCCTTGTGGCCGCGTGATCAACGCTTTCAGCCGGAACCCAGCGCGACCGCTTCCGCCCAATACCTGAAATATCTTTACGACCGTTTCAAGGACTGGCGGCTCGCACTGGCCGCTTACAACGCCGGTGAAGGCACGGTGCAAAAACTTCTGGATCGCCATCCTGCGGGCGGTTACGACGCCATCGCCGAACATCTGCCTGCGGAAACGCAAATGTATGTGCCCCGGGTTGAAGCAACCCTCTTGCAGCGTGAAGGCGCAAAACTCGAACAACTTTCCGCGCCGACAAGTTAAACCACGTTGCGGACAAATTTATTTTGCCAGCCTTCGCACAGAAGGCGGCGCTGGATGGGGGATACATAATGTTTGCGCTTCTTCGCCCCAGAAAATGCCCCTTTTCGAGCCATGAGTCCCCTGCTTTACCACATCACAACTGGAATTTCACTTCCACGAAGTGTTCCCGGCGATCATCTGCAAGCTTCAACGCGGCACCCGATTGTTCCATCCCATCAAGAAATATTTTTGGCGGAACTTTCCACGTGCCCGATGCATTGATGCAGGTGATGTGATAGACCGTTTCGCGATGGCGGTAATCCAGCTTGAAAGATTTCCAGTCCAGCGGAGCCTTGGGCGTGAAACGCAATTCGTCCACGGCCAGTTCCACTCCCAAAAACGTTTCCAGAATCAAGCGATACATCCATCCCGCGGAGCCGGTATACCAAGTCCAGCCGCCACGACCCGTATGCGACGACACGCTGTAAACATCCGCCGCGGTGACGTAGGGCTCGGCCTTGTAACGCGCCACGTCCTTTGGTTCCCGGGCGTGTAATATGGGATTGATGAACTTGAACAATTCCCACGCACGCGCGGTTTCGCCGGCAAGCGCAAAGGCCATCACCGTCCAGACGGCCGCGTGCGTATATTGGCCGCCGTTTTCGCGTACGCCGGGAACATAACCTTTGATGTAGCCGGGTTCCATTGGCGATTTGTCGAATGGTGGATCAAATAATTCAATCAGCCTGGCTTCGCGTCGGACCAAACGATGCGTCACGGAATCCAACGCGGTGCGGACGCGATCCTGGCTTCCCGCGCCGGAGATGACCGACCAGCTTTGCGGCAGGGAGTCAATCTGACATTCGGGGTTGGAAGATGAACCGAGCGGGTCGCCATTGTCAAAATAGGCGCGGCGATACCATTGGCCGTCCCATGCGTTGTTCTCAATGTTGTCGCGCAACGCCGCCGACTGCTCTTCGCATTGCTGCGCGAAAGCTCCATCTCCGCGCTGTTTCGCCAGAATGGAAAAATGTTTTAAAACGTCATACAGAAAAAACGCCAGCCAGACGCTTTCGCCTTTTCCACGTTCACCGACCAGATTCATGCCATCGTTCCAATCGCCACAGCCCATCAGTGGCAAACCGTGCGCGCCAAATTTCAAACCGTTTTTTATGGCGCGCACGCAATGTTCGTAAAGCCGGCCGGACTCGGCGGAGCGGTCAGGTAAATCGTAATACGCTTCCTCCTCCAGCTTGACCGCGCGGCCTTCCAGAAAAAAAATATTTTCATCCAGCACGCCGGTGTCGCCCGTGGTTTCGACATAACGGCAGGTTGCGTAAGGCAGCCAGAGATAATCGTCGGAAAAATGTGTGCGCACCCCGCGACCGGACGGCGGATGCCACCAATGTTGCACGTCGCCTTCACGAAACTGGTGCGCGGCGGCGCGGAGCAATTGGTCGCGCAACAATTCCGGACGGGCATGAACCAGCGCCATCGAATCCTGAAGCTGGTCGCGAAAACCAAACGCACCGCCGGATTGATAAAAGCCCGTGCGCGCCCACAACCGGCAGGAAATCGTCTGGTAAAGCAGCCAGCCGTTGGCCAGAAGATTCAAAGCCGGTTCGGGTGTTTCCACATGGACGGCGCTCAAAATATGACCCCAGAAATCCCAAACTTTTTGCAATTCTTCGCGACAGGTCTGGAGATTTTGAAATCTCCGCGCAAGGTCGCGCGCGGCTTCCAGATTTTGCCCCGCGCCCAGAATGAAGGCGATTTCGCGTTCCTGCCCCGGCTCAAGTTCCATTTGCACTTGCAACACCGCGCAAGGATCAAGGCCGGCGCCGATTTTTCCCGAGAGCCGTGTGCGCCGAAGCGCAGCCGGTTGCGCGGGCGTTCCATTGCGTCCGAAAAATTCCGTGCGGTCCGCCGTGTAGGAACGCGCCAGTTCACTACTGGCCGCGAACGCCACGCGGCCTTCAAAGTCGGTGTTGTATGGATTGCGCGCGAACAACGCGCTGGTTTGCGGATCGATTTCCGTGGCGATGTGCATCGCGCTTTTCTGCCGCGACTCGCCCAAAACCCATTCCCAATAACCGGTCAGGGACAGGCGACGCCGACGATCGGAATTGTTTCGCAGTTTTAAAACGGCGAATTTCACCGGCTCATTGATGGACACATAAATCCATAACTCGGATGAAATGCCATCCTGCGTATGTTCAAAGACACTGTATCCAAAACCGTGCCGCACGACATACGGCGATTCCCCGCGCGCCGGGAGCGGAGTCGGCGACCAAAATTGTCCGGTCTGTTCGTCACGGATGTAAAACGCCTCGCCGCTGGCGTCCGTCACGGCGTCGTTGTTCCACGGCGTCAACCGGAACTCATGGCAATTCTCGCTCCAGGTGTAGCTGCCGCCGCTTTCAGAAATGAGCGTGCCAAAATTCGGATTGCCCAGCACATTGACCCACGGCGCGGGCGTGGTTGCGCCGGGAAGAACCGTGATGACGTATTCGCGTCCGTCGGCCGTGAAACCACCCAAGCCGTTGAAGAAAACCAGTTTGCGCCCCGGCAATTCAATCGGGGTTTGAATTTCAGGCCGCGAGCGGATGCGCAGTGCAGGCGGCAGCGGTTCGGGCCGCGAGCGGCGTTGCAATTGTTCCAGCAACGTTCCTTTGTCATCGTGCAAAACAATCCGCGCCGCCGTTTCCAGAAGAATTTTATCTTCCGGCGAAAATTGATCCACGCGGCGCAAAAAGATTCCGCCGGGCTTGTCAATCAACTGGGTGCCGCTGTTCGCCGCGACGAGATTCAGGATCTGGTCATGCAGCGCCTGACGGTAAACTGAATCGTCCTCGTTCAAAATCACGAGGTCTACGGCCAAACCTTTCAACCGCCAGTAAGCGTGCGCCTGCACGATTTGCCGCACCAAATCAACGAGGTCAACGTTCGTGGCATACAACAACAAGATCGGCAAATCGCCGGAAATGCCGAAGCTCCAAAGATTGCGCTGGCCTCGCTGATTACGCGCCAGAACACCGGGACTCGCCCGGCGCACAGCCTGATTGTAAAGCAAGGCACCGGCGAGCCGGCCATAAAGTTGCGCTTCAACCTCGGTCGTGTTCAAATGGCGCAACATGATCAAGCCATGCGTCCAGGCCAATTCAAAACAACGGTCGGCGATGGTTTGATCCTGATATTTTTCGACGAGGCCCAGAATTTCTTCACGCGTCGGAGCGATGCCGGAAACTAGGGTGACCGTGGCGCTTTCCTTCGGTTCGAGCCGGAGGGTGCGACGGATGGACGCAATCGGGTCGAGCACCGAACCTTCGCTATTCGACAGCGGCGAAAAAATTTTCAACGCGGCGGGGGAGGTCAGGTTTCCGCCGCGGCCAATAAATTGCGCGCGGTCGGTTTCAAATGAAACCGTTCCGATTTCGTTGCCGTGAACCAGCAGCAAGTGACCAATCCACGGTAATTTTTCGTGCGCTGAGCGAGGCCGGCGGGAACAAAGAATGGCGTTTTGCTGTGGAACAATTTGCGTTTGAATAAACAGATTACTGAAGGCCGGATGCGCCAGATCCGCCGCGGCCGCGTTCAAAACAATTTCCGCGTAGCTGGTGACTTCAATGATGCGTGTCTCATCAGAATGATTGGTGAACGTGATGCGACGAACTTCCACGTCGTTCTCAGGCGAAACCGCGATCTCGGTGTATGTGCCAATCTCGTGCAGGCGCGAGCGAAATTCCGCGCGTCCCTGGCTGAAGATGGCCTCATAACCGGACCTGGTTTCCAAGGTGGGTTGATGCGTGGGCGACCAGAATGCGCCGCTGTCCACATCGCGCAGATAAAAAAATGTTCCCCAGCAATCGCGCGTCGCATCTTCGCGCCAGCGCGTCAGCGCAGTGTCGTTCCAGCGGCTGTAGCCGCCGCCGGTGTTCGTGACCATCACGTGATAACAGCCATTAGAAAGCAGATGAACTTCGGGCGGCCCGACATTCGGATTGGTGAACACGCGCATCGTGGCTTCGACCACCGCCGCCGATTCGCGTTCCCGGCTGGCTTCAAGTTCATGCGGATAAAGGACGGAGGTTTCACGCGGCACGCGCTCATGCAGCAACAGTTCGGCGGATTTGAACAACGGGTTGGCGTTGAAGCGCCGTTGCATGGGACGATCCAGCAGGATGTAAGCGAGCGAAAGCAAACTCATGCCTTGATGATGCGCCATGAAAGAACGGACGATGGCGTGTGTCTGGCCGTTCGGCACACGCGCAACGGTGTAATCCAGTGCTTCGTAAAAACCGAATCTACCCCCGGCTCTTTCATGACGAAGCTCTCTGAGGTTTTTGCAGGATTCTTCCGGCGCGACCATCAACGCCATGACCGTCGCGTAGGGAGCAATGACAACGTCATGAGCCAGACCGCGTTTGAAGCCCAGGCCCGGCACGCCAAAGGCGCGATACTGATAATTGGCATCGGTGTCCCGCAAATTGTAGCCCGATTCCGATATGCCCCAGGGAACCTTGATCTGTTTGCCGTATTGAATTTGCCGCGCCACGGCGGATTTGCAGGAAAGATCAAGGAGGGTGTTTTCATAACTGGGCATGACCAGCATCGGCATGAGATATTCGAACATCGAACCGCTCCACGAAATCAGCGTCGGCTTGCCGCCGGCCGAAGTCAGCGAACGTCCCAACCTGAACCAATGGTTTTGCCCCACCTGTCCCAGGGCGATGGCCACGTAACTCGTCAGCCGCGCTTCGGAAGCCAGCAAATCGTAGCAACTCGTGTCGAGGCGATGCTGGCTAACGTTGTAACCGATGGAAAAAAGTTCGCGCGCCGGGTCATACAAAATCGTGAAATCCATGCGCGCCAGTTCGTCGCAGCGGTGCGCCAAATCTTCCAATTCGTTCAGAGTTGCCAGCGCTTTTTGTCCGGCCGCATCCAGCCGGGAACGCAAGTCAGACAACAGGCCTGCCAGTTCTGCGCTTTCAGGAGAACTGTGCGCGGCGTCGAGCAGTTCATCCAGTTTCATCAGCCAGTTTTCCGTTTCACCGGCGAGACCGCGCACGCTCATCGGCGCGTTAAGCTGCTCCCAGAATTTTTTCAATTCCTGCGCCAACTCCGGCTTCAAATGGACCTGGAGGGGTTCATGCAAATGCAGCCACGGAAATCCGGCGAGAATTTCCTCGCGCTGTTCCCGGCAGCTTTGTTCAAAAATCCGCCGCCAGGTTTCAAACTCATGGTTCGATTCATTTTTCGCACCGGCCGGTTTCACTGCGGCATCAATCAACTGGTCGAGCATTTGAACCGTTTCCGCCGGCGACCTGGACATTCCAGCCAGTAATTTTCCCAGCGCTTCCAAATTCGCCGTGGATCCCACATTGCGCGACTGCTCTTTCAGGACGCCGAGTGTATCACGAAGTCCGGCGATGATTCTGGCGGCGCTCCAATCCTGATCCGCCAGTTCGAGCAATCCTGAATGAAGGGTCAGCAGCAGGCCGGCGAGGTTGCCGTTGTCCACGGTGGAAATATAAAGCGGCACCAGCGGCTTGAGTGTGTGCGTATCGTACCAGTTGTAAAAATGTCCGCGATAACGCTCCAGCTTTTCCACGGTCTCCAGCGTATGCGCCAGGCGTCCCGTCAGGCCGCGCAATGTAACATAGCCAAAATCATGCGCAGCCAGGGCGCTCAACAGGGAGAGGCCGATGTTGGTGGGCGACGTGCGGGTCGCAATGACGGCGCGCGGATACTCCTGAAAATTATCCGGCGGCAGCCAGTGCTCTTCGGCGCTGGCAAACGTTTCAAAAAAATTCCACGTCTTGCGCGCCAATTTGCGGAGCTGGTGAATTTGCTCCGTTGAAAATTCAACGCGCTTTTCTTCGATGGGCAGGCTGATCCACCAAGCAATCGCCGGTGAAACCACCCACAGCGCGAGAAAGCCAAGGATGATCGACGAGGGCGGATTGCCGAGGAAAAAAAACAGGGCGGATGCGCCCAGGGCCAGCGCCGGCGCACAACCCATCGCGGCATAGAAATTGTGTAAATTGTGATTGTCGTCACATTCATTGTCGCCGGCCGTTTGCCATTCCAGCAGATGACGGCGCGTGAAAATCAACCGCCACAGTGTGCGCGTCACGGCATCCAAACTGATGACGGTATCATAGGGAAGAAATGCCACCGTCAAAATCGCCTGTCCCGCCTGACGGGCCAGAGTTTGGCCTACATTTTTCAGATGCAGGTAAAACGGCAGGTCTTTCGGCTTGCGCAAAAATTCCGTCAACACCGCCAGCAGCGAAGGCAGCACAATGATGGACAAAATCAATAATCCCCAGGCACCGGCGTCTTTGGGAAAAAGTATCCAGCCCAGCATGAGTAGAAACACCAGCGCAAAAGGAACCAGGCTTCGTCGCAAATTGTCGAAGATTTTCCAGCGCGATAATCCCGACAGTGGATTTTGCACACGCCTCATGTCCAGTCCGGGCAGGCGCGGCAGCAGCCACGCCGCGATCTGCCAGTCGCCGCGCATCCAGCGGTGACGCCGCCGCGTGTCGGCGCTGTAGCGCGAGGGAAATTCCTCAAACAGTTGCACATCGCTAACCAGCGCCGAGCGCGCGTAAGTGCCTTCCAACAGGTCGTGGCTTAAAATCCGGTTTTCCGGAAATTTTCCGCCGACCGCGCGTTCAAATGCGTCCACATCGTAAATGCCTTTGCCGATGAACGAGCCTTCGTGGAAAACGTCCTGATAAACATCCGAGACCGTTCGCGTGTAGGGATCAATCCCCGGATCGCCGCAAAATAATTTCACAAACCGCGACCGCCCGGCGCTCGGCAGGCTGACGGCGACACGCGGTTGTAAAATCGTGTAGCCTTCGACAATCAATCCTTTTTCCATGTCGTAAATGGGGCGGTTCAGTGGATGCGCCATCGTCGCCGCCAGTTGCCGCGCCGCGTCGCGCGGAAGCTGCGTGTCAGTATCGAGCGTGATGACATATTTGATGCGGGGCAACGCCGCGAGGTCGCCGACGATCTGCAGGAAACATTCCACGCCACCACCGCGCAAACAGTGGTTTAAATCGGCAAGCTTGCCGCGTTTGCGCTCGTAACCCATCCAGATTCTCTCCGGTTCATTCCAGCGACGCGGACGTTGAAAAAAATAAAAAATGCAAGGCCGGTCACTTTTGTATTTTTGGTTCAATGCCCGAATGCCTTCGCCGGCGTGCCGCAACAATTCGTCATCGCCAGGCTGGTGTTCTTCCGGCGCATCGCAAAAGTCGGTCAGCAGCGCGAAGAAGACATTGTCGTCGCAATTGGCCAAATACCGGACTTCGAGCGCTTCCAGCAGGGTTTCGACGCCGCGCATGCTGGCCAGCATCGTGGGCACAACCACCAGTGTGGCATGCGCCGGCGGAATACGTTTGGAAAAATCCAGGCGCGGCAAGGGAGTTGGTTTGACGAAAATGGTGACGAACCAGTTCACCAGCGATACGCCCAACTGGCTGGTGCAAAACAATGCCAGCAGCACCAGCAGACCGAGCATCCATTCCGGTATTTCCATCGCCGCCGCGCGCTGCAACAGTGGAATGGTCACAGCCAGAGTCACGGCGAGAATACCGCCGAGATAAAATGTGAGCGGAAATTTCCGGGCGATTCGCGGAAGGACACTGCGGATGGGAATCCTCATTTCCGCGGCGTGTTCCAAAATTCTCACTCCCTTGCCGGAAAGAAAAAAACCGACGTGCGCCAGACGGTCGTCGGGATGGCTGGCATTTTTTTGCGCCAGACCAACGGCCAGAGCCGCCACTTCAAATTCGGTTTTGTGACTGTGGCGGGCGATGCGTTCCACGGTGTGCCGGTAAAGATCGCGCGTCGTAAAATCCATTTGCGCATAAACCCCGGCCGGATCGGTGCGCAAAGTTTGTTCCACCACGCTTTGGCCTTCCACGAATTCCTGCCAGTCCATCGTGTCGAGAAAACGCAGGCTGCCGATGCAATTGCCCACCGAAACCTGGGTGGCCGCCTGATACTGGCTTTCACTTTGAACCAACTGTCCAACCGTCAGGCCATCCTCGGCCAAGCGTTCTTCAATCCAGCCCACCGCGAGTTTTACCGACGGTGATTTTTCCTGGATGCGCCGCAAAAATTCCGTCACGAATCCCCGGTTCAAGGATGGCTGGGATTTCGCCATTTCACCCACAACCACAATCAAATGAGAGGAATTTTTTTCCGCCACCTGCAAAATTTGATCGGCCCAGTTTCCCGCCGAATCACGATCTTTTCGCACCGTGTTCATCTGGGCCGCCACCCGCCGCAAATTTTCAATTAAGGCCAGCCGGAGCATGATGGGAATCGCCCACAGTTCGCCCAGCTTCAACGGAACAATTTCCTGATAACCCGCCACGAAACTCGTCAGGTGTGTGGCGTCAATCCGCCCATCCGTGTGGGAAACGATTTGCAGGGCGATCTCATAAACGCGTGGGAAATCCGTCCATGGCCCATTAAGCAATTGCGGCAGTTGCCGGTTGAAACCGCGCGGCAGGTGACGCTGCGCCGTGCGGATTTGCTCCTCAATCAAATGAAAATTGTCCAGCAACCATTCCGCGGCCGGGGTAATGTGCCGCGTCTTCTCCACATGCAGGGTCCGCTCATTGTAATCGCGCAGGATTTTTTCATTGGTCGCCAATCGGGGAAGCAGCAGATTCGGTCCGCTGCCGTTTTTCACCCGGCGATTCTGCGCCAGGTTGCGCGCGGATTGTTTGAGCAAATCAAGGCTCAATAATTCACCGCGTAACGGTTGTTCGTCAATCAACACCTCCGGCGTTTCATTTTGTCTTGTTCGATTATGAATTGGAATTTGTTTCAGATTCATTATGGCTGCGCGTTATTCCTGCAATGGAAGCTGGTGTTGCAGACCACTTTAGGACTCGAAAGCAGTGATAACCTTGATAGATGCCAAAGACAATGGGGTGAACACCCCATGGACTTTAAAATGAACCATGCCATGCGATCGAGGGCATATGAAATGTCATGCGTAAAGCTGTCACTCATTCCCGACATCATGAAATTTATTTTGCATACAGCGTGCCATTGGGAACCAACAGAGATGCAAGCTGTGGCAGGAGCCGTCATGCGGGTGAGCTTTGCGAAATTACAATTTTAAGGTTCATCAACTTTGCAAACTGCACGTTGCTTTAAAAAATTGCTGCAAACTGACCATGCCGATTTTATTTGTGTGCGGGTTGTCTGCACCCTCCCTGCAATGGTTCTGCAATGCCGTTGCAGGTTGATTCCGAAGCAGCTTCACGTTACCTCACGGCCTGAACGAAGGCAGTTGAATCGCACCCGCATTTCCCGCTTTTGTCAATGCGCCGGGTCGTTTAAATTCAACGCATGGTTTTTTTGTGCCGGTGGTTTTTAATTTTTTCCGCATTGGTTTTGAGCGGCACACCGATTTTTGCCGCCAGCGCGCGGGAAGATCGCGCTTACACCGCCGCCGCGAGCGCGTTTCAGGATGCGATGTGGAGCCGCGCGGAAACAGAGTTCGCCCAGTTCGTCGCCAAATACCCAAAATCCACCAATGCGACGGTAGCTGTGCTGCTACAGGCACAGGCGGAATTCAAACAGGGAAAATTCGCGGAGACCATCATACTGCTTTCGACGCGAAAAACGGAAGCCGGAAAATTCGCCGACCAGTACGATTATTGGATCGGCGAGTCGCAATTTCAAAATGGCGATTTTTCCACGGCGGCGGAAACTTTCATTTCACTGGTGCAAAATTTCCCTGAATCGCCATTGCGACTACGCGCCGTGGTGGAGGCGGCAGCGGCGCGCGCGCAACTCAACCAGTGGCCGCAGGTCGGCGCGTTACTGGGAGAGCCGGGCGATGTATTTTCCCGCGCGGCGCAAATGGATTCGGCGAGCGAACTGGTTGTGCGCGGGCGATTGCTGCTGGCGCAGGCAAAATTCGCACAAAAAGATTTCAACGGCGCGGCGGCAATTCTGCAATTGCTGGCCACGCAACCGTTGAAAATGGAACTGGACTGGCAGCGCGCCTATTTGCTTTGCCAGGTGAAACTCGCGGCGGGTGACCTGCATGCAGCGCTGGCGGTCACGACAAACCTACTCCAGATCGCGCCGAGCGAAAAAGACGACTGGCGCGCCGAAAGCAGGGCATTGCGCGCGGAGGCGCTGGAAAAATTAAGTCGCACAAACGAAGCCATTGCTGTTTATCAAGAAAATCTCACAAAAAACGTGCCGGAAGAACAGCAACGGCAGGCAATTTTAAAAATCGCGGAGTTGTCCATTATGCAAAAGCAATTTGCGAACGCGGAGTCGTCGTTGCAACAATTTCTCGCGGATTTTTCCAATTCGCCGGCGGCAGATGTCGCGCTGCTGACGCTGGGCGAATTGCATTTGAAGGATTACGCCGCGCAGCCGGCGGCGACGAATCATTTGCAGCAGGCGTCCGCGCTGTTCAGCCAACTTCTCGGCGCGTTCCCGAACAGCCCGTTCGCGGGCAGGGCGCATTTGGATCGCGGCTGGTGTTATTGGCTGGCGGAAAAAATCCCCGAAAGCCTCGATGATTTCAGGGCGGCGGCGCAAAAATTGCCGCCGTCGGAGGATTTAGCGGTGGCGCGTTTTAAAATCGGCGATGCGCTGTTCGTGCAAAAAGATTTTGCCGGCGCGCTGAAAAATTACCGCGCGGTACTCGATGGCTTCACAAATTTTCCGGCCGTTGGAAAAATGCTTGGCGACCTCGCATTGTATCAAGTTTTGCGCGCGTGTCTGGAGCTGAAAGACATGGCTGGCGCGAACACCGCGCTGGCGCAGATCTTGAAATTTTATCCCACGAGTGATCTGGTCGACAACAGTCTGCTGCTCGTCGGTGAAAGCCAGACGGATTTGAACCAGCCCGCCGCAGCACGGGCGTTGTTTCAAGATTTTGAAAAGCAATCTCCCGATTCGGAACTTCGCCCACAGGTGGAGATGGCCATTGCACGCACCTATGAGCAGGAAAAAAACTGGCCTGCCGCCATCGGACAATACGAAGGCTGGCTGAAGCTTTTCCCGACCAACTCGCTTCGTCCGCAGGTGAATTACGCGCAGGCGTGGGCGAATTTTCAGGCAGGCAACGAGACGAATGCGTTCGTGCTGTTCACAAATTTCGTCGCACAGTTTCCGACGAATGATGAACTCGCGCCGCTCGCGCAATGGTGGGTGGCCGATCATTTTTACCGCGCCAGTGATTTCGTGAACGCGGAAAGAAATTACAAATTCATTTTTCAAAACACAAACTGGCAAAGCTCCCCGCTGATTTATCCGGCGCAGATGATGGCCGGACGCGCCGCGGTCGGGTGGTTCGGTTTTCAAGATGCCATCGGATATTTCATGGGGTTGGTGGACGACACGAATTGTCCACCGGATCTTAACGCGCAGGCGCGCTTTGCCTGGGGCGGTGCGCTGATGCAGATGAATTCATCCGATATGAATAATCCGCTGGCGAATTTTCAACTGGCCACGAACGTGTTCGCCCAGATTGTTCAAATGTATCCGACGAATGAATTGAGCGCGCTTGCATGGGGCGAAATCGGCGACTGTGATCTGCAACTGACCAATTACGACAGCGCGACAAATGCCTATGCGCAAGCCGTCAATTCGCCGTTTGCAAATATTGCCGCGCGAAGCCAGGCGCAAATCGGCTGGGGAATTGCGCTGGAAAAAGAAGCGGCGTTGATGACCGGTACCGACCAGACCAATCTGCTTCAAATGGCTTTGAATCATTATCTCGATGTGCTCTACGGAAAAAATCTGCGCGACGGCGAAACACCCGATGCGTTTTGGACGGAGAAAGCCGGCTTGCAGGCCGCCGCGCTGGCTGAAACTCTCGACGAATGGCTGCAGGCGGTGAACGTCTATCAACGTCTCGAAGCGTTGCTGCCACAGTTGAAGGATTCGCTGAAAAGGAAAATCGCCGCCGCGCAGGAAAATTTCCCGCCGTCAAAAAACTGACGTGTCGTTTGACACGCGCGCCGGGCAAGTCTAGCTTGGTTCACAAACAATGAGTGAAACCGTCACCACCGAATCCGTGATTGCGCTGACGCCGAATGCAGCGGAAGAAGTGAAATCCCTTTTGTCGCAACCGGAAAATTCCGGCAAATCGCTGCGGATTTACGTCGAACAGGGCGGCTGTTCGGGAATGCAATACGGCATGGTGTTCGATGAGAAGCGCGACGGCGATTTGGTGTCCGAGCAGCGCGGCGTAAGTGTGTTCATAGATGCGATCAGCGCGCAATATCTGCATGGCACGTTGATTGATTTCAGCGAAGCATTGGTATCCGGCGGTTTCAAAATCTCCAATCCAAACGCGAAGCAAAGTTGCGGCTGTGGAAAATCCTTTGAGGCTTGAGCGAATTTGATCAACCCGATCAAGCCTGACAACGCCGTTCCGTGCGATGCGGAACGGCTTTTTTTGTTTGTCACGTTTCCTTTGGCGATGCGCCTTCAGAACTCCCAATGTAACCGTGCGCCAAAGACTGACACGGGACCGCGATCCCGGTTGAACGCCGGGTCGGTAATGAACTGGTAATCCACAGTCGCATGGACAGCTTTCCAGATTTGGAAATCATAATAGGTTTCGATGATTTTTTCCCAGCCATAATTCAAATTGCCGTCGCCGGCCAGAATGCCCATGCCGCCAGCCTCTAAATATTCCTGCTCCACATGCGAAATGCCGTTCATCACGCCCGCCAGACCAAAGGTGTCGCCGGGCCGCTGCCAGGCTTCACCCTTGATGCTCAAACCCAATGAAGCCGTGTAATCCACATCGCTGAACATCCACGCCTCTTCTTGGCCGTCATTCCAGCCCAGGCGCGAAAACATGCCGACGTTCTTCGCAATTTCCTGTTCCCAGTTCAGGCCAAAACCATATTTGTAGCGGTAGGCGCTCGCCGCAGAAATGTCCGCTCCCACACCGTGAGCCTCCAGAATAGGAATCGCCTCCGAGTAGCTGGCCATATCAGCTTTATTGAGATAGGCAAGAAACCGAATCGTCCCCGGATGAGCGTTGACGCTGTAACGGCGCTCAAATTCCGTCACCATTCCCCAAGCACGTAAAAACGGGCCATCTTGTGCCGAACTGTCAGACGGCCATGTGAGAAGCCGGTCGTCTGCGGTCAAACTATTCTGGAAGCGCGGCACTTGGAAAAATCCATAGCGCAAAGTCCATTTCGGCTGATTCAATTCCACGGCAAGTCCGGTGTCATATCCGATGGTATCGGCCGGATAATCCCACGCCTCGTTGTTCACGAACGCCCAGTTCATGAATTGCGTGCGCGGATCATTGGCGTAAGCGTTGCTGTCAAAAATATCCGGGGCTGCGAACCGTCCAAGCGTGAGTGTAAGTCGTGAAATATCCTGTTTTCCAGCGAGTGTGAGTTGGTCATCGGACACATCCTCCTGATCGCCGCCAAAGCCGATGGTTTGCCGAATGAACAGGCGTGCGATGGTACCGTTAGGATCCGCAGTGCCAATGCGATAGGCTTCGCCGCTGGGAAAGCCTTCCACGCCAAGCGTATTGTCGAGGCCAAATCCCTGCCACATAAGGCCGTCAATGTGCGCCTCGGCTCCACTCCATAAGCGGACACCGGCCATCAAATCCAGTGAAACGGTTTCGCGGGTTTGGCCGCCGTCGGGCAGGCTTTGTGGCCCGGAATACTTCGCCGGAAAGGCAGGATAGCCCTGAACAATGTCGGTGTTTTGAACGTGCCAGTTCCAGGTTTGCCGCGAATTGGTGGAAGTCGGTTCAACGGCCAGCGCGGACGTGGAGTTCGTGGACAAATCCGCCGCCGCCGTTATTCCAGCGAAACCAGTGAACGCAGCCAGCAGGCTGAATTTAAGCATAAATTAAAAATGTGGAATTTGATACGGGTTTAAATCAACGCTAAGAACGGCGGTGGAATTTGTTGGAATTAACTTGAATTGATTTGATATTGTTTGAAATCAAGGACTTACGATTGGAAATGGCGGTTTTCAAAAAAGCGATTTAAATCCAGTTTTTACGAACCATCCAAGCCTTGATGAGTTGCGTCAGGGCGAGGTAGCAAAGCAATGTCGCGGCGAGAATCGGCCAGAACTGCCACGGCAGCGGCACGAAGCCCAGCGGCTTGGCCAGCGGCGAGAACGGCAGCACGGCGCCGATGCCCATGATGAGGATGGTCGTCATGGTGAGTTGCCAGCTCGCGCGCGATTGGATGAACGGAATCTGGTTCGTGCGGATGACGTGGATGATGAGGGTCTGCGTCATGATGGATTCGACGAACCAGCCGGTGTTTAACAAAGCGGCGGCGTAGGTGTGATTGATCGGGTCGTCGGGAAACCGTGCCAGCAGTTCCGGTGTCACCACCACATGGTTGCATTTGAAATAAAACCACATGACGCAGAAAGTCGTGTAATCAAAAATGGAACTGATTGGGCCGATGAAAAGGATGAACTTGGCGATTTCGCCGATGTGCCACGGTCGCGGCTTGGCGATGTATTGCGCGGCGACGTTGTCCGTGGGAATCGGCACCTGCGAAAAATCGTAAAGCAAATTGTTCGTCAGGATTTGAAGCGTTTGCATCGGCAGAAAAGGAAACCACGCGCTGGCGCCGAGCACACTGAACATATTGCCGAAATTGGAACTCGCGCCCATGCGGATGTATTTGGTGATGTTGGCGAAAACCTTGCGACCTTCGAGCACGCCTTCTTCCAGCACCATCAGGCTTTTTTCCAGCAGAATCATGTCGGCAGATTCCTTGGCGATGTCCACGGCGGTGTCCACGGAAATGCCCACATCGGCGGCGCGCAGCGCGGGCGCGTCGTTGATGCCGTCGCCCATGAAACCGACGACGTGGCCTTTTTTCTGAAGCGCCTGCACGACGCGCTTTTTGTGAGCGGGCGAGAGCCGCGCGTAAACGTCCATGCAATCAATCACGTCGGCCAGTTGCTCGTCCGACATTTTTTCCACGTCATTGCCGAGCAGGATTTTCTCGGCGTTGATGCCGACCTCGGTGCAGACCTTGCGCGTGACCAAATCGTTGTCGCCGGTCAAAACCTTCACCGTCACGCCGTGCTGACGCAGCGCGGCAATGGCGGTTTTGGCCGTGTCTTTGGGCGGATCGAGAAACGCCAGATAGCCCGTCAACACAAGGTTTTCCTCATCCGCCTTGGAATAAGCGGCCTGGGCGCCGACTTTTTTGTTGGCAATGGCCAGCACGCGAAAACCGTCTTCGCTCAACGAGTTGACCTGCTCGATTAAATTGCCCACCAGAATCGGCTCCATTTCAAAAATTTCGCCGGCGCTCTCGAAGTGCGTGCATTTCTTGAACACCGATTCCGGCGCGCCTTTGGTCAGCAACTGACGCTGGCCGTCGGAACTTTCCACTACGACGGACATCATGCGGCGCGAGAAGTCGAACGGGATTTCGTCCACCTTGGATTTTTTTTCGACGGACAGTTCACGGTGAAGCTCCGAGTATTTCAAAACCGCGCGATCCAAAACATTTTTCAGTCCGGTCTGGAAATGGCTGATGAGGTAGGCATCGCGCAAAACTTCCTCGCTTTCATTTTTGAAAACGTCGCAATGAATTTCCAAAATGACGTGGTCAATGGTGAGCGTGCCGGTCTTGTCGGTGCACAGCACGTTCATCGCGCCCAAGTTCTGGATGGAGTTGAGCCGCTTGACGATGACTTTTTTCTTCGCCATCGCCAGCGCGCCCTTGGAAAGGCAGAAGGAGACGATCATCGGCAGCATTTCGGGCGTCAGGCCGACGGCGATGGCGAGCGCGAACAGAAAGGTATCCTTGCCCCAACTATGTTTGGTGAAGCCGTTGATTAAAAATACCGCCGGAGCCATCACCGCCATGAAATAGATCATCAGCCAGGTGAATCTTTTTACGCCCTTGTCAAACGCCGTTTCAACCTGCTGACCGGAAAGACTGCTGGCCATTTTGCCGAAATACGTTTGTGCGCCGGTGGTGACCACGACCGCCGTGGCCGCGCCGCTTTCCACGCTCGTGCCAAGAAAGCACAGATTCGTGCGTTCCATTAAAGAAACATTCGCGCGCGGGTCGCGCGCGTCAGTTTTTTCGACCGGCAATGATTCGCCGGTCAGAGTGGCCTGGATGATGAACAAATCTTTTGAAGTAAACAGCCGCACATCGCCGGGAATCATGTCACCTGCGGACAGTTTCACCACGTCGCCGGGAACGAGTTCCTTGAGCGGAATTTCCTTCGGCCCGCCATCGCGCAACGCCGTCGCGGTGACCTTGATCATCGCCTTGAGCTTAGCCGCCGCGTTGTCGGCCTTCGTTTCCTGGATGAGGCGCAGCAGCACCGCCAGCACGATCATGGCAAGCATCACGAAGCCGCCGATGTAGTCGCTCGCATCACCAGCCGTCGCAAAGGTGATAATGACGAGCACTGTCAGCAAAATGACCAGCGGATTACGCACGGCCACCCACAGCCGCCGCAGCCAGCCGTGTTGTTTTTCCTGCGCGACTTCGTTGGGACCGAACACTTCCAATCGCTCCGCCGCTTCTTCTTCGCTCAAACCCGCAGGCGAAGTGTTCAATCGCTGTAAAATTTCGGCGGTTTCCTGAGTCGCCGCATCGCGCATCAAATCGGCGGCGCGCTGCCCATTGGGAATTTTTTCAAGAGGCATAAATGTTTCAGGCAACGTATCGTTCCAGAACGGTGAGCAGCGAGCGCAAATTTGCGCGGCCTTCGGACGGGCTGGTCGCGCTTTCGATGCAGGTGTGCAAATGCGACTCGATAACTTCCTCGCTGAACGATTTCAGGGCGCGTCGCGACGAAACGACCTGCATCAGCACATCGGAACAATCAGCGTCGGCCTCCACCATTTTCTCAATGGCCTCGATCTGCCCCTTGATTTTCCGCAGGCGGACGACCAAGGCCCTTTTTTCCAGTCCGGGACGAGTGTGTTTCATGGATTTCAAAAATCTCGGTTGCTTGCCGGCAAAGGCAATGTTTAAACTATGGGATATGGGGGCATAAGGCATGTCATTTGTCAATCACATTTTAGCGCATGGCGACACGGGCGAATGTTAAATTTGTGTGAACAGTTTGCGGTCGCCGAAGACGTTGTCCGCGCGACTGACGTGCGGCGAGAATTTGTAGTCGTGCAACCATGAATGAACGGCCATCGCAGCGCGATGTCCCTACCGACAAAGTTTGGGACGCGGTGGAAGTCCTTGCGGACGGCCACCAGTCCCTACCGTGACAATCTGGTAAGGACGACTTCCACGTCGTCCCTGACTTGATTAAGAAGATAAATGGGACGCGGTGGAA
>JBEKBA010000009.1:0-47425 GCA_050015635.1 Verrucomicrobiota bacterium
TGGTTCGCTTTTCATCAGCCGTGAACTCAATTTCACCGCCCACACCGGCGCGGGCGGACTCCACGGACGATGCAGCGCGCGGCGCAATTCGCGCATGAATTCCGCGTTCGTGACCGGATCAGCCGCTGTCGCATTGAATGTTCCAGACAAATTTTCGTTTTCGATTGCACTCATAAACATTTGCGTCAAGTCCGCGAGGTGAATCCAACTGATGAATTGTTTGCCACTGCCGACCGTGCCGCCTAGAAACCATTTGGTCAGTTTGGACAAGACCGGCAGCGCGCCACCATCGCATCCAAGCACGAAGCCGATTCGCAAAAGAACTTGCCGCGTCTTTGGCGTCCTAGCTGAACTGAAAGCAGCTTCCCACCGCTGACAGACTTCCGCCAGTGCATCGTTTCCTGGAGGAGAATTTTCATCGCAGACTGTATCGTTTGGATCGCCATAAAAACCAATGGCCCCGGCCTGCACCCAAACGTGCGGCGGGTTTTTAACATGATCAAACGCAGCGACGATTGCGCAAACCGAATTTACGCGCGACTCCATAATTTCGCGAAGATTTTCCGGTGTATGCGGGCAATTGATGTTGCGCCCGACAAGATTCACAATTGCCTCCGCACCGTCGAGATATTTTATCCATTCACCGACGTACGTGCCACTCCATTCGACTTCCCGGCCGCCATCGAAGCGTTCACACGGCGCACGTGTGAGGATGACGACTTCGTAATTGCGCGCGAGCAATTCCCGCGCGAGCGACTGGCCGATGAAGCCGCTCCCGCCCGCGAGCAAAACACGCGCTTTATTCATGCAATGATGTTAATTTTGAAGCCGTTCCAACGCGAGCTTCGGCGCGGTTTGATTGGTCAGTGGATTTTTTTCAAAACACGTGGATTCCAAATCGCCAAGCCATTTATCAATCAACGTGCGGACAACTTCCAAATTCAAGTGTTCATACTCACGCGGATATTTTTCAAGATTGGTTTTGGCGAGTTTGAACAGCGCAGCGGCGGGTCGTAACCGGTTCTTTTGCAGATGAACGAACGCGCCCGCAAGTTGAATCAAGCCTTTGTAAAAATTTCCATTCACGCCGTACCGATCAGGCAGCCACAAATCTTCCAGCACGTCGTGTGCCTCGTAAAAAAGCTGGCGGTTGAAGCAATCGAAATAACCGAGGTAATGGGGGTCGAGTTCCTGTCCGAGAAATGATTCGATCATCGCTGTGATACGTGCGCTCTTGTGACTCACGGCTTCAGCTTAAAGTCCGAATTCCAAAGTTCAAAGTCAAAAGACTTAGCGTGAAAAAATTCCACCAAACCATTTGCAAAGATTTTAACAGGATAATTTTTGGCTTCACATTGACAACTCCCCTGCCCTGCGACAATTTGCGCGTATGGCAAAACCTGCTTTGGGGCGCGGCCTCGGCGCGCTGTTGGGTGGCAGTCCGGTTCTAACCCAACCCGCGACTGCGCCAGCCGTTCCGCAACCCGTCACCGCGGCGACTGCGCCCGATAACCGTGAGCGCGTGCTGCGCGTGCCGTTAAATCGCATCCGTCCGTCCGCACTACAACCGCGCAAGGAATTTTCCGAAGATTCATTGCGCGAACTGGCCGATTCCATCCGCGAACAGGGAATCGTGCAGCCGCTCATCGTGCGCGCGTGCGATGGATTTTTTGAATTGATTGCGGGCGAACGCCGCTGGCGCGCGGCGCAGCTTTTACAATTGGCGGAAGTTCCAGTCATCACACGCGAGGCCGACGACCGTTTGGTGCTGGAACTCGCACTTATCGAAAATTTACAGCGCGAAAATTTGAATGCGATTGAAGAAGCCCACGGCTACGCACAACTCGCCGAGCAATTTCAACTCACGCAGGAAGAAATCGCGCTCAAGGTCGGCAAAAGTCGCGCTGCCGTTGCGAACTCGCTGCGGCTGACAAAATTGCCACAGACAATTCAAAATTTTGTGCGCGAAGGACGGCTTTCGGTCGGCCACGCGAAAGTTATTCTCGGACTGACGGACGAAAAAAACCAAAAACTAGCCGCTGAACGAGTCATCAAAGACGGCTTGAACGTCCGCCAGGCGGAAGGACTGGTCGCCAGGTTGCAAAATCGCGGCTGGCGCAAAACCAAGCAACCGGAAACTATCACCGCGCCTGCCGGTGATCCTCACGTGGCGGATTTGGAGGCGCGCCTGCGCGAAGTGTTCGCCACAAAGGTGCAATTGTATTACGCGCAGGGCAAGGGCACGCTGGAAATTTCCTTTTTCAGTGACGCGGAATTGGAACGCATTCTGCAGATTCTTGGCGTTACGGCGGATTAGAAATTGCGCGCGGCTGTTAGTTCCGGCAAAATCTTTTCACGAATGAACACTCCAGAATTACGCGAGCAATGCGCGCAAAAATTGCTGGCCGGAGAAGCGACGGCAAAAAAAATGTCGGCGTTCGTCGGCCTCGACGGTTTTGTGGACGAAATTCTGCACGTTGTGGACAAGCGCGACAGCGCGGATACGTTCCAACGTCTGAACACGATTTCAAAATTGGGCGAGCGCATCTCTGCGGCCGCAGGTCAAAGCACGAACATTGAAATCGTCAATCGCGTCACCAAACTCGGCGGCAACGGCCCGATCATGGCCAACGCGCTGGTGAGTTTTGGATTGAAGGTCACCTATCTCGGCAATCTTGGCTGGCCGAATTTGCATCCGGTTTTTGTGGATTTTTCCAAAGTCGCGGAAGTTCATTCCATCGCCGAACCCGGCCACACGGACGCGCTGGAATTTCAAGACGGCAAAATCATGTTCGGCAAGAGTTCGTCGCTCAAAGACGTGAATTGGACGAACATCCAGTCGCGCTTTGGCCGCGACACATTTGCGGAGAAGTTCAGCACGTCTGATTTGGTTGGCTTCGTGAATTGGACAATGCTGTCTCACATGGGTGAAATCTGGGAAGCCACGCTGAAAGAAATTTGTCCGGCGTTCAAAGGCAGGCGGCGCACGATTTTTTTTGATCTGGCAGACCCGGAAAAGCGCAAGTTGGAAGACATTCGTGGCGCATTGGAGACGATTGCGAAGTTTGAAAAATACTTCGATGTCATCCTTGGTTTGAACGAAAAGGAGGCTTATGAAATCGGCGCCGTGCTGGAATTGATCACGCAGGACAAATCGCCGGAAGGACTTTCAAAGCTGGCTTTGGAAATTAACCGGCGCGTGCCGGTGGGCACGCTTCTGGTTCATCCAGTCAGCTACGCGCTCGCCGCGGGCGAGGGCAGCGTTTCACTGGTCGAAGGGCCGTTCACTGCCAAACCGCTTATCACGACCGGCGCGGGCGATCATTTTAATTCCGGCTTTTGCCTCGGTAAGTTGCTCGGCCTGGACAATAAGTTGAGCGTTCTCACCGGCGTTGCGACCAGCGGTCATTATGTCCGCACGGCGCAAAGTCCGAACATTTCCGATTTAGTGAAAATGCTGCGCGCGTGGCCGGCTTCCGAAAAATAAAATGATTTTGCCCGTCGTCAAATACGGCCATCCCACGCTCCGGCAAAAAGGTGCACGCATCGAAACCATCACGCCAGAAATCAAAAAACTCATCGCGGATATGTTCGAGACGATGCGCGAGAAAAGCGGCGTCGGTCTCGCGGCACAGCAGGTCGGACGCGTGTTGCAACTTACGGTGATTGACGTGCGCGAAGCCAAAGATCGTCCGTCCACCCTCGAACTCAAGGGCAAGCCCGCCGACGTGAACGAATTCATGCCACTGGTGCTCATCAATCCTGAAATCAAACCGGCGGGCGACCCGGTGGCGGGCGCCGAAGGCTGTTTGAGTTTCCCTGAAATTTACGCGGAGATCACCCGTCCGGAATCTGTGGACGTGAAAGCGTTGAACGAAAAGGGCAAACCGGTTGAATTTCACTGCGGTGGATTACTCGCGCGAGCAATCCAACACGAGGCCGATCATTTAAACGGCATTTTATTCATTGACCGGATGGAACGAAAAAAAAAAGAAGAATTTCGAGATGAACTTGACGCGCTGCAAGCGGCAACGAAAGCGGAGCAGGAAGCCGCGCGCAAGAAATGATTCAATAAACTTTCCGCAAGTTGGACGGCAGAATGTTCAGTTCGTCCCGATATTTCGCAACAGTGCGGCGCGCGATGGTGATGCCCTTGTCACCAAGCATTTTCACCACTTCCTGATCGGACAAAGGTTTGGCGGAATCCTCGGTTTTGAAAATTTCAGCGATCATGTCCTTGACGCTCGTGTTGGAAACACCGTTGCCGGTGGAGGTCTGAAGTCCGGCAGTGAAGAAAAATTTCATCTCGAACACTCCCTGCGGGGTCTGCATATATTTGCTCGAAACGGCACGGCTCACGGTCGTTTCGTGGACGCCGACGACATCGGCCACCTGCGCCATCGTCATCGGTTTCAAATGCGCGACGCCTTTTTCAAAGAATTCGCGCTGACGTTTCACGATTTCCTTGGCAATGTTCAAAATCGTCTGCTGCCGCTGGTGTAAACTTTTGATGAGAAATTTTCCGGCGCGGATTTTTTCGCGGATGTAATTTTTAACCTCGGCGGAATTTTCGCCTTGCGACATGAGGTCCTTGTAAATGTTGCTGATACGCAGGTGCGGAATGTGTTCGTCGTTCGTCGTCACGACAAAATCACCGCCTGTCTTTTGCACGAACACTTCGGGTAAAACATATTGGTCGGGGTTCGGCAGAAAGGCGCGACCGGGTCGCGGTTCAAGCCGTCCGATCCGGCCAAGCGCGGTTTGCACATCCTCAATTTCGCAGCCCGTGCCACGCGCGATTTCAGGAATGCGCCGTTTGCCGAGCGCGTCCATGAAATCGCGCACGATCCGGTATTCAAGCGAATCGGTTTTACCGCCGCGTTCAAGCTGGAGCATCAGGCACTCGCGCAGATCCAGCGCGCCAACGCCCGGCGGGTCAAAGGATTGAACCACTTTCAGCACTTCAGAAATTCTCTCCGCCGGCAGATTGGTCAAAGCCGCAAGCTCTTCAACCGTTGCCTTGAGATAACCGTAATCGTCAATATTGCCGATGATGAGTTCGGCAATGGCGCGCTGCTCGTCGTTCAAATCCGCTTCACGCGCCTCGTCCATCAAAATTTGCGCGAGCGAAGTTTCCGCCGTAAGCGAATCAAACATGAACTGGCGCCTTTCTTCGTCTTCCGTGGATTGGCGAATGGAAGCATTTGTCTGCGAAAAATGATCGCGCCACTCCTGGTCAAGCTGCACGAGCTTGTCAAATTCCACCTGAAAATCGTCCACAGGTTCGGTGGAATTTTTTTCCGTCGTGGAATCGAACTTCAGGTCCTCCGGCGGTTCGGCGAGATCAGGTGTGGCGGGCGTGTCGCTATCGTCAGCGGCGGACTTTTCACGCAGTTCGGTGTCGTCCGAATCAATTTCCTCGAGCACGGGGTTTTGTTGCAACTCCTGTTCGACGAGCGCTTTCAGTTCAAGCGTCGGTGCCTGCAGCAATGCCAGCGATTGCTGGAGTTGCGGTGCCAGCACCATGGATTGCGTCAGGCGCGTGGACAGTTGTAAGCCCTGAACCATTTAAGTTTTAAGTTTAATGCATTTTTGCCCGGGCACAAGCCAAAATTGGGTTATACCCGGTTAGATTTTGAAAATCACCTGCGGAAGTGCTTGATTTTGTGGATGAAATAACTGTTAGCAATTTTTAAACCAACCATTGGGTATTGGGTCATGTCCTACCGCTTTGTTGGTGAATTGACTTTGGTGGGTAATTTCCTAATTTGAATTTTCAGGGTGAAGTTTGCTTCCAACCCAGTAAAATGAACCTGCGATAAGAAATCCGACAGTGCCCCAAATTGACCATTGGCCGTTCATTACCAAAGAACCGAATAACAAACCATTTAATAAGGCTAAAACGATTGCTGTACCCTTGAGCCATGATTTGCCATAAATTCAGCCTTTCTTTGATTTTACATCCTTTATCATCCGCATTAAATCAAACCGGCAGGAAAAGTTCAATCGGATTCGCCAGTTGCCGTATCCATCAAACCTTGCGAATCACCCTAGCGATGGCAGTTGGAATCAGTGCCCATGTGTGGAATATCGAAGAAATTACCTTACTTTTTAAACAAAAAGAAAGTAGCTCACCACCTTGAAATCAAAGGAAAAACTAGATTTCTTCCCGCAACGATTGCATCTTGCGGTAATGAAATTGATTCTTTCGACACACAACGTCACGCTCACGAAAGCCATCGAAGACCACGTTGTCAAACGCCTTGAAAAGCTCGATCATTTTGACCAACGTGCCATTGACGCGCGTGTCACGCTCGAACATGACCACACCCGCGTGCCGGAAAAACAATTCAATTGTTCGATACGGCTCGCCGTGCGCGGGCCGGACTTGTTTGCCGAGGACCGCGAAAGCGATTTATATGCGGCGATTGATCGCGTCACCAAAAAAATCGAGCAACAAATCCGCAAACGCCACAACAAGCACAAAGCGCACAACCACAAGGACGCCGCCAAGCTTAAAAACGCCAGGCGTGCCGCCGGAGTTTAACCCAGTGATTCTCCGCACCCGCACCGTTTTGCCCGTCTCGCAGCCGCCGATTGAAAACGGCGCGATTATAATTTCGGCCAATCGCATCCGTGCCATTGGTCCGTGGCCGGATTTCAAGCCGTCCGCGAACGAAAAAATTTTCGACCTCGGCGAAGTCATTTTACTGCCGGGACTCGTCAACGCGCACTGCCATCTCGATTACACCGACATGGCCGGGCTGTTGCCGCCGCCAAAAACATTCACCGACTGGATCCCGCTTATCACCGCCGCCAAATCCATTTGGGGCTATTCCGAATACGCGCAATCATGGCTGCACGGCGCGCATATGCTTCTCAAAACCGGCACGACCACCGTCGCCGACGTCGAGGCCATGCCCGACCTTTTGCCGGAAATGTGGGATGCCACGCCATTGCGAGTTTTTTCATTTCTCGAAATGACCGGCATCCGCGCCAAACGTGACCCGAAGGAAATCCTCCGCGAAGCCGTGGAGAAAATTGATTCACTCACGCGCGCGCGTTGTTCCGCCTCACTTTCACCGCACGCGCCTTATTCCACCCTGCCCGAACTGTTGCGCTTGAGCGCCGAAATCGCACGTAAAAAAAAATGGCGCATCACGATGCATGTTGCCGAATCCGAACAGGAATTTGAAATGTTCAAACACGCGCGCGGCAAAATGCTTGACTGGCTGAAACGAAACGAACGCGACAATTCCGACTGCGGCCTTGGCTCACCCGTCCGGCATCTCGCCCGCAACAAAATGCTCGGTAAAAATCTACTTGTGGTCCACGCCAATCTGCTCGCGCGCGGCGACGCGGCGTTGCTCGGAAAAAACTGCGTTCACGTCGTTCACTGCCCGCGCAGTCACGCCTATTTCCACCATCCACCATTTTTGCGCGAACGGCTCGCGAACAGCGGCGTCAACATATGTCTAGGCACCGACAGCCTTTCAACCGTCCGCAAAGCCGGAAAACAGAAAATTGAACTGAATATGTTCGAGGAAATGCGCCTGCTCGCCGCCAACGACGAGACAATTTCGCCGACGGAAATTCTCCGCATGGCCACTGTCAACGGCGCACGCGCGCTTGGCATGGCCGGACAAATCGGCGAACTTTCCGAAAATGCTTTCGCCGATTTGATAGCAGTTCCTTTTGACGGAAAAATTGCGGACGCACACGAAGCCGTCCTCGCCCACACCGACGGGGTGAACGCCAGCATGATAGACGGACGCTGGGCGATTCCGCCCGGCGATTAAGACCGCATACACGCATTCTTTTCATCGACGCCCATCTGTGTTTATCTGTGGCCGGATGAATTCGTTCGACGAAGAATTAAACCGGCGTCTTGCCGCATTGCGTACGCAAGGTCTTTACCGCGAACTGTGCCGCGTGGATTCACCGCAATCGCCGCGTATCAAAATTGGCGGCAAATTTTTTTTAAATTTTTCCTCGAACGATTACCTCGGATTGGCGAACCACGAATTGCTCAAAGAGGCCGCCATCGAAGCCGTAGAAAAATTTGGCGCCGGTGCCGGTGCGTCGCGACTGATTTGCGGCTCGCTCGTCCCCTTTCATGAACTTGAGGAAGCACTGGCCGGTTTCAAAAAAACTGAAGCTGCGTTGATCTTTTCCTCCGGCTACGCCGCCGCCATCGGCACGATTTGCGCGGTGCTTGGCAAGAACGATATCATCATTCTGGATAAGCTCGTTCACGCCTGTATTGTGGACGCCGCGCGGCTTTGTGGCGCAAAAATCCGCGTCTATGCCCACAACGATTTGGACGATTTGCAGGAAATTCTAAAATCGGCTGGCGAAAAAAAATCCCAATCAAAAATTCTTATTGTCACGGAATCTGTTTTTTCCATGGATGGTGATGCCGCTCCACTTCGCGAAATTGTTGCACTCAAGGAAAAATACGGCGCGTGGCTCATGGTGGACGAGGCCCACGCAACCGGGCTTTATGGAAAAAACCGCCGCGGCCTCGCAGAAGAACTCGGCGTGGACAACCAAATCGAAATTCAAATGACCACGCTCGGCAAGGCGCTTGGCGCAGGCGGCGGCGGCATTTGCGGCTCGCGCGTGTTGATTGATTTTCTCGTGAACCGCGCCCGCAGTTTTATTTTTTCAACCGCGCCCGTTCCAGCCGTCGCCGCCGCCGGAATCGCGGGAATTCAGCTCGTTCAATCCAGCGAAGGACAGGCGCGCCGCGATTCACTTTGGCAACGCATTGAACAATTCAGTTCAAAATTCAAAATTCAAAATTCAAAATGTTCCGGCGCGATTCTTCCACTTATCATCGGCGACGAAACAAAAGCCGTCGAACTTGCGAAGCAATTGCGCGGGCGCGGCATTTTTATTCCCGCGATTCGTTACCCGACCGTCGCACGAGGCAAGGCACGTTTGCGCGTGACCTTGACGTCCGCACACACGGCGGAACACGTTTCAGAGTTGCTCACCGCGCTGGCTGATCTCAAATTGGAAATCAAAAATTGAAAATGCGTCCGCTCGCCAAGCTCGACAAAAAATTTATCTGGCATCCGTTCACGCAAATGCGCGACTGGCTGCGGCACGAGCCGATTGTCATTGTCGCAGGCAAAGGCGCTGTTTTGCGTGATGTTCGCGGACGGGAATATCTAGATGCCAACTCTTCAATTTGGACAAATCTGCACGGCCATCGAAATCCAAAAATCAACGCGACGGTCCGAAGGCAATTGGAAAAAATCGCACACAGTTCCGCGCTGGGCCTGGCAAATGAACCGGCCTCACTGCTCGCGGCGAAACTTGTTGAAACAGCCAACCCGCGATCCAAAACCCAAAACCTGAAATTAAACAAAGTGTTCTTTTCTGATGACGGTTCGACAGCACTGGAAGTCGCGCTCAAACTGGCTTACCAATTCTCACAACGCACTGGCCACGGCAAAAAACCCAGATTCCTTTCGCTCGCAGGCGCTTATCACGGCGACACGGTTGGCGCGGTTTCGCTTGGCCACATTGATTTATTTCACAAAAACTATTACGGGCTGCTGTTCAAAACGGACAAGGTGATGTCGCCGTATTGCTACCGCTGCCCATTTAATCGCGCAAAACCGGAACGCGAGGACGCGCGAAACTATCGCCAGTGCAATTGGGAATGTGTCGGGTTGGTGGAGAAAAAATTCTCAACGCAAAAGCAAAGGGGAAATCCTTACGCAGTGTTTGTATTCGAACCATTGATGCAAGGTGCGGCAGGAATGATTCCGCAACCGGGCGGCTGGTTGCGGCAGGTCACGGAAATCGCACGCAGTCACGGTACGCTGCTCATCGCGGATGAAGTAATGACGGGGTTTGGGCGAACGGGAGTTTCAAAATCCGCAACCCACAATCCGAAAGCGCGGATTTTGTTCGCTGTTCAGCATGAAAATGTGCAGCCGGATTTTCTATGTCTCGCCAAAGGTCTGACCGGAGGTTATCTGCCGATGGCGGCGACGTTGACAACGCAAAAAGTTTTCGATGCGTTTCTGGGTGGATACGAGGAATTCAAAACCTTTTTCCACGGCCACAGTTATACCGGCAATCAACTTGGCGCTTCGGCGGCGCTGGCGAGTTTGGAAATTTTACAGAGTGCGCAATCCATTCTTGCCCGCACTCAACTAGAAAATACTTTAAGTGAAGAATTGCAAACACTCTGGTCCCTGCCGAACGTCGGTGACATCCGGCAGATCGGTTTAGTTGCTGGAATCGAACTGGTCAAAAACTGGCGGACGCGCGAGCCGTTTGATTTGCGCGAGCGCGCGGGCATTCGCGTGTGCGAGGCGATGGCCGCACGCAGCGTGTTGACGCGGCCCATCGGCAACGTGATTGTGTTGATGCCACCGTATTGCACGACAGCCACGCAATTGAAAAAAATCGTCGCCGCCACTCGCGAAAGCATTGTGGAAACGTTTGGAAATCGAGCGTAGAATTGAGAGAGCACCCAGCCTTTGCCATTCCAATCAAAGAAATTTACTGAACAACTTCCAAACCTTAAAAGCCATGAACTGGAATTCGGTCAGGATGAATACTCATATTCGTATTTAGGTAATCAGATTTTCGTTTCAGCCAATTGTAGCAGCCGCTCGAATTGTGCTTTCGTCAGCGGCGACACGGAAAGGCGCGATTGTTTGACCAGTGGCATTTCACGCAGAATTTTGTCGGCTTTGATTTGTGCAAGCGTGACCGGTTTGATCAAAGTTTTTTCCGGCGCAAAGTCAACAGCCGACCAATCTCCTTCGTCCGCCGTTGAATCGCGATAAAATTCCTTCATAAGGCGCGCGAGACCGACAACGGATTTTTCTTGGCCGCTGTGATAAAAGAAAACCGGGTCGCCCCTTTTCATCGCGCGCAGATTGTTCCGCGCCGCAAAATTTCGGACGCCCGTCCATGCGGTCTTGCCGTCTTTCACGAATTGCGACCACGAATAAGCTTCGGGTTCCGATTTCACGAGCCAGTAATTCATGCGGATAATTTAGCCAGAGATAGGCATGGATAAATACAAATTTTATTGCTTGGTGACTTCGCGCCTTAGTGGTTAATTTTCGAACGTGAATCCGGCGGAAAATCTTAAAGTGGTCCGGCAGCGGATCAAGGCCGCCTGTGACCGCAGCGATCGCGAACCCAATTCCGTTACTTTGCTCGCGGTCACGAAAAGTCAGCCGCCGGAAATCGTCGCGGCGGCGGCGGAACTTGGCCTGGTTTTTTTTGGTGAAAATAAAATTCAAGAGGCGAAGGCAAAAATCCCATTGTGCCCGGGCAAATTGCACTGGCATTTCATCGGGCATTTGCAATCCAACAAGTGCCGCGACGCGGTGGAATCTTTTGAAATGATCCAGAGCGTGGACAGTTTGCCGCTGGCGCAGGAAATCAACAAACGTTGCGAGCAGGCGGCAAAGACGATGCCGGTTCTACTCGAAGTGAACGTTGCGGGTGAAGCAAGCAAGTTTGGTTGCAAGCCGGAGCAATTGCCCGCGGAGTTGAAGGAAATGAACGCGCTGCCGCGATTGAAAATCCGCGGGCTGATGACCGTGCCGCCGTGGAGTCCGGAACCGGAAAAATCGCGGCCGTATTTCCTACAATTGCGCGAGTTGAAAGCGCGGTGCGAACAGGTTGTCGGCGTGCCGTTGCCGCATTTGAGCATGGGCATGAGTGGTGATTTTGAAGTGGCGATTGAAGAAGGCTCGACGATAGTGCGTATCGGCACGGCTTTATTCGGGCCGCGGCCAAAGTTGAAAGTTCGAACGGGAAATTTTGAAAATTGATTTTATTTTCAGCGTGGATTCGTTAGACTTGATTTTGTGACGGTCGAAACCTTCAAACGGGAAATTGCCGAGGCGATCAAGGCGTATGACAAATACGTCGTGTGCGTCGGCAAAACGCCGGAAGATTTCGAGATGTCGCTGAACTCGCTGGTGGCAAAGGCCGTCAAGGCTTATGAAAATCGTGACGAGGGATTGCGTCACGGCATCGCGCTGGACAAGCACGTCACGGTGATTTTGAGCCAGAGCGACGAGGCGCGCCCAATGTGTGGAATTTATTTCAACCTTCACTCGCCCTACCAAAAGACCGCGCTGCCCAAAACGGTGAAGCCGCTCGTGGAAAAATCGCCGAAAGCCGGGGAATGATTTTACTGGTCGCGCGCTTCATCACCGACTTGCGCGTCGCCGTTGACAAGGTCGGCCACAATGTTATTGTCGCGCTGAGGACCGGTGATTTTGACTTCGGCAACTTTCAGACCGGCGCGGTAAAGAAAAAGTGTCTGATCCATTTTCGCCATCTGGCCGACGGGAAAACCCAAAACAACGAACCGTCCGATGGGATTATACGAAACGACTTCGCCAGCCAGCGAGTTGTCCGGCGTGACAATCGTTTGAGAAAGGTTGGGCGCAGACTGAACCGGCACTGGCTCAAACATGGATTGCTGATACGCGCAACCAGCGGCGAAAATTCCCACCGCCAAAAGTATCAACGGCACAAACGGTTTCATGGCGACAGTTAAACGCGCGGGAGTGCGTAGGTCAACTCACGATTCGGTAAGAATGGTGTCGCTGTGCTCGTAAGCCGGGGCGCAGCAGCAGAGCAGTCGCACTGGCTCATTGCCGGTGTTCCACAACTTATGTTTTTGTCCGGGCGGAATCGCAATTGCGTCGCCGGTCTTCACATCGCGTGTTTCACCCTCGACGCGAACTTTTGCCGTGCCACACGTAATGTAATAAATTTCCTCAGCTTGTGGATGGTAATGTTCCTGCGTGCTTGCGCCGACGGGCAATCGCGCCTCGGCGAGGCTTTGGTTGCGAATTGTGGAGTTGCGATACGCGAGCAGTTCCCGGATTTCCGAACCATCCTTCGTGATGAAGGCCGGAACTTCGTTAAGATTTTTGACGTCCATAACGCCGTAATTTAATCACGAAACAAAATGAAGCGTCACGAAGAATTATACAAAGCAAAATCCGATTGACCCGACGGCGGCGTAATTTAGTCTGCACGCATGGATCATTCTCCCGGTTTTCTGAAAATTGTCGCTTACGCGAAATCGCGCGTTCAGGAAATCACTGTCGAACAAGCCCGCGCGCGGCTCGCGCAAAATCCGAAAGCCGTGCTGATGGATGTGCGCGAAGATTCTGAATGGCAAGAAGATCACGCCGTTGAAGCCGTGCACCTTGGCAGGGGAATCTTAGAGCGCGATCTAGAAAAAATGTTTCCCGATCCGAACACGGAAATCATCATGTATTGCGGTGGCGGATTTCGTTCTGTCCTCACCTGTGACGCGGCACAAAAAATGGATTACCGCAACGTCCATTCGCTCGCGGGCGGTTACAAAGCACTGATCAAAGCCGGCTGGCCGATGAAAAGTAGCGGTTGATGCGCGCCAAAAAAATTCCTGAGTTTTCATGGTGAAAAATTAAATCGGCGTGGGCCGCCTGCCAGAATCCGTGCCCATTATTTGCGAGCAACCAGGCAAAATCAGGGCAACTTCCAAAACACATTGGCGTTGGCCTCGGCGGGACCGACATCTGAACCGGGCTGGCTCAAAACGTAAAAGTCCTTGTGTTGCAAGCGTGTCCGGTTTCTCCACAAACCAAAAAAGGAATCGTCATTGACGAAATTTGCGAAACCATCGCGGTGGTTCTGCAACCGGGAGTGTGCGGCATCGCCGTGCCCGGCGTTGCTGCGCTTTGTCTCGACAACAAATAAAATCTACGGCAGATTTTTCCCGCCAGGGCCCATGGAATGTGGACTTACGAACCCCGCCAGGGCCGGAAGGCAGCAACGGTAGTTTGCTCCGTATCTGCCGTGGTCACCCTGGCATTTTGAAATTTTCATGAGTTATCAGGTCATAGCGCGCAAATATCGCCCACAGCGTTTTGCCGACGTCGTCGGTCAGGAACACGTCACGCAAACGCTTGCCAATGCCATCGCGCAGAAGCGCATCGCCCACGCCTATCTTTTTTGCGGACCGCGCGGTACCGGCAAGACAACCATCGCCCGCATCTTCGCCAAATGCCTGAATTGTACCGACGGACCGAAGGTGGATTTTGACAACGACGACCCGCGCTGCATCGAAATAACCGCAGGCCGTTCGCTCGATGTTCTGGAAATTGACGGCGCGAGCAACAACGGCGTCGAACAAGTCCGCGAACTCCGTGAAACTTGCAAATACGCGCCCGCCGATTCACAGTTTAAAATCTACATCGTTGACGAGGTCCATATGCTCTCGCCCGCGGCGTTTAACGCACTGCTGAAAACTTTGGAAGAGCCGCCCGCGCATGTAAAATTCATGTTCGCGACGACCGACCCGGAAAAAGTTTTGCCGACAATTCTCTCGCGCTGTCAGCGGTTTGATCTCCGCCGGATTGCGTCCGCGCTCATCACCAAGCACCTCGCACACATCGCGAAGCTGGAGAAAGTGAAGATAGACGAAGCCGCGCTTTACGCCATCGCGCGCGGCGCTGACGGCGGGATGCGCGACGCCGAATCCACACTTGATCAACTCATCAGCTTTTGCGGCAATAAAATCGAGGAAGCAGACGTGCTCTCAATGTTCGGCCTCGCCGCACAGGGTCAGATTCTCGGTTTGAGCAAAGCCGTTCTTGCTGGCGAAATCCAAATCGCGCTAACCCTGCTCAATGAATTTTCGCAAAATGGCAGGGACCTCGGACGATTGCTCTCTGATTTGCTGAACCACTTCCGCAACCTGCTTATTTTTCAAATTTCTCGCGGCGACTTGAACATGATTGAGGTTTCCGAAGCCGAAATCACGGCGTTGAAGGAACAATCCGCGCTGGCCGACACCGAATCGCTCACGAGGATTCTTGAAGTGTTGACCGACTCCGAACTTCGCCTGCGCGACACTGCATCCAAGAAAATTTTAATCGAAGTTACCCTGCTGAAAGCTATTGAGTCGCGGAGCACTGTGAACCTCGACCTGGTTTTGAAGCAACTGAATCAATTGCGCAATAGTGGTGCAAACGTTTCTTTTGCACCCGCGCCGCATGCACAACCGGCTCAAAAAATTCAAGCCGTTGCTGTGGCACAGCCGGTCGCGCCTGCCGAAACGCCGCAAGCCTTCGCCAATTTGAAGGAACTTTGGACAAAGCTCGTGGAAGCTGTTGGCCGCGTTAGTCCGTTCACGCGCAGTTATCTTGTGGATGCAAATCCGGTTTCATTTGGGAAAAACATCCTGGTCATTGGCTTTGATCCTGAATTTGAAGACCACCTCGGCCTCGTGGACAATGCGCGCAATCACACGCTGCTCCAGACCAAGCTCGCCGAGCTTGGCCACGCGAATTGCCAGATAAAATTCATGAAAGTTGAAGTACCGGCCGGACAAAAATTGAAATCAATCGAAACCGTGCCGGTTGGCTCCCCTGCTCCACCGTTTGCCGTCAAAGCCACCACATCAACTACGCCCGCTTCAAAAGAAAAATCCGCCGCCACGCCTTTCAACAAAAATGATTTCAAGAACGATCCGCTGATTCAAAGGGCGTTGGAAATTTTCAAAGGTCAGATTGTGGAAGTGCGCGCGTAAAATTTTTCCCGCTTTAACCATTCAGCGCATTACAAATTTATGTCGAACATAGGAAAATTGATGAAACAGGCCGCGCGTATGCAACAGCAAATGGAACAGGTGCAGGCGCAACTCGCCACTCGCACAGTGGAGGCGACGAGCGGCGGTGGCGCGGTCAAAGTCAATGCCAGGTGCGACGGCAGTCTTGTGTCCATCAAGATTGATCCGCAGGCGCTCAACCCATCCGACGTGCAGTTGCTCGAAGACATGATTTTGAGCGCGGCCAATCAAGCGCTCGGCCAGGCCAGGGAAATTACCAATTCTGAAATGGGCAAAGTCACGGCGGGTTTGAGTTTGCCCGGTCTTGGATAAATTTCACAATGTCCGTCTTTCCCGAATCCATCACGACCCTTACCACTGCGCTAAGCAAATTGCCCGGGGTCGGGCCGCGTTCCGCCGAACGGATCGCGTTACACCTCGTCCAAACCGACCCAGCCGTCGTGAAACAACTGGCCGACGCGATTCTACTCGCGCGCGAAAAAATCCAGTTCTGCACGACTTGCGGCGCGTTGACGGAGAAATCGCCATGCCCCGTTTGTGATGACTCGCGCCGTGATACTTCGTTGGTTTGTGTCGTGGAAAAGGCCGTGGATATTTTAAACATTGAAAAATCCGGCACGTTTCGCGGCAAGTTCCACGTGCTCGGAGGCAAAATTTCGCCGATCGACGGCGTTGAGCCGGAAGACTTGCGCATCACGGAATTGGAAAAGCGGCTGACGCACGAACCCATCAAGGAAATCGTCATCGCGTTGGGCACGGATGTAGAAGGCGACGCGACGAGTTTTTACCTCGCCAAACGGCTCGCACAAAATGGACTCAAGATTTCGCGCATCGCCTACGGTTTGCCGGCCGGCAGTGGATTGGAATTTGTCGATGAACTGACCTTGAGCCGCGCACTCGAAGGCCGCCGGGAGATGTTGTGAATTCGGTCATTGTATTCGATCTCGGCAAGGTGCTGGTGGATTTCGACTACGGCATAGCCGCCGGTCGAATCGCCGCCCGAAGCAATTTGTCGTCCGACAAAATCCAGCCGCTCATCGAACAATCCCGCTTCATCATTGATTACGAATCCGGCCGGCTCACACGACAGGAATTTTTTGAGCGAGTGTGTATGATGACTGGATTCAGCGGTGCAATCGAAGAATTCAGTGAATTTTTTACCGCCATCTTCACGCCAATCCAGCTAATGATTGATTTACATGCCGAATTGCGGCAGCGTGGTTTCAAAACCTACATTTTCTCAAACACCAACGACCTGGCCATCGAACACATCTGCCGCAATTTTCCGTTCTTCCAAAATTTTGACGGCTATATTTTTTCCTACGAAGTCGGCGCGATGAAACCGGGCGCGAAGATTTACGAGGCGATGGAAGCGACGAGTGGACGGCGCGGCGCGGAAATTATTTACATTGATGACCGGCCTGAAAATATTGAAACAGGAAATACGCGCAGCTGGAAAACCATTTTACATCAATCACCGCAGAAATCCCGCGCAATTTTGCAAAGATTTCTTCAATCTTGATCTCTATCATCATTGCGATCCTTTCCAAGAAAGAAGAAAATAATTTTTAGTCCGCCGTATCAGCCAGCAAGTTTATAGGCGGCAATTTGTTGGCGCTTAAAACGGAAATGGTTTGACTGTGCGGACTTTGTGAACGGCAGCGGCGCCGTCTTTGGGTAAATTCCAAATGTGGTGACAATTTTCACAGTAGCACTCGTGTTCAATGACACGAAAAACAATTCCGAGATGCAACAACACCGTCGGCATAATAAATTTACGCGTCATTTGCGGATAACTCACGCGCAGTGAGCCGCAGGATGGACAATGAAGCGCGTTTTCCAAAATGGCCGGCGCGTTCATGTTTAAAAGCTCACCTGCGCTCTCCAAGTGATTTTGACGGACTTGAATCCGATACGTTACGCACGGCGGACGCAAAAACAAAAAATACCGAAACGCTCTGTCATCATAAATCCGGGCCTCAAGTCCTTTATTTCTGAAAAATGCTTCAAGTATTTTCCCGTCGTTCACATTTTCAAACACTGCCACATTGACCCACGCTTGATGTTTTCGTGAAGCACTCATGATTACTACTCGTCCAATTATTTTCATCTGTCAACTTCCGTTTTGTAAATACCAGCAAATGGACGGAAACTTGCTTTGCTGGATTAAAAACGCGAATGAGTTTGCAACCGTCGCAGCCCGATTGCCGCGGCAAAATGAGCGGCAGGTTTTATTGCTTCGAGCGGGGCGGTTTGGCCTTCTTTAACCCGACTTCGTGGGCAATGTCGTCGAACTCCTCGCGGCTGACGGTTTCAAGTTGTTTGCCGCGCGCCTTGAGTTTTTCGTTAATCTTGATGGTTTTCTCGGTCATTTGCTCGTGGGTCTCCTGCGAGCCGCCGACCAGCGCGAAATTGGGTCCGGTCGTCAGCCGCTTGTGCCCGTCGGAATCAAGGCCGACGCCGAGCATCACTGCCCGGGTCCTTTTCTTTTTGGACGCGTCCGACATCAATTCAGCCTAAAGCCAGCGTCCAACCCGGTCAAGCCGCAGACATTATTGGGGTAATCCTTTTAGTAAAATTCCCACTCATTCACCCCACTGGCACACTCAATTGTTTTCCATTGTCGGCGGAATTTATTCTCAACAGGAACGGCACAGCGATTTTTGCCCATTCATCTGCCGCTGGGAAATTGGATGCGCCGCCGGCGAAACAACTGCGCAGCATGTCGGTGTCGATGATACCGGGATTGAGTGGAACGGCGGCCATGCCCGGCGGCAATTCCTGCGCGAGCGCCTGCGTGAGTCCTTCTATCGCCCACTTTGTTGCGCAATATGGCGCGACTTCCGCGTCCGTCGAGCGTCCCCAGCCGGAACTGAAATTCACGACGACGCCGGCGCAGCGCGCGACCATCACGGGAACAAAATGGCGGATGACGTTCGCCACACCTTTGATGTTCACGTCCATGACGCGCGAAAATTCGTCCGCGCGGATTTCCCAAAGTCTGGCGTTGCGGTTGATGAGTGCGGCATTGTTGAGCAGCAAATCGGGCGCGCCGTGAGACGGCAAAACGCGCTTCGCCCACGCGGCGACTTGTTCGTCGGAAGAAACGTCCACGGTGGCAAAGTCGTTCGGCGCGGGAAATTGTTTTTGCAATTGTACGATTTCATTTCCCGACCGGCCGCAGCCGAGGACAATGTGGCCGAGCCTGATGAATTCCTCCGTCAGCGCGCGCCCGAGTCCACGTGAAACGCCGGTGATGAGAATTATTTTGGAGGTTGCGGGCATTTTAATTCAACTTCGCGGATTGAATTTGGATTCACGCTTGAGTTCTTCCCACAATTTTTTCTCCGCGTCCGAAATTTTTTCGGGCACGGCAATCCGCGTAACTACAATCAAATCACCATGCGAACCATCGCGTTGCGGCAGGCCGCGTCCACGCACGCGGAGTTTTTGTCCGCCTTGCGTACCGGGCGAAATTTTTATTTTAACGAGGCCGTCAAGCGTTGGAACAAAAATTTCCGCGCCGAGCACGGCTTCCCACGGTGCAAGTTCGGCTTCGTGAATCAAATTGTGATCCTCGACATCAAAATCGGGATGTTTCGCGAGCCGCACGCGTAAATATAAATCGCCCGCCGCTCCGCCATGCGCGCCGGCTTCGCCGCGTCCAACCAGTCGCAATTTTTTTCCCTCAGTCACACCGGGTGGAATTTTGACCTGATGCGTTTCAGTTTTGATGGAGCGCCCGATGTTGTGGCGTACATTGACGGAACGAACCGAGCCGCGCGTGGCTTCTTGGAGGGTGACCATGATGTCGCCTTCAACGTCGCGCCCGCGTTCGGCAGGCTCTTCTTGGGCGAAATTTCCGTGCTGGCCAAATCCACCCCCGCGCATTCGCGAACCAAACAATTGCTCAAAGAAATCACTGAAGCCCGTGCCGCCGAATTCAAAATCCTGCGCGTTCGCACCACCGCCGCGCGAATAGGTTCGTCCACCGCTGAAATTTTCGTAGCCGTGCGGCGGACGGAATTCCGCGCCGGATTTCCAGTCCGCGCCAAGTTCGTCGTATTTTTTGCGCTTGGCCGGATCGCTTAAGACTTCGTAGGCTTCGTTGATTTCCTTGAATTTTTCCTCGGCGCGCTTTTTGTCCTTCGCGACATCGGGATGATACTGTCGCGCGAGCTTGCGGAAGGCCTTTTTTATTTCGTCGGCGCTCGCGGTACGCGGCACGCCAAGGCTTTCGTAATAATCTTTGTATTGAACAGGCATAGGTAATCACCATGGCACGGTGATTTTCGGAAGAATGTGCCCGTTGGGGGCGATTTGTCAAAACCGCACGCGGACAAAATGTCCCAACGAAGCGGGTTTTATTTCGTGTCGGTCTTCGTGTTATCCACACTCAAGTAGCGCGTACCGGCAAGGTCTCCGTCGCGCCGCCAGATTTTGAGCAGAATCTGATCGCCTTTGGCTTTGGTGCAGAGTTTCACCGCGTCATCGGCGTCGCTCACCGGCTGGCGATTGATTTCCACGATGACATCGCCACGCTGTAAACCGGCCTCGGCGGAATTTGAATCTTGATCCTCGTCCGTGACAATCGCACCGTTGATGTTGGCGGGGATTTTCAGTTCCTCCCGTATTTGCTGATCCAAATCGGCGACAGTTACGCCGTCAAGCGCGTCGGCCGTCAGGTTGTTGTCGGAATCAGAATTGTTTTGCTCGCTTTGGCTTTCCATCGCGTCGTCGGGCAATTCTCCAAGCGTCACTTTAATTGTCTGGGGTTGTCCGTCGCGAAGTAATTTCACCGTGGCAGCGGTTCCCGGTGCGCATTCGGAAACCGCCAGCATGAGGCTCTCCGAATCACTGATAGGTTTGCCGTTGAAAGCGGTGATGACGTCGCCGGACTTGATGCCGCCCTTTTCCGCCGGCGTATTGAGCAGCACATCATCCACCAACGCGCCGCTTTGGTCGGGCAAACCAAATTGTTCGGCGAGGTCCGCGTTAATGTCCTGCAATTTGAGGCCGAGATAGCCGCGCGTGACTTTGCCGCCGCTGATGAGGCGTTCCATGGCGTGACGCGCCATGTTGATGGGCACGGCAAAACCGATGCCCTGATTGCCACCGCTACTGCTGATAATGGCGGTGTTGATGCCGACAAGCCGGCC
This sequence comes from Verrucomicrobiota bacterium, assembly GCA_050015635.1. Taxonomy (GTDB): domain Bacteria; phylum Verrucomicrobiota; class Verrucomicrobiia; order Limisphaerales; family UBA11358; genus UBA11358. Next base: position 20,782 of record JBEKBA010000009.1, read on the forward strand.
TTCGGCATCCACGAGCGCACCGCCGGAATTACCGGGATTGATCGCCGCGTCGGTCTGAATGAAATCTTCGTAGCCGTTGAATCCAAGTCCGCTGCGACCGAGCGCACTGACAATGCCCATCGTCACGGTCTGGCCGACGCGAAAAGGATTGCCGATGGCGAGGACAATGTCGCCAACTTCAAGCTGGTCACTATCGCCTAATGTGATGGCCGGCAAATTTTTCGCGTCAATTTTTAGAACAGCCACGTCTGTCGGCGGATCGGTGCCGATGACTTTCGCGGTATATTCTTTCTTCCCGTCGTCAATGGCCACCTTGATTTCGTCCGCGCCGTCCACGACGTGATTGGCCGTCAAAATATATCCATCCGGCGAGATGATGACACCGGAGCCGAGGCTTTGCTCCTTGCGTGTGCGTTCGCGTTCATCATTCTGAAATTGGTCGCCAAAAAATTGGCGGAAAAAAGGGTCGTTATACAACGGATTGCGCATCGGGCGGATATGAACAATGTGCGTGGAGTAAATGTTGACAACACTCGGCGCGACTTTTTTGACGACGGGCGCGAAACTGTTGCCAAGCTTGGCGTCGCGGTTTACGGGCGTTGTTTCAACCGTGATGTTCGGGGCGGTGTCCTTGCCCCAAGACGATAAATGAAGGGCTGCGACGGCAATCAGCGCGCCGACCAACGCCGAGAAAAATCCGAACGTGGGTTTTACAATGTGTTTCATATTCGCTCAAGGAAATTGACATGAAAACGCCGCCTATGTTCAAGGCATTGCGGCGCTGCGTAAAAAACCGGAATTACTTAGCCGCGTTTGTTGCCTGATTCTGAAGCTTTTCGACGTCCTCAGGCTTGATGACTTCGATCTTAGCACCGCTTTTTATTTCGTCCGCCGAAGGTACTTCGATGATGTTGCTGGTCACCGGTTTGGGATGCTCGATCGAAAGCAGTTCGACTTCAAAAATCAGAGTCGCGTTTGGCGGAATGGCGCGATTACCCTGTTCGCCATAAGCAAGTTCTGCCGGAATGAATAGTTGCCACTTGGAACCGGCTTTCATGTGCGTCAACGCTTCTGTCCAGCCGCGAATGACTCCGCCGCCGACGCGAAATTGCGCAGGACGGCCGGCTCTGGCCGAACTGTCAAATTCCTTGCCGTCAATGAACGTGCCGCGGTAATTTACTGTGACGGTGTCACCGGGTCCGGGCATTTCACCGCTGCCGTTAGTGAGAATTTTATATTGCAAGCCATCTGGCAAGGTGACGACGCCGGAATTATTCTTATTGGTGGCCAGAAATGCTTCGCCTTCCGCTTTGTTTTTCTCACCAAGCTCCGCGTGCATTTTTTGCTGCTTGGCGAACAGCATTTGTTGAAACTGGTTCAACACGGCGTGCACTTCCTGCTCGGTCATCAGCATATTCGTGCCGGCTTGGGCGTCCTCCAAGCCGCGAAAATACACGTCATTATTCAATTCAATCCCCTGTTGTTTCCAACGTTCGCCCGTCATCATGCCGACGGCATAACTGGCGCGGGAGTTAAAATCACTCAATAAATTTGTGCTGCTTATGCCGGCGGCGTTTGGGAGGGGCTGTGAATGGGTCGAGCAACCCTGCAATAGGCAGGCTGCTGTTGCCAGGAAACAAGCTGTCGTTAATTTGATAATGGTCTTCATGTTTTTGGTTCGTCAAATTGTAAGAATTTGAATTTAAATTGCAATTCAGTTCTTTGACTCCAAAAGCACCGGGTCATTCAAAATGTTTCCTTCCTGAACAATTTATGCCATACTAGGTCTAAATTGTGCAAATCATAATGCGTCATTATAAAACTGTGTTTCAAAATTTTGGATTAAAAATTTCTGCGTTCGCCGTGCTGATGGCTGTGCTGCATTGTAACGCATTCGGCGATACTGTTCCCACCAACACGCCCGCGCGGTTGACACCCGGCCCGAATGATGGGCGCATCGCCTACGTCACGGCGCGATTGATGGAGGAATATCATTACTCGCAGCAGCCGCTCGACGAGGAAATGTCGGGAAAATTCTTCGACGGTTATCTGGAGACACTCGATCCACAGCATCTTCATTTCCTGCAATCGGACATCGCCGGATTCGCCCATTACCGGACAAATCTTGACACGCTCACCGTCAATGATTCCGGCAGCGCCAACCTCAAGCCGGCCTGCGAAATTTTTCAGTGTTTTCTGGAGCGCCTGCAACAACACGTCGCCTATGTGGACGATTTGCTGAAGCACGACAAATTCAGATTCAACACCGACGAGCGGATTTTGCTGGACCGCCATGACGCGCCGTATCCAAAAAACCTCGCCGAGGCGAAACGGCTCTGGCGGCAGCGACTGCTTTACGAATATCTGCAAGAAAAACTCAATCGCGAGTTTTCGCCGACCAATGACACTGCCATCGCCGCATTGTCAAAATCAGATTTTGAGGAAATCACGGACGCACTCAAGCGCCGCTATGACCGTGGGCTGCGCACATTCAGTGAATGGGACAACGGCGATCTATTGCAAGCCTACCTTGGAGCGCTCACGCACGCCTACGACCCGCATTCGGATTATTTCAATACCGAGCACGCGCAGGATTTTTCCATTGAAATGAGCCTGTCCCTTTTCGGCATCGGCGCACAACTGGTGGACAGGGACGGCTACTGCACCATTGCCGCGCTTGTTTCCGGCGGCCCGGCGGCCAAAAGCAAACTGCTCAAGGAAAACGACCGCATCCTCGCCGTCGCGCAAGGCGGCAAACCGCCCGTGGACGTGGTGGACATGGATCTCGGCAAAGTCGTCCAATTGATTCGCGGACCCAAAAACACCGAAGTTCGCCTGACTATCAGTTCCGCCGACGATCCGGGTGCACGTCATGTTGTGAGCTTGGTCCGCGACGAAATCAAACTCGAAGATTCGGAAGCCAAAGCTCAATTAATCGAATTGCCCGACAGCCACGGTGGTACCAACCGTCTCGGGGTTATTGATTTGCCCTCGTTTTACGCCCCGGTTGATTTATCCGGCAACGAAGGGCATTCAATGCAGCGATTCTGCTCGGTTGATGTTGCAAATCTGATCAAAAAACTTGAGCGGGAAAACGTTGCGGGCATCGTCATTGATTTGCGCGACAACGGCGGCGGCTCGCTTGAAGAGGCAATCAAATTTGTCGGCCTGTTCATCAAAGACGGCCCCGTCGTGCTCGTTCGCGCGCCCGATGGCCGGGTGGCCGTGGACGACGATGACAATCCTTCCGTCCTTTACACAGGCCCGCTGGTCGTCCTCGTTAACCGCTTCAGCGCATCCGCTGCGGAAATCGCCGCAGCAGCGTTGCAGGATTACGGGCGCGCACTCATCGTCGGTGACACCTCCACGCACGGCAAAGGCACGGTACAAAGCCTGAATCCCCTGCGCCCGTTCGTCTGGCAGAAAAATGAGTCCGCCAGCAACGATCCCGGCACCGTCAAAATTACCATCCGCAAATTCTACCGTGTCAGCGGTGCTTCCACGCAGTTGAAAGGCGTGACCCCGGACATCGTGTTGCCGGACACATTGAGTTATTCCACTAAAATTGGCGAAACCTCGCTCGAAAACCCACTGCCTTGGGACACCATTCCCAGTGTGGATTACGAAAAACTCAACCTGGTACAGCCTTACGTCGCGGATTTGCGTCAACTTTCAAAAGCAGACATCGCCACCAACCAGGATTTCATTTATATCCGGCAGGACATTGATGAATTCCAAAAAATGCAGGCGGACAATACCGTCACGCTCAACGAGCGCGACGCATTGAAGGAACGTCGGATGAGTGAGGCGCGCGAAAAGGCGCGCGATGCCGAACGCGCCGCGCGCAAACCGCCAAATGAAAAAATCTATGAAATCACCGTCGAAAATTCCAATCAGCCCGGCCTGCCGCCGCCGGAGGCGTTGACAACGACGAACAACGTCATTTATGGCTTTGATTTCAATTTCACCAACCATTTTGGAACATATTTTGGAACAAACACCAACGCTACGATAACAAGTCGAAAAACCGAGGTAAAAACGTTGCCTCCCGATCCAACGCTGAATGAAACCGAAAACATTCTCGAAGCGTACATTTCACTTTTGTCATCGAACCGGATGTTGATTGCCAATTAACGATGAGTGAGCGCGGCACAAAGGTCACTTGTCCTGCTTGCAAAAAGAAAGGGGACTGGCTTGCAATGCCCCACGGACCGTTTTGTTCTCATCGCTGTAAACTGATCGACCTCGGTAAATGGTTCAACGGCGAGCACGTGATTTCCGAGCCACTGCGCCCGGAACATTTTGAAAAATTCGCCGACCTGCCGCCGGGCGAACATTTAGACAAACCGGCGGCAGATTGATTGAAAATGCGGTAATGTTCTTCGGTTTGAAACTGCCAAACTGAAGATGTCGAAACCAAAATGAAAAGCACCTTGTTTTTTTTGTTGACTGTCGGCGCACTGGATTTTACTGCGCTCGCTCAACCAACCAATTCCATGAATACAATCACAACGGACAAAACCGAAATCGCCGATCTCGGCGGCGGCTGCTTCTGGTGCATGGAAGCCGTCTTTGAACGGGTGCCCGGTGTCATTTCCGTGACGAGCGGATTCGCCGGCGGCCACACGGATAACCCGACTTATCAGGAAGTATGCACCGAGACAACCGGTCATGCCGAAGTCACAGAAATAAAATTTGATCCCGCCAAAATTTCCTACGCGAAACTTCTCGAGGTTTTCTGGCAGGCGCATGATCCGACCACGCTGAACCGTCAGGGTGCGGACGAAGGCACATCCTATCGCTCCATTATTCTTTATCGAAACGAAAAACAAAAACTGATCGCGGAGAAGTCAATGCTTGAAGCGCAGGAGAATTTCAAGCATCCCATTGTCACGGAAATCGTGCCGTTCACAAAGTTTTACCAAGCCGAGGATTATCATCAGGAATACTACGATAACAATTCTAACGCGCCTTATTGCCAGGTCGTCATCGCGCCCAAGTTGGAAAAATTGGAACGGAACAAAGTGATTCAGGTGGAACCGCAAACGGGAAAATAAAATCAACGATCTGTCTCCAGATCGCCGTTTTGAATTTCAGTTCGAGCTTACAGCCCCTTACCGATCATGTATTTCATCAAATCGGCCACGCGGCAACTGTAACCCCATTCGTTGTCATACCAGCTCACGAGCTTGAAGAAACGCTTGTTCAATTCGATGCCGGAACCGGAATCGAAAATGGACGACAACTGGCAATGAATGAAATCGCTGCTCACCACTTCGTCTTCCGTAAAGCCAAGAATTCCAATGAGATACGTTTCGCTCGCCTTTTTCATCGCGGCTGAAATTTCCGCATAGCTCGTTTCCTTCACCGTGCGAATCGTGAGGTCAACGACGGAAACCGTCGGCGTCGGCACGCGAAATGCCATGCCGGTCAATTTGCCTTTCACTTCGGGGCAAACGAGCGCAACCGCTTTGGCCGCGCCGGTCGTGGACGGAATCAAATTGATCGCTGCGCTGCGACCGCCTTTCCAATCCTTTTTGCTTGGACCGTCAACCGTTTTTTGAGTCGCAGTGTAGCTGTGAACCGTTGTCATCAATCCTTCCTCGATGCCGAAACCTTCCTTGAGCAACACATGGACAACCGGCGCAAGGCAGTTCGTCGTACAGCTTGCGTTCGAGATGACCTGATGCTTCGCGGCGTCATATTTCTCGTGGTTCACTCCCATGACCACCGTGATGTCTTCGTTCTTGGCTGGAGCGGAAATGATGACTTTTTTTGCGCCGGCGGTGATGTGGCCGTAAGCGGATTTGGGATTGTTCCTGTCTGCGTCGGTGAACAGGCCGGTGGATTCGATGACGACTTCAACGCCGAGCGCTTTCCACGGCAATTCCGCCGGAGTCTTGGCGCTGACAACTTTGATTTCCTTGCCGTTGACGATGAGAACATCGTCGTCGGTTTTGTCGGCGGCGGATTTCTTCGAACTGACCGTGCCGGTGAAGCGGCCTTGAATGGAATCGTATTTGAGCAGGTAAGCGAGATTGTCCGCCGAGACGATGTCCCCGACCGCGACAACTTCGACTTCCTTGCCGATAAGACCTTGTTCGGCAATGGCGCGAAACACGAGTCGCCCAATGCGACCGAAACCGTTGATTGCAACTTTGACTGCCATAATTTTACCTTCTCCAATAAAATTGTTTTCTCGAAAACCGAGGCGGAGTTTTAACGACTCGCACCCTGGCGTCAATGAAGAATTAAAACGTAATGCAAAAAACCGCTGCTTGCTCAAAGAGCCGCCGTATACAATCACGACCCGGCGCACATAACTCCAGTGAATACGAGGCACATATTCCTGAAATTCTCCAAGGACCTGTCGCCGATTGAATGTGACGCGGTAAAGTGGGAATTAAATTAAATTTGGGCTGCGACTTAAAATCCGTTCTTCAACTTTGGTTTCGCTCTCTTGATCAGCCTTAAACAGCGTTCAACCGGATTGTATTGACTCGTCGATTTTTAATTCAAGCTTGAGCGCGTGCAAGGATAGATTGATGTCGCAGATGAACATAATGAGCGAAGCGGCAAGCGATATCATGCAGGCAATAAAGATGAAACTCACTATCAACCAATAATCCCATTGCAACAGCGCTCCCACAAACAACGTGATGATGAGCACCGTTGCCAGCAAGGCGCTTAGGGCGGCCAACATGATGCTTAATCGAATGATCCGCGCGCGGCGATAAATGATTCCCACTTGCGCCAACGTCCGCGACCGTTCTTGTTCGGCACGTTCGGACAATTCACGCTGCAACCGTCGCGCATGATCAATGGCACGACCCAACCGGTTGGTCATCGTCAGCAGCAACAAGCCCACGCCGGAAATAAGAATCACCGGACCAATGGCGTCCCGGAGTTCGGGAATGACTTGTTCGAGCGAGATCGGCGTCATTTTGGTTGCCGGCAAAACGGCGCCGCAAGAATAGCTTCGCTCAAACCTTGTAGCAAGTCCGCTGGGAAATGTTGGCGACTTGCAGCTTTTGAGCGGATGAAATGCTCGCAAAAAAAACTGTTTGCATTAATTTGCAAACCGCATGGATGAATCTGTTCTCCCGTGGATGCCCGCGGCGGAATCGCTCGCAAGATTGCGCAGCGGCATGCGGGTATTTATCGGCTCCGGCTGCGCTGCCCCGCAACTTTTAATTGAAACCCTCGCCGCCCGCGCGCCGGAAATCTACGATGTTGAGGTTTTGCACATCCTCACGCACGGTAGCGCGCCTTATGCGCGTCGCGATTTGCTGGAAAATTTCCGGCAGAATTCGTTTTTCATCGGTGGCAATGTTCGCGACGCGGTCAACGAAGGCGTGGCCGATTATACCCCGCTGTCTTTATCGGAAATTCCGCGCCTGTTCCGCGAAAAAAGATTACACCTCGACTTCGCGTTGGTCCAGGTCAGCCCGCCGGACGCGCACGGCTTTTGCAGCTTCGGCGTTTCCGTGGACGTGGTCAAAGCTGCCGTCGAGTCGGCAACTTTTGTCGTCGCCGAAGTAAATCCATATATGCCGCGCACGCTCGGCGACAGCTTCGTCCACGTCAGCGCGCTCGATGCGATGGTCAGAAGCGACCGGCGGTTGCTGGAATTTCCAATGGAAGCTATCACGCCGGAAGCAAAAAAAATCGCCGGGTTCATCGAGTCGCTTGTGCCGGACAGCGCAACGTTGCAGACCGGCATCGGCACCATCCCTGGCGCGGTTCTCGTCGCGCTTAAGGACAAAAGCGACCTGGGTATGCACACGGAAATGATCACCGAGGCAGTCGTGCCGTTGATCGAATCCGGCGTTTTGAACGGTCATCGCAAAACGCTCTTGCCGCGAAAAATCGTAGTGAGTTTTTGCTTTGGCAACCGGGAATTTTACGATTACATCCATGACAACCCCGCATTCGAGTTTCGTCCAACGGAATTCACGAACGATCCGTTCCAGATCGCGCGCAACCGCGACATGATCGCCATCAGTTCGGCGATTGAAGTGGATTTGACCGGCCAGGTCTGCGCGGATTCCATCGGCGGGAAATTTTACAGCGGCTTCGGCGGCCAGCTTGATTTTATGCGCGGCGCGGCGCGCGCGGAAAGCGGCAAGCCGATTATCGCCCTGCCCTCGACCACGCGCGACGGAAAAATCTCACGCATCGTACCCTGGCTTAAGACCGGCGCGGGCGTCGTCACCACTCGTGCCGATGTTCATTACGTCGTCACCGAATACGGTGTGGCGTATCTGTACGGCAAAACCGTCCGCGAACGCACGCTGGCGCTCATCCACATCGCCCATCCGAAATTCCGCGACGAACTGTTGCGGCAGGCGCGTGAAGCCCGGCTTGTCCACCCGAACCAAATCGCCCTGCCGCCGGGTCTGCAGCCGTATCCGAAAAAATTTGAGATTGACCATGGGTTCGCCGGTGATCTGAAGATCCACTTTCGTCCAATCCAACCGACGGATGAAAATTTGCTGAAGGAACTTTTCTATTCGCACACGCCCTCAACGATTTACCAGCGCTATTTCTCCCAGTTGAAACATCTGCCGCACGAGACGCTGCAGCGGATGGTCACGCTCGACTACCGCGATGCGATGGCCATCGTTGGCGAAATCCCATGGGAAGGCCGCCAAAGGCTCATCGCCGTGGCGCGCTACTACCGCGACCCGGCGACGAACTGGGCGGAAGTTGCGGTAGTCGTGCAGGAGAATTTCCAGCGGCGCGGTATCGCGGCGTTTCTGCTGCGGCATGCGGCAAAAGTCGCGGACCAACAGGGCATTATTGGCTTCACCGCCGACGTGTTGCCGGATAATTTTGCGATGCTGGACACGTTTCGAAAAATCGCCACGCCAGTTGAAATTGATTTCAAAACCGGCCTCACCAGCGTGCGTTTCAAGCTGCAGGACGTGAAGTGACGGACAGCTTTGGCGTCATTGATTTTCCGCTGCCAAAAATCTTTCCGCATCAATCGCCGCCGCGCAACCCGCGCCGGCCGCCGTAACGGCCTGACGATAAACGCGATCTGCGCAGTCGCCCGCCACAAACACGCCCGGCACATTCGTCATCGTGCCGCGCTTGGGAACGATGAAGCCGTCTGTGTCCATTTCAATTTGTCCATTGAAAATTTCCCCGTTCGGCCCGTGACCGATGGCAATGAACACGCCCGCGCACGGCAAAACGGATTCCGCGCCGGTCTTGAGGTTCTTCAATTTCACGCCGGTCACCTTGTCCTGCTTCACGTCGAGAACTTTCATCACGGCGGAATCCCAAACCGGTTTGATTTTGGTATGCGCGTGAACCCGTTCAGCCATGATTTTTGACGCGCGCAACGAATCGCGCCGATGCACGAGATGCACGACCGAGCCAAAGCGCGTCAAATAAAGAGCTTCTTCGCACGCGGAATCACCGCCGCCGACCACAACGAGCGGTTGGTTGCGAAAAACCGGCAGCGCGCCGTCGCAGGTGGCGCAATAAGTCACGCCTTTGGTTTCCAGCAAATCCTCGCCTGGTACGCCCAGGTGTTTATGGCTCGCGCCGGTGGCGATGATGACGGTTTCTGCTTCGATTATTTCGCCGTCGACGGTAAGCGCGAAGGGTCGTTTGGAAAAATCAACCTTTTCAACCGTGCCAAAACTGGTTTTCGCTCCAAAACGTTCGGCCTGCTTTTGCATCCGCGTCATTAGCTCGTAGCCGTCCACGCCTTCCGGAAAACCGGGGAAATTTTCCACGATGCTCGTCGTGGTGAGCAACCCGCCGGGTTGTTTACCGGTAAGCACCACCGGTTTCAAATCCGCTCGCGCCGTGTAAAGCGCCGCCGTCCAACCTGCGCATCCCGAACCGATGACAACAACTTTTTCCATAAGACACCAAGGGTAGTTCGCAAACGCGGCAGTGGCAAGTTTGACGGCGCGAATTGAATTTGCCGTTTGACCGTTTTGACGATTAACTGACGTCCGAAATGAAACCGTCCCGGAAAATCTGCCTTGCTCTTTCCGTCTTTTATTTGAGCGCGCGGCTCGTTTGTTTCGCGCAATCCCCCCCAACGATTTTGTGGTCCTTGCCCTTGCCGGATATGTGGGCCGATTCTTCACCGGCCATCGCGCCCGACCGAACAATTTATGTGGGAACATTTCATGCCAGGCTGCTCGCCGCAACGCCGCAAGGCGGGGTCAAATGGATTTTTCGGGCCGGACGCGAAATCCAGTCCTCTCCGTCAATCGGCGATGACGGGACAATTTATTTCGGTTCGCGGGATCGAAAATTTTACGCCGTCACCCCGCGGGGGAAATTGAAATGGACTTTTGCCACCGGCGCCTGGATTGATTCTTCGCCGGCGATTGGCGCGGATGGGACGATCTATTTCGGTTCGTGGGACAAAAATTTCTATGCGCTCAATTCCGACGGATCGCAAAAATGGATTTTCGCCACGGGCAACATTGTCGTCTCTTCATAGGCGATTGGCGCGGACGGAACAATTCTTTTCGGCTCGCATGACAAAAAATTTTATGCGCTCAAGCCTGACGGAAAACTATTGTGGTCATTCACGACCGGTGGACCCATCATTTCCTCGCCGGCCATCGGCGCGGACGGCGCGATTTATTTCACTTCCACGGACGGAAATCTTTACGCGCTGAAACCGGACGGCCGGGAACTTTGGCGCCTGCATCTTGGCGGCACGACGGAGTCTTCACCTGTGCTGGATGAAAATGGAAATCTTTACTTGTCGGTCAACGAACGGAATGTTTCCATCAGCAGCGATGGAAAGGAACGTTGGGGCTTGAACTCTCCTGATTTGATTGACGCGACTCCCGCCGTGGCGGCGGGCGGCGTGATCTATTTTTCCGCGCCATGGCGTGATTTGATCGCGATCGGACGGGACGGCCGGCAACAATGGCAGTTAAACACCGATACCAATAACGACGATAAAAACACCTTCGGGTCTCCCGTCATTGGCGGCGATGGAACAATCTATTTCGGCAACGTCCGATTTCTGTGCGCCATCAACTCAAACCGCGGCTTGCCGCCGCTGGCAAAAAGTTCGTGGCCGATGTTCCGCGCCAATCCGCGGCACACGGGACGGGTGCAAAGCCTTAAGTGAGAATTTTTACAGCTTCTCGCGTCCGCCAAAACCCGTTTCAAGATCGTGCCAGAATTCAATGTCGTCTTCGTCCTGTTCCCAGCAGAGAAATACCTCCTTGCCGCCGATGATGGCCGGAAAATCAATCAACCCCCGCGACAAATCCTTGATAAAAATCTGCCGGCGCTGAAATCCGGCGAGAATCTCCTGCATATCCGCCAGCGTGCGGATCCAGTTATTGACCGTCTCGCCGCCGATGTCCTTCCCCTGTTCCGTCATTCCGCCCATGTGCTTGTCGAAACGTTCCAAATCCTTGCGATGCTGATTGAGCCGCTCCAGCCATTTGCGGATTTGCGGCAGCATCGCGCGCGCTTCGTCGCGCGTGTAATGCTTTTCAAACTGATGTTTCATCGGCGGAAATTTGCCGCGCAACCCGGGACAAAGCCCGCCTGCGGACGGCGGCAAATGCGCGTGTCGCCCGCAAGCGGATGATGAACCGCACGGCGGAAATTACTTCTGCCAGAGGCGCTTCTTGTGACGATTCAAGCGCAGTTTCTTGCGCCGTTTATGTTTGTTGATCTTGGCCTTGCGGCGTTTTTTAATTGAACCCATAGGATTTCGACGGTCAATATACCACTTTGTTCAGCGGATATTCAATGATTCCTTCCGCGCCCGCGGCTTTCAGTTTCGGAATCAATTCACGGACGATATGTTCATCAATGATTGTTTCAACGGCAACCCAGCCTTTTAAACTCAAATTGGAAATCGTCGGGTTGCGCAGCGCGGGCAGGCTTTTCAGCAGCGCCGCCAGATTTTTCTCGGCGATGTTCATCTTCAAACCAACCTTCGCCTCCGCTTCCAACGCGCCTTTGAGCAGCATGGCCAGCGTCTCGATTTTTTGACGCTTCCATTTGTCCTTCCACGACACATGATTGGCAATAAGTCGCGGCGTCGAAATCATAAGTGTGTCCACGATGCGCAATTTGTTGGCGCGCAGCGATGAGCCGGTTTCGGTGACCTCCACGATGGCGTCCACGAGTTCATGCGCCTTCACCTCCGTCGCGCCCCACGAAAATTCCACGGCCGCCTTCACGCCGTTCCTGCGCAGATATTTCTTCGTGAGGTTCACTACCTCCGTGGCGATGCGTTTGCCTTTCAAATCCTTCACCGACTTTACCGGCGAATTTTCCGGTACGCACAATACCCAGCGCGCCGGCTGGCGCGTGGCCTTGCTGAAAGGAAATTCGCCGACCTCGTGCACGTTCGAGCCGTTTTCCATCACCCAATCGTGACCGGTGATGCCGCAATCCAGATAACCATGTTCCACATAACGGCTGATTTCCTGCGCGCGGATGAGCCGGATTTCCAGTTCGTCATCATCCACGTGTGGAATGTAGGAACGGCTGCTGACGGATATGTTGAAACCCGCCTTCGCCATCTTTTGGATGGTGGCTTCCTGCAAACTGCCTTTCGGCAGACCCAATTTCAATTTTTTACCCATCTCGCTGTTGCAAATCAGTTTTCATGCGCCGCCGCGAATACTGCTTTGCTGAATCCTTCACGCGCGTCACCGGTTTAATCTGCCAAGTCCGGCGCGGAAGCGCCACCTTCTTCTTTTTCGGGTAATATGTCATTTTCAATGGTGATGGCCGTCCGCAAGGACGCCGCGCTGCGTTCCCGTTTTTTGTTCCCTATTTCCTCCCCATCCCCGCGCCGTCAGGCGCATTGGCCACCCCGCAAGGGGCATCCGTGTCCATACGAGGTTATTGTTTATCATTGAGTGCAGCGTCACGCTGCCTCCAAACCACCTTTCTTCCCACAACCGAAATCTCCCCCCGCGCAATCGCCGCCACGCATTTCGGATAAAGCTCGTGTTCCGCCACGTGAATCCGCTGGTGCAACGACTCCGGTGTGTCGTTGTCCAGCACGGGCACGCTTTGCTGGCCGATGACCGCTCCCGCGTCCACGCCCGCGTCCACAAAATGCACCGTGCAACCCGTCACCTTCACCCCGTGATCGAGCGCCTGCTTCCACGCCTCGAGTCCGGGAAACGACGGTAACAACGACGGATGGACGTTTACGATGCGTCCTTCATATGCGCGCAAAAATTCCCCCTTCAACACCCGCATGAAACCCGCGAGCACGATCAAATCCACCCGCGCCGCGTTCAACGCCTCGACAAACGCCCGCTCGGCCTCCTCCTCCAGTTTCGTGCGGAATTTTCCCGGCGAAATGAATTGCGCCGGAATTTTCCGTTCACGCGCGTGCCATAAAATTCCCGCGTCCGCAACATCGCTCAGCACGACGGCGGCTTCCGCTGGAATTTTCCCCGCTGCGATGGCGTCGGCAATGACCGCAAAATTGGAACCTTTGCCCGAGCCCAGAACACCCAATCGGAAATTATTGCTCACTGCGCCTTGAATAGCAGAGCCGCTTTTCAAAACAAGTTGAAAGACGGCAATGTGTCACTTTCCATGGTAGGGATACTACACTGCGCTCCCGCTTTTTTTTGTTCCCGATTTCCTGGACCCTATCTCTCATCCCCGCGCCGTCAGGTGCATTGGCCGTCCGCAAGGACCGCCGCGTGCTGTCCGTTGCCTTTAAATTTAGATTCAACACCTGAAAGACACCCACCTGAACCTGTTTGTGAAGCAGCAGGGTAATGCACCAATGCGAAGGGAATGATTCCGTGGAAAACAGGGAAAAGTGTTATTGCAGCGAAGTGGTATGGGACTGAATCCATTGCAAATCCACGCCACCAGCGGCGGAGTGTTCGGCATACCCAATTCCTGTCACCGGCCGGTCGCAGATGGAACTATCTGTCCATTTGCGTATCTCTGAATGACCGTCGGCAAAAGCCAAAACCCCGCTCTCTCCGTGATAACTTGCCGGTATGTCCGACCAATCAATTGTGTCAGTCATATCGATCCAGAAAAAACCGTCATTGATGGAATCGGCGTGTTCCTCTACGAACACCCATGCGTTCACGGGTGTCGGATTAATAATGTCAGTTTGCTTGAGAAAAAGTCTATATTGCACGCTCGGAGTCCAATTGACGTACGATTTAACAGTGGAAGCCCCACCCATCTGGCCGTTCATGGAGTAACTGCGCACGCGCGGTCCCAAATTGCACGCCCGGGTGTCGCCGGGGCATTTGTAGATGCCGGCGGTTCCGCTGCTGTAAGGAGCCAACAGGGCATTTGTGGCTACGGTCAGATACAGCGTATTGATGTTATCGGAATTGTTGTTGGCCCAACTCAAAACCCCTTTAATCCATCCAACAACACCTCCGTCGGTCGTGTCGGCATTCGGCACCAGGTGTCCGCTATTGTCATCCGAATACATGATCCAGGCCAGGGTCAGTTGCTTCTGATTGCTGAGGCATTCAATGCGCTGTGCCTTTAATTTGGCCCTGGCAAGGGCCGGCAGCAACATGGCAGCCAGAATCGCAATGATTGCTATGACAACCAGCAGTTCAATTAGCGTAAATCCGGACTCCCAAGTCACATCCCTCACACCTTGATGCGACTTGGGGGCCATGCCGTCCCTAATCATCTTACTCTTTGACTCGATAGAATTGTCGCGCCCCTTTCGGATTCGGAACTGTATAGGGCGAAGTTGGCGATCCACCGATAGCAGTGTAAGGGCCATTGACATTGGTTGCGGACTGCAGGGTGCCCTCCGGCCAGCTTAATATCACATTCCCCGCTGAATTGGTCGTAGTGATTAGCTCACCCTCGGCTGCCAGGTAGAGTTTATAAACATTAGTCGGTGTCAACGCGTTGGTAAAGACAGCCACATCGCTCATGGTTATATTCACGTAATCATAGGAATTGGTGTTTCCTGCCGTTGGATATTCAGCCCACGGCCAGCCCGAACGTCCAAGCATTAATGGAAACACATTCGTATAGCTTGTGCCCGGGAAAGTTAGATCCACGTTCGAAGGCAGGTTGGCGGTGGCCACCGTCAACGGGGCGTCATTCGTGCCCATGTACATGGTAGCCTGAGTATTGCTTAACACCAGCGCTACGAATGTCCAGGTCGTTGGAGGGACATATAATCCCGAGTTGGTCCACGTATAGCCGTCAAACGGTGCCGCCGGGTCAACGTCCCCGCCACCCCATTGATAACCTAACATATTGGGATTGCCATTGGTATCAGCCACAAACTCCGGGCCATTGGCAATACCAAAACCGCCATTATTGTTATAATCGCGATTCATTATAAATGCATCGTCATTGGGGGCACCCGGCACATAAATCCAGCAAACAAATGTCATTACCGGTTCAATGTTGGTAAGAGTCGGCATATTCACCCTTGCGTAAGCTCCATTCTGGGGTACAAACATGGCATTATGGACGGCTGGAAAGCCGGGGGCCACAAGCCCGGGCTGACCGAGAGCTACGTTGGTGGGGTCAAGCACCGCCCCGTCATTGCCGCCCCAATCATCGTGGAGCCACACAAAATCACTTAGCGAAACGCCATCGGTTATCGGAGGAGCAGATGCGGATCCATTGGCTATCGAAGTGATTATTACATTGGTTACAATATTCCCATTGGTCGTTTCACCCAATGTCCAATAGGCATAGGGATTGTTGGCAACGACTGCCGCCGCATAGCCGGTGGGAACAATCACGCTGACAAGTGCGGACGCGGAGTTGGTGGAACCATATGAGTTGCCGATGCTGCAAAAGTAATTTCCACCGTTGGTGGCTTGGATGTCGGTCAAACTCAAAATCTGGTTTGTTTGACCGGATAAACTGTTGGTGACGCCATTGGTGATTTGTGACCACTGATAAGTGAACGGCGGCGTTCCAACTGCGGCCACACCCAAACTAAATCCAGGCGCGTTTACGTATCGGGTCAAAGCCGCCACCGGCTGTTCGGTTATGACGGGCGGGCCGGCTGGCAGCAAGGTCAAAGTTGCAACCTGACTGGTGATGGATAATCCATAATAATTCGAGAAAACCACGCTGAAATTAGTGGGTCCGGCCAGGGTGGGGTCGAAGTTGGTGTAAACGTAATTGACGTTGCCCGGGCCTGAGGCACCCGCGATGGGAACCCCGTTCCCCAACCACTGATACTCCGGATCAATTGTCGCATCCTGGCTATCAATGTTCGCAAACACGCTAAGCACCACAGGCGTGCCGGCATAGACCGTGTTGGTGACTACCGGTGGCGGGCCAATAGTTGTAATTGTGGGTGGGCCGATAATTTCTTCACCGACGGCTTCCTGCAAAGTGGTCGCCACCCGAATGCCATCAATATCAACTGGATTGGCGTTGTCTTCTCCGTACATCCACACCAGCAAATAATCCAGCGTTGCGGTATTTGTGAAAAGATAAGTGGCATCCCATGATGGAATTTCAGTCTCGTTGTCGGCGGTGGGTATTGCTGCGCCAGCGACTAAAGTCAGGACGTCCACTTCGGAATCACCCGTTGGATTCGTGATTATTCTGCCAATCAAAAGTCCGCCGTTGACATAGGTATCGGCTATGGAAGGATAGCCCGTAATGTAGCCTTCAACTTCCTGCGGCGGGCCGGCAGCCGAAACATAATAGGGGCCGCCCGAATCGGTTGGATGGGATGCATAGCCGGCCTGCCCCAAAGTGCCGACCGAGACATAGTCGGAATCGCCAATATCCTGCCCGCTGCCATTGGTATATCCCCCTCCCCCGTTTGCCGCAACAGTTCGCGTGAAGCCGGCGCCGACAAAATAAGAACTGGCAGTAGTCCCGCTTGCGAATCCAAGCCCCAGTGCCGCGTCATCTGGACCATAACCATTTGTGCCGTCAACAGGATACCAGGTGACACCCCGCTTCAACAATTGTGCGCTGAAATAATTGGTTTTAACGGAGCTAAAAGTAATCCAGGCGCTGGAACTCATCAACTTTGTCGCCCATGACCCCGAATTCCATCCGTTGGTGTTGTCCGGTGGCAATGCCAGGGTTTCGGGGGTGGTGTCGGACGCAGGCAACATGGTATAGACACCTATCTGCCAGCTTAAAATATCATAATCCTGAAGTGTGAGAACGTTGGTTGCTGCCTCATACGCCGTGTTCACACCCCACTTGGCGTTGCTGCCAAAGCCGAACGTGGTTGTTCCGTTGGTCGCGCCTTGCAGACTGCCCGGCGCTGTAGCTGACCCGACATTGTCCCAAAGTTCCCTCGCGGTTTCTGTGGCGTTGGATTGTGCCACACTGGCAACGACTAACGCGGTTGCAATCGCAATGGTTTTTTTCATAGCCTAAATTACTTTCTCGTTAAGGTTTTGCTGACAATAAATGAATCCACCGAATAGGTGCTCTATTTCAAACTAAAAACGGGCAACGGTGTAAGCCTTGCTAACTTTTCACCTTGCCCGTCTCTGAATCACCCGTACCAAGTCTCAACTTTCTCAACTCACGCGCCGACGCGCCAAAAACGCAAACCCCAGACCACCCATTCCCAATAAGGCCATCGTGCCCGGCTCGGGAACAGGATTAACAACCGCAATGTCGTCAACATAGAACGGCAATTCCGGTGAATAGTTGGAATTATAACCTATACCAAACGTGAAGTAAGTGAGGCTCTCAGCAGCAATAGTGTAAGGAATCGTTGCAAATATTGTGCTCTGGCCATCAACAGTTGAATATGTGTCAGTTTGGGTAAAAAAGTTGACAAAATTACCGTTGTAATTAAAAAGTAGGCCAAGTTGAAAGTAGTCACTGCCTGGGTTAGGGCCTTCATCGTCTGGAAGCGTGTAAGCCATCGTAATGGTACCGGAATAGGCAACCGTGGTCCCACTGCCATAACCTGACTCATAACTGTAAGCAGCAGCGCTTCCAGGATCTATGGTGTTCATGAAATATGTATTGTAACCCTCACCAGGACTGTAGGCTATACCATTGGCATAATTTCCAACACCTGAGCCCCATGTAATGGAAAGCGAGCCACTGGAGCTCGTGGCACCCGGATCGATGGATGAACCGCTGTTTCCAGGATTATTGCCTTGACCATTTACAGTGCTGCCAGCGCCAGAGTCATAGGACCAGGCCGTAGAGGCTGCTACTGAACTTCCATTCACACCGCCACTGCCTGACCAACCAGTAAAATCACTGGTGGTCGTGAAAAGTGTTGTTTGTCCACTGGCACTTTGCATAACAAAAGCAAGCAATCCCGCTGTCGATGCTAATACTAGTTTTTTCATATAAGTTATTAAGTTACTCTGCTGATTGGTTTACTGGTACGGTGCCAATCTAAACTGTTGTCTTGATCTGTGCAAGTTTCATCTTGTCATCAAAAATAACTACAACCCTGCCTCAAGCCGCTTATGGCTGACGCAATCCAGCAGCATTTATCGCGCCTGGAACATGCGTTAATTTTGCCACGGCCTGGGAGCGTGAACGCACATGAAGCTTTTCGTAAATACGTCGGATGTAGGTGTTTACGGTCGGCCTGCCAATCTGAAGCGCCTCGGCAATCTCCTTGTAAAGGTAGCCGCGCGCGAGCAAATCCAGCACCTCCCGCTCGCGCGGAGAAAGTTCCTCCGCTTCCGATGCCGGCGCGCCAGGCCGTTGGAATGACTGCACCACTTTCCGGGCGATATTGCTGGACATGGGTGAACCGCCGGAATGCACGTCTTTGAGCGCCGCAAGCAATTCTTCACGCGGCGTCCGCTTTAACAGATATCCGCTCGCGCCCGCCGCCAGTGCCTTGTAAATATGATCGGCATCCTCGTAAACGGTGAGCATCACAAATTGTGTTTCAGGCAGCGTCGGTTTGAGCCGGCTCACACATTCTATGCCGCTGATGCCCGGCAAATTAATGTCCATCAGAACAACCGTCGGCTTTTCTGCGGGTACTGTGGCCAGTGCAATTTCCCCGCTGCCATGCGCCCCGGCGCAGCGAAAGCCCGGCGCCCTGGTAATCCAGTCCGCCAGCATTCCCCGCACGGTCGCGTCATCTTCAACGATGGCAACCACCATGCCCGAGTCATCCTTTTTTACCGTCATAATCGTGAACGTATTTTGCCGCAATCCCTTTCCGGGTGTTGTATCAATTTGAAGGTAGGGACAGCGCGCTGCGGTGCCCGTGGTAGCCGTCCGCAATGACCGCCAATCCGGTTCATTTTATTCAAGATCAAATCACCCATAACCTAATCATAATCGCATTGCTTCACGGCAGCGGCGGACCCACTTCAATTCGATAAAATTGCACCGGTGCCGTGGCCGAGTTGGTGTCAATCCACTGGAAGGGCATCGCCGGTGAGTTTGTTATCAACACCGTACTCCAGTCAACCAGCTCTGTCGAGGTTTGCGCGGTACAATCCGGCCTGGTTGATACTGCCATCAGTATGACGAATCCAGCCACCCGCAAACCTCCGCGATTTCTTTTCCCTTCAAAAGCATTGCGGGGATTTTGGTTTCGTGCTGGTATCATCATAGATTATTACACCAAAATCCATCTTTATGAATGTCATCAATTATCATGACACACCTCAACCCGGCAGACTGACAGGTATTGTATCAATTTGAAAGCAGGAACAGTGCAGCGCGGCATCTCTGCCATGTTCTTTGCAGAGACGGCTTGCGCAAAGAGCATCCGCATCTAAAATTTTCCATGATGAAACGACCGCAGTTGATTCCCGCCAGCACCTTGAACCGGATGATTCAGGCCGCCGATGAGTCCTGCAAGCGCGGTGACTTTCAACAAGGCATCGAAATTCTTGAACGCGCCAGCCGGCTTGTTCCAGCCAACTGGCAGCTCCGGCTTCAGTTGGGCCGTGCTCACGGTTTTAATTTCGACTATGCGGCAGCCGAACGCTGTTTTGAACAGGCTGTGCGCATTGCACCGCATAAAACGGAGGCCCTGGCAACCGCCGGGCGGTTGTCCATTGATTTCGGACGACCTCAAATGGCCGAGGATTACTTCCGGCGCACCTTGGAACAAAAGGACGCCGCGCCGGACACCATCGCCCGGCTCGCGGAACTTTACGAGTGCCTTCACCGCGCGAAAGATGCCGCCGCCATGGTGGAGCGCGCCCTTCAATTGGACAACGCCTGCCCTTTGGCCCGACTCACGCAGGCAAAGTTGCATCGGCAGGTGGGGCGACTGGCCGAAGCTGAACAAGTCTTGCGCCCCATCCTGACGGCAGCGGATCGCGAGTTGCGAGTCCGGGGCTTTTATGAGCTGGGCGGGATTTACGACCGGCAGGGACGTTATGATGAAGCCATGACCGCATTCCTTGATGCCAAGGCGCTGCTGCTTCCCGACGCGCCGCCGTTGCTCGCCCAATCGCAATCAATTCATAATTACTTGAAGGAGATGCAAAATGGTGTCTCTGCTGAAATACTGCAACGTTGGTTTGATTCCGGCCGGGAACTTCTCCAACCACCCCATCGGCTGGCGTTTCTAGGCGGCAATGCCCGTTCCGGGACAACCTTATTGGAACAGGTTTTGGATTCACATCCGGACATTGTCTCGGCGGAAGAAACGACCATTTTTCTCGACAAGGCCTACCATCCTCTCATTCGCAGAATGCCACCGGGCGCACCCATGCTGGCGGCACTCGATGCCGCGCTCGTCGAATCGTTGCGGCAGGTTCGTGAACGCTATTTTCATTCGATGGAATCGTTCCTCGGCAATCCGGTTGGCCATCACCTGCTGATTGACAAAAATCCTTCCATTCAGGCCTTGATCATTGCCTTTGTCCGCATCTTTCCGGAAATAAAGCTTATCGTGGCACTGCGTGATCCGCGCGATGTCGTCTTGAGTTGTTTCATGCAGCCGCATTGGCCCACCAGCACAGGCAACGTGACCCTTCTTAACCTTGAAGCCACTGTTAGAACCTACACCCGGGTAATGGGGATATGGCGAACGCTGCAGCCGCTGATTAAAAACCCGTTCCTCGAAGTGCGCTACGAGGATATGGTGGACGATCTGGAATCCGTGGCGCGACGGACGCTGGATTTTCTGGGCGTCCCGTGGGATGCCCGTGTGCTCGCCTTTGACGAACATGCCCGGAAAAAGTTGTTGCGCTCCCCGACCTACGCCGATGTGACGCAGAAAGTCTATAAGCGCGCTCGGGGCCGCTGGCACAATTACCGGAAATATCTCGAACCGCATCTGCAAAAGCTCGAACCCTTGGTCAAGGCGTTTGGGTATGGGTAGTCGGCAGGGATGGTCGTAGGTACAGCACGCTGCGCTCCCGCTATTTTTTGTTCCCGATTTCCTGTACGCCATCCCCTAAAGCCGAGACCCCAAACCCCATCCCCGCGCCGTCAGGCGCATTGGCCGTCCGCAAGGACCGCCTCTACGCCGCAAAAATTTTGAGAGGCACGGTGAAGATGACCTTGGTGCCCTGCCCCGGCGCCGATTGAATATTGCAACGTCCGCCAATTTCGGCGAGCCGCCGGACCATGTTTTCTAGTCCGTTGCCCGACGAGAAACGGCTGGAATCAGCCGATGGAATTTGTTCCCGGGTTGCAGTTATAAAACCGCGGCCGTTGTCCTCGATGGCTAATTCAAAGCAGGTTGTTTTGATCGTGAATCGAATATACGTTTCCGCGGCGGCGGAATGTTTGACCACGTTATGCAAGGCTTCCTTGAGGGCGAGGAACAGATTGTGGCGCACTTCCGACGTCAACCGCCATTCTGGAAATTGCATGGGCATGTCCAGTCGGCATCGAATGCCGGCGGTCGCCAGCAAATCCTGGGCAAATTTTTCCAGATAACTTGTCAGACTTTCCAGTGTATCGTGCCTCGGATTCACTGCCCACACGATTTCATCCATGCTTCGGGTCAGCTCATTGGCGGTATCGTAAATCTGATTGAGCCCCGCAATCGCCTGCCCGGGGTCGTTCAATCCCTCCCGTACCGATTCGCTCAACATGCTGATGCGCGTCAGGTGGGCGCCCAAATCATCGTGGATGTCGTGCGCAATGCGCGCCCGCTCGCGTTCAATGTCACGCTGCCGCTCGACCCGCTCCAGCTTGCGCCGCATCCGCTGACGCGTGTTGTACCACACGATTCCCCCGCTGGCGGACAAAGCCACTGTCGCGGCCAGCACGAGGAACCACAGCGTTTGCCAGAAATACGGCAGCACTTTGAATTTGATTTCTGTGCCCGCGTCGTTCCAGACGCCGTCGTTGTTGCAGGCGGTGACTTGGAACGAATAATCACCGGGGGGAATGTAATTGTAATCAACCGCGCGCTTGGTTCCCGCATCCACCCATCCCGTTTCGAATCCGGTCAGGCGGTATTTGAACCTTACTTTGTCGGGGGCGCTCAAACTCAAGCCGGCATATTGAAATTCAAGCCGATGACGCCCCGGCGGAATTTGCAAAATTGCGGCGGGGACTTCATTTGTGACCGGCTGGTCGTCCACCAGCATCGCCTCGATCACAACCGGCGGCGCCAATTGATTGGTGGTGACATTCGCCGGATCGACGGTCACCAGCCCTTTGGTGGTGGGAAACCACAACCGTCCGTCGGCCGTTTTACAGCCGGGTCCGTCCGAACATTCCAATGTCGGCAGACCGTCGCTCAAACCGTAGGTCACGCAATGCAACTCCTTGATCCGCCCGTCGGCGCATTGGTTCAATTCCGATTTGCTCACACGAATAATCCCCCCGTATGAACTCATCCAAAAAAAACCGAGCCCGTCGTCTTGAATGTCGCAGATAACGTCGTTGGGCAATCCCTGATCTTTTGCCATCACCGCGAAACGTCCTTGTTTTAATCGGGTCAGACCGCCCCCGTAAGTTCCAATCCAAAGCGTGCCCTCATCGTCAAGGTGCAGGCACTCGATGTAGTCGCTGGCCAGTCCATCGGCCTTTCGATATTGCTGAACTGTGCCGTTCTTCAAACAGCCCAGCCCCGCGCCGTATGTGCCGAACCAGATCGCGCCCTGGCCGTCCTTGATCACGGCCCGGACTCTTTTTCGGGCTACGCTGTCCGCTTCTCCAAACCAGGTGCCTTTGCCGGACTCGTAAAGCAGCAGACCTTCTCCCGTGCCAATCCATAATTTGCCCGGGCCTTCGCAAAAAATCGCGGTCATTTGATTTGCTGCTGGTTCCAGACCGGGCGCGGGACCGAAATGGTCGCCGTGTCGCATAAAAAGCCCGCTGCTCCAGGTCCCCACCCATAATTCTCCCCGGGCATCTTCGGCGACCGACCAGACATAGGGATTGTCGATGCCTGCGTTGAAACCAAAATTACTCCACTTGCCATCTTCAAAATGGTATAAGCCCGCGCCCTCGGTTCCCACCCACAACGCGCCATTCTGGCTGGCATTCACCGTCAACACCGCCCGCTCCTGCCATTGGTCGGGCGGCTTGAGCGTATCAATGATATTCTTCCGCAGCATGGCCAGGCCGCCGCCGCCGGTTCCGATCCAAAGATTGCCCTCGCGGTCATCCAGCAATGACACCACCCAATCGGACGGAAAACCGTTGGCGTGATTAAATTGCGCGGGGCCTTTGGAATTGCCTGGAAAAACAAGGTATATCCCCTGATTGACCGTCCCTGCCGCAATCATTCCGTTTTTAGTCTCGATTATCTTGCTGATCGGCGCCTCGTACCACGGGTATGGTCCCCGATTTTCAACCCACTTGTCCCCCTTCCATTTTCTAAGATAGCCGTCACTGGCTATCCAAACCCCGCCGTCACGGCTGGCGCCGATTCCCTGAACATAAATGTTGGTGGCGCCTGCATCAAACTGAAGGGCGCGCAATTGGCCGTGTTCCAGCAGCGACACACGCCCGTCCCGCGCAACCCAGATGTGCCCGTCCTTGGAGCGCGTCATATCCACCAGTCTGGACGCCAGTCCGGCTTGGGGTGTCAAAACCAGTCCATCTTTCAAGCGTGCCAGTTGACCGGATTCATTCAGCAGCCACACATCTCCGGCTTCATCTGTTCCAATGTCATAAATTTTGCCGTCGTTCCAGGCGGCCTTGTATTTCACCGCTTTAAAGCGGCCGTCTTTATAGCGCGTTACCTCCCCGTTTTCATGGCCAATCCAAAGCGTGCCATCATCACCCTCGAACAGGCTGGTCACCCGGTTGTTGTGCATTTCCGGCGCGTTGTTTTCGTCAAAAACTGTGAAACGCACGCCGTCAAACCGCGCCAGTCCGTTGTAAGTGCCCAGCCACAAATAACCATCGCGCGTCTGCACCACCGCCGTCACCGAATTTTGCGGCAGGCCGTCTTCAATCTGCCAGGATCGGACAAAATAATTTGAAGACGCAAAAATCGGCGCGGAAAAGCCTCCACGCGCAAAAAACAAAAAGGCCAGCGCCAAAACTGTTACACCGAAGGAACCCGCATGAAAATCTCGCCGGGGCATTGCTAAATCCTGCCCGCCCAAACCGAAAACACGCAAGAATAATCGGTAATGTGTCATCTTCAATGGTACGGACGCGTTCCACCGCGTCCCATTTATTTCCTTTTAATTAAATGGGTAGGGATGTCGCGCTGCCTTGTCCGCCATAGCTTTAGCGACGGCGGATGCGATGTCCGTAATCGGGTGCAGCGTCCTTGCAGCAACCCAGCATTACTCCTGCAACCGCTCGGCGGATACCCGTTGTCCCGTTCAGACCCGCTTCATCAACGCCACTCCCAATCTCAAAAGTTTCCGCGCATCGGCATCCGACTTCCCCTCCGCATAAATCCGCAGAATCGGTTCCGTGCCCGAACCGCGCAGCATCAACCACGACATATCCTGCGCGACATATTTTACGCCGTCGAAGGTTTTCATGCCGGCCAGCGGTGACTCCAGCAATTTCGCAGGCGGATTTTTTTGCAGGAATTCCATGAGCGCGCCGCGTTTCTCCAGCGGGAAATGCGTGTCAATTCTTCCATAGCGGTGCGGACCGAATTGTTTTTCCAGGTTCACGAGCATTTTATTGACGGAAATTTTTTCAGTCGCCAGCAATTCTAGCAGCATCAAGCCGGCCGCAATGCCGTCGCGTTCGGGAATGTGACCGGGGAATCCGATGCCGCCGCTCTCTTCCGCGCCCAGCAGCACATCCCCCTTGAGCATCTCGGCGCAAATGTATTTGAAGCCGACGCCCGTCTCGACCAGCGGCAGGCCGTAAGCCGCGCACATTTTGTCCACCATCGAAGTCGTCGTCAGTGCCTTCACGACGCGTCCCCTGCCCTTCCGGTTCACGATGAAATGATGCAGCAACAGGCAGATGATTTGGTGCGTTGTCAGGTAATTGCCGCGACCGTCCATCCCCCCCACGCGGTCGGCGTCGCCGTCCGTCACCAGACAGATGTCGTGCGGCTGCGCCCGCAAAAATTTCTGGCTGCGCGCGTAATTTTGCAAAACCGGTTCCGGATTGATGCCGCCGAACAAAACATCGTGTTGCGCGTTCAGCGTCGTGACCTTGCACGTCGTGCCCGCGAGTAATTGCTCAAAACAACCCGCGCCCACGCCAAACAAGGCGTCGTGGGCAAAGCGCAGTTTCGATTTTGCGATGAGCTTGAAATCCACCAGTCTTTTAAGCGCGCCGTAATGCGCCGGACGGATGTCCTGAACCAAAATCTGTTTCGCTCGGACGGCGTCGGTCAACTTCACGGAACGCACCGGATTTTTATCCAGAAAACTTTCAACCGCCTTGCACGTCTCCGAATCGCTCGAGCCGCCGTAATGCGACTTGAGTTTGAAGCCGTTGAAAATCGGTGGATTGTGGCTGGCGGTGATCATCACGCCGCCGGCGGCGCATAGATTTTTTACCGCAAAGGAAACCGACGGCGTCGGCGTCGGTTCCGGTGTCAGGACAACTTGAAAATTGTTCCCCGCAAAAACCTCCGCCGTCGTTTGCCCGAACCGGTCGGAGAAAAACCGGCGGTCGTAGCCGACGATGACTTTGCGTTCCGTGCCGGTGACCGGATTTGCGCTCCAAAAATCCGCCGTCGCCTGTGCGACGCGCGCGACGTTGGTAAAGTTGAAATCCTCCGCAATGACCGCGCGCCAGCCGTCCGTGCCGAATTTGATTTGT
The DNA here is from genome assembly GCA_050015635.1 of Verrucomicrobiota bacterium. Classification (GTDB taxonomy): domain Bacteria; phylum Verrucomicrobiota; class Verrucomicrobiia; order Limisphaerales; family UBA11358; genus UBA11358. The sequence goes on from JBEKBA010000009.1 coordinate 46,867, forward strand.
GCCACCCGTCAAGCTTGGCACAGCGCCCTTTATCTGCCAAGCATGACGTATTCAATCCGCGAAAGGGGCCTGACAGGTCGGCTGAAATCATGTCTTGCCACCCGGATATACAAATTGAGGGAAATGCGTTTGCCGTCCCAGACTTTCTGGAGCAACTCGTCCAATGACGCGTCGTAAATCACGCGCTGATATTAACGAAGAGGCACAGCCTTGTCACGCGCCCGGTGCTTTTGAGAAGAAAGCCCGGCGGCACCAATCTAATCTCCCGGCTTCACTGTCCACATGCCTTTTGGGACAGTGGGTGTGCCTGAACCAACAGTGTCAGTATATCGAAGCGCCTGCACATGGCCGTCGTGAAAAAGATATTCGAATCGGTTTCCGTGGAGCTTATAAGTATATCCTCCCTGGTTGACACTGGCCGTTGAATTCGGGTTTTGGGGCGTTGCTCTGAGATCAATTTGATAGAATTCGCTATTTCCGCCACCGCCCATAGAGGTCAGAGGAGCAAAGGAAACGCAAGTCCAATCATTGCCGACGATTTGCTGGCCGTGAGGTTCCT
>JBEKBA010000010.1:0-41245 GCA_050015635.1 Verrucomicrobiota bacterium
GCCGCAAACTGGTCGCTGATGGCCTTCACCGGCGGCGGATTCATCCGATGTTTTTGTCCCATCAGATTTTCAATCACGCGCGCGTGGCCCCACGCCAGCACGGCGTTGACGCTGCACATTTTCGCGTGCAGGCGGTTGTAAGCCTCGTTCCCGATGGGCACAACCGTCGTCACGCAACCGGGAGTTTTGCGAATCAACTCCGCCAGTTCGGAAATTTTTTTGTCGCTGGAAATATTTTTGGAATCGCGGATGCCCTTGTCCTGCCACGATTTCACGACGGCTTCATTCACATAAACCCCGGCCACGCACATCGGCCCGAAGAAATCGCCCTTGCCGCTTTCATCCACCCCGATGCGCGGCAGCAGTAAATCGGGATTCAAAACCGTTTCGTAACCGAGTTTGGCCTGCTTGAGAACTTCCGGTTCCAGCACGAATTCAATGAATTCCTGCGTTCCCTTGCCTTGCACGACCAGTTTGCCGCTTTCGTAAAAAACGACGTTGATTTTGTCCTTCTCGCCGGCGAACCGCGCATAGGGCACGGCACGAAATTTGAAACCGCGTGAACTGATGGCGGTTTCAAGCGCCGACGCCTGTTCATCGGTCAGCTTGCACGTGTAGAGTGTGAGCGGCTTCACTCAAAAAATCATAACCATAATAGACATAGGGGCACAAAGCTTTTGGCAATAGCCAAACCGGTGGGTAAGCGTCCTTGCGGGCTCACAACCAAAACTCTTTGCCCGAATTACAGCCCGCCGGTAGCCTTGCCTCACCAGATTGCGTGTGAAGTCAAAACCCAAAACTCAAAACTCAAAATCGGGAAAGCTCGTTCCAGCTTTGCTCAATTGGTTTTCCCAAAACGCACGCGACCTTCCGTGGCGGCGCACCCCCGATCCCTACGCAATTTGGGTTTCCGAAATCATGCTTCAGCAGACGCAGGTCAAAACGGTGATTCCGTTTTGGAACCGCTGGTTGCGTGAACTGCCGACCGTGGAAGCCGCCGCCAAGGCATCTTCGGACAAAATACATAAGTTGTGGGAAGGCCTCGGTTATTACAACCGCGTCCGCAACCTGCAAAAGGCGGCGCAACAAATTGTTGAAAAATACGACGGCAAATTTCCGCAAAACTTTGATGACGCCCTCGCTTTGCCCGGCATTGGACGCTACACGGCAGGCGCAGTTTGCAGCATTGCGTTCAACCAGCCGGTGCCGATCCTCGACGGCAATGTGATTCGCGTGCTGACGCGAATCTTCGGAATCGGGAAAAATCCGCGCGAAAAGAAAACGAATGCCTCACTCTGGCGGCTGGCGGAAGAATTGGTGACTTGCGCAAAGGCGCAAAGCCCGCGGAGAAATTCCTGCTCATTTCTAAATCAATCGCTCATGGAACTCGGCGCGCTCGTCTGCACACCGCGCCAGCCGAAATGCCTGATTTGCCCGGTGCGAAAGCTCTGCATTGCGTTTCAACAAAACCGCACACACGAATTGCCGAATCCGGGCAAACGCACGGCAGCCACAGCCCGGCACTGCATCGCCTTCGTTGCCGAACAGCGCGGACAATTTCTAGTTCGCCAGCGGCCGGCGGGAGTTGTGAATGCGCATTTGTGGGAATTCCCAAATGTTGAAATAATCAATGGAAAATCGAATCCAAAACTGGCGGCAAGAAATTTATTCGGAGTTCAACCGGCGGCGCTTGAACGCCTTTGCACCTTGAAGCATTCCATCACGCGCTACCGCATCACGCTCGAAGCCTATCGGGTTCGACTGCAAAGACGTCCCGGCAGGCGCAGCGGCATTTGGTTGACACCCGCCCAACTTCGGTTGCTTGCCTTCTCCAGCGCCCATAAAAAACTCGCCAGCCTGGCGGCCAATTGTATTTTATCCGGCTGATGATTTATTTCGATAACAACGCGACTGCGCCCGTCATGCGCGAGGCGCGCGAGGCGTGGCTTCACGCGACGGAAAATGTTTCCGGCAATCCGTCGAGTCCGCACGGAATCGGCACGCGCGCGAATACTGCACTCCGCGAGGCGCGCGAAAAGCTCGCCTACTTCCTCGGCTGCCATGCGAACGACCTCATCTGGACGAGCGGCGCGACGGAGGCGAACAACACGGTGATGCATCATTTCATGCGCACGCTTGACGCGAAGAACGAGGTTTGGATTTCCGCCATTGAACATCCGTGCGTCCATGAGTCGGCGAAACATTATTTTGGCAAGCGCGTGAAATTCATTCCGGTTACGCACGACGGCGTGATTGATCTGGACTGGCTCACGGCGGAACTTGCCGACACGCGACCCGGCCTCGTCGGCGTCATGGCCGCGAATAACGAGACCGGAGTGATTCAACCGTGGCGGGAAATTTTTGCCATTTGCCAAAGCTACGAAGTGCCGTTTTTCACCGACGCCGTGCAATGGCTCGGTAAAATGCCCGCGCGCGGTTTGGGCGAATGCGATTTCGTCACCGGCGCGGCGCATAAATTCGGCGGACCGCGCGGCATCGGTTTTCTGAAAATTCCGCACAAGAGCCACATCACACCGTTGCTTGTCGGCGGCAAACAGGAACAAGGCATTCGCGCGGGGACGGAAAATGTCGCGACAATTTTGGCGATGCTCGCCGCGCTGGAAGTGCGCGAAAAACAAATGGCCCGCAGCGAACATCTTTTGCGCGGCATTTGGCGTGAAAATTTCGAAAAACAGCTTTTGAAAAATTTGCCCGGTGCGGTCGTGGTCGGCGCAGGTTCGCCACGTTTGTGGAACACCGTTTCGGCGTTGATGCCAGAGGGCACACAGTTGCGGTGGGTTTCAAAACTCGACAAGGCCGGTTTCGCGGTGTCCACCGGCTCGGCCTGCACCACGGGCAAGGAAGAGCCGTCTCACGTTCTGGCCGCGATGCATTTCAAGGCGGCGGAAGCGCATCGCGTTTTGCGTTTCAGCAGCGGTTGGGAAACGACTGAAGCCGATTGGGACACGCTGGCAAAAGCGCTGGCGAAAATCCACGGCGAAACGCAGCACACGAAAACACACGCGGTCGCTTAATTATTATTGAGCAAACGCACTTCGCGCTGTGGAAATGGAATTTCAATTTTGGCGGCGCGGAATTGATTGAGAATCATTTCGTAAATTTCCACCTGCGCCGGAACATAATCCGCCACCGCTGTCCACGGTTTGATCATGATTTGGATGGATGAATCGCCCAAGGCGGCAATGCCTGCGACGGGAGCCGGGTCTTTGAGTATTCGCGAACTAGCCGCAAAAATATCGCGAACAATTTTCAGTGCGCTGTCCATGTTCGTTCCATAAGCCACGCCCACCGACAAATCAAGCTGCCGGATTTGGCCGTAGTTATGCAGAATCTCGCCGACGATTTTCCGGTTGGGGATCATGACCCGCGACATGTCGGAATGCACCAGCATCGTCGAAAACATTTCGATGTGCTTGACCTGCCCGCTTACACCGGCGATCTCGATGTATTCGCCCACGCGAAATGGTTTTGTGAAAATAATCGTCAGTCCGGCAACTAAATTACCGAGCACACCTTGCACCGCCAGGCCCACGCCTACGCCCGCGACACCAATGCCCGCAATCAATGCCGTCACATCCATTCCCGCCGTGCCCAGCGCGATAACCAACGCGATAACCAACACCAGTAATTTAACGATGCGCGTCAGAAGCATTCGCACCGGCGGTTCCATCGCCTTGCGACCCAACCAGCGCTCGACCAATCTTCCGATCCAACGCGCCGCAATAAAACCAACCACCACGATGACTGCCGCCGAAACCAGGGCGCCAGCATGATTGATGACGTATTCGATGAGTTTGTCTTTCCACGCCAGGGAATTGTTTGAAGTCGTTGGGACAGATTGATTGTTCATAAGTTGCCTTTAATTTACGCCATTGGTTAAATAGACTTACCACGTCGCGTCAACACTTGAATGGTTGACGCTAACGCGCTTTCTGCAAGACCCGTTCACCGGCACGAACATGGTTTATTCGCCGCGATAAACCGCGCGCGCCGTGCAAGTCTCCGCCACGATGACTTCCATGAGCAGCGGAAGTTTCGGCTTCAGCTTTTTCCAAATCCAAACCGCGACGTTTTCGCTCGTTGGATTTTCGAGGCCGGAAATTTCGTTCAGGTAATTATGATCCAATTTTTCCCAAACCGGTTTGAATGCCGCCGAGATGTCCGCGTAATCCATCAGCCAGCCGAGTTTCTCGTCGCACTCGCCTGCCACAACGATTTCTACCTTGAAACTGTGGCCGTGCAGCCTGCGGCATTTGTGCGACTTCGGCAAATGCGGCAGCAAATGCGCCGCCTCAAACTGAAACGATTTTCGCAATTCCATTTTCATAATTCCAAATCCGTCCAAGTGATCAAATCTCCGAGCGCAGGCCGGCCGTCGTGCCGCCAGGTCAACGGCGGATTTTGCATCTGCCCGAGCGGGCAGACGCGCGTCGCGCCCCAGCGCGCCAGTTGCGTCGCGGCTGCCCGCATTTCGTTTTCCGACACGGCGATGCCGACCGTTGAAACTTTTCCGCGAACGCTGTCCGCGTTTTGCAACGCTTCCTTCAAATCCGCCACGCCTTTGACATAAATGAAACGGTTCAGGCATGAGATTTGAAAGCGCGGATCGGATTCATGGATCACCGTCCAAGCCGTCGAATCCTTGCTGCACCAATGCCGTGTGGCTTCAGGCGCGTGCGCCGCGCGGATTTCGTAAATTCCGCGGCGCAACGCAATCGTCGCCGCGTGTTCCGCCGGCAATTCACCGCGCGGTTCGCTGGCTTCGCGTTTCTCCAATTCGTCCGCGAGCAATTCCGCAAACTGTTCGGCTGAAACTGCTCCACCGGATTGGACATAAATGACGTGCGGCGAAAGACAGCCGAGTTGATTCCATGCCACCACGTCGTCTGCCGCGCGCGCGACAATTTTCTTCGCGCCAAAATCCGACAAAACTTCACCCGCCACAAAGCCGAAACTCACGCGATGACCGTAACCCAGAAAACGGGTTTTGATCGGCAACCGCGAGCGAATGGCCATGAGCGTTTCATCGTCGCCGGTCGCCGTGACACAATCCGCTTCGGCGAAAAGCGCATTTTCCAATTCCAGATTCCCGCCGCGCCATTCGGCAATTTCCAGACACGCGCCCAGTTTCGGTTCGGCGGCGTAAATTGAATGCGCGAATAACCGCGGCAAAAACGAACCGCCGCCCGCGCATTTCACGAACTGCGCCGAACGCGTGAGCAAACCGAAAATGATGCCCGTCAACGTTGGATTGGGTATGTTACCCGCCGCGATGTGGACGAGAAATTCCGGCCCGTGAACGATTGCCGCGCGATGGGGGTTTTCTTCCACGCCGGTCGCGGTAAATTTGTCGGGCCGCTGCGCGTGGCCGAATTCCTGTTCCAGCAATGCGTGAAAATTTTCCGGCGTGAATTGGCGAAAAAAATTGTTCAGGCCACGCTCCAAAGTCGCGCGCGAAAATCCGGTCTTTTCCGGGCCAAGGTCGAGCACAAATTTGCGAAATTTATTTTCAGGTTGGAGCCAGTTCACCGCGACTTCACACAACACTTTAACCATGCCGCTCGTCGAACGATACGCCAGATACTGCTCGCGGTTGCGCTTCAAAACCCGGCACGCTTCCGCAATCATTGCCGGTGACAGCGTTGCCTCCGGCGGCAGATCGGCGAGAAAATAATCCGGCAGGTTCATGCGGTCATCAAAGAGCAGCCGCGCGGCGCGGCGAATTGCGCACGGCTGATCAATTCAAAGCCTGCGCCGCGACGAATTCCCAAATCCTCCGTCTGGATTGCGGCCACGGAAAAAACATTCGCTAGATCGAAAACGCGAATCAAACCCATTTCGCCGTCGCAAACTTCGCGTCCGGTCTCCGGCGAGATGATTTGCGCGCGCGCCCATGGCGGGAAGCGGAACTCGCGTCCCGAATTTTGAATTTTAAAGTCGTAAGCCTGGGAACTCAACTCGCTCATACCATATTCACAGATAATATTTCCACTCGGAATGCCGAGCTGTTTCGTAATGAGCGCGTGTAATTCCGCCTTCGGCATTGTGCGCGAGCGATTTTTGTAACCACCGGTTTCCATCACGCGCGAATCTTCAGGCAATTGGAATTGCAGATTGTTCTCTGCCAGAAAATCCAGCAGATACACGAAGGAAAATGCGGTGCCAAGCACAGTCAGAGGTGTTCCCGTATCACAAGCGCCTTTTATTTTTTGGACAGTCGCGGCAAAATCAACAATCCACGCGCCTTCAGCAGAAATTTGTCCGGCGAAAGCGGATTCAAACAGGCCGGATTTTTGCCGCACGATTTCAAACATGTGGACGAGCGAGGAGTACGGCGTTTGCGCGGGTGGCGGAGTCAGGAAAACAAGTCGTGAATCGGGAATCGGGAATCGGGAATCGGCTAAAACATTTTGCTGAAACCATTTCCAAAGCGACGCTTCATAAACCGCCAACGACTCGGCATTATGAAAATGGCGGCTGGGTTTATGTCCGGTCGTTCCGCTGGAATGGAAAACAACGGTCCGTGCGTTCGGTGGCAAACAAGTCAATTCCAGTTCCTTAAACGCAGCGGTCGGCGCGACGGGAATCTGCTTCCAATGCTTGACGAGCTGCGGCGTGAGTTTGCGCGAGGCGCAAATTTTCCGGTAGGCGGAATTTTGTTTGAACTGAAGTGTGAAAAGTTCCAGAGCATGTGAATTAAAGTTCTGATCCAGATCCTGTTCGCCGGCAAGAAACTTGTGCTGATGAATCAACTTGCGCAGTCGCGCGGCGAAACTGGAAACTTCTGTGTTCATGCGGTTTTAGTTCATAGCTGGTGTTCCGCTACAGCCAACTGAAATTGTAACTAAAAACTGTCCTGCGGCAAGTACGTTTGAATTCGCGAAGTTGCCAATGCCCAATTTGTCCTTCAAACTGCCCCTTCAAATGAGCAAACAGTTTTACATCACTACCGCGATTGATTACGTGAACGGCCAGCCGCATCTCGGCCATGCCTACGAGAAAATCGTGGCCGACGTGATCGCGCGGGCGCGGCGCAGTTTGGGACAGGACGTTTTTTTTCTGACCGGCATCGACGAACACGGCCAGAAAGTCCAGCAGGTCGCGGATTCCCAGGGCAAAAAAACGCAGGCATATTGCGATGAACTGGCACGAAGCTGGAAGGCGTTTGCTCGAAAGTTAAACCTCGCCAACGATGATTTTATCCGAACCACGGAACCGCGACACAAGGAAATCGTCCAGGCCGGTCTCGCCAAGGTGAATACCGCCGGGTTGGTGTATAAAAAAACTTACCAGGGTTTTTATTCGACGAGAGAGGAAACGTTTCTAACCGAGAAGGACCGTCGGCCTGATGGGACATTTGATTCCGCCTGGGGCGAGGTCGTCGAACTCAAGGAAGAGAATTATTTTTTCAAGCTGAATGAGCAACAACCATGGCTGATTGCTTACATTGAAACGAATCCTGATTTCATCGCGCCATTGCACCGTCGCAACGAAGTTCTCGGCTTCCTTAAAAACAATGTTCTTGAAGATTTGTGCATTTCGCGTCCGGCGTCGCGTTTGAACTGGGGCATTCCGATTCCGTTCGATCCAAATTTTGTCACTTACGTCTGGTTCGACGCGCTGGTAAATTACATCAGCATTCCCGCCGCGCACGGTGACGAAACCATTTTGTCCGCGTTCAAAAATTCCCAATTTTCAACTTTCAATCAACCACTTTCCTTATGGCCGGCGGACATTCACGTCATCGGCAAGGACATATTGAAATTCCACGCGGTCTATTGGCCGATCATGCTCAAGGCAATGGGACTGCCGCTACCGAAACAAATTCTCGTTCACGGCTGGTGGCAGAAGGACGGGCAAAGAATGAGCAAAAGCACCGGCAACGTCGTTGACCCCGTCGCGGTCATTGACGAATGGGACTTGGACGCCTTTCGCTTTTATGTTTTGCGCGAACTCGACATTGGCCCGGACGGAAATTGGACCGACGCCGGATTCAAATCGCGTTACTCCGCCGAACTCGCCAACGGCCTCGGTAATCTGGTGAATCGGTCACTCTCGATGCTCAAGCGTTATCGCAACGGAATTGTTCCGGTACGTTCGGATGAACTGGCCGCTTTTGCCGCGAAAGCTGCCGACGAAACGCGTGCGTTGCTCAAACAACACCAACTTCAAGCCGCGCTGCAAAGCATCTGGTCGCTCGTCACACGCGCCAATCAATACGTGGACCAGACCGCGCCATTTAAGCTCGCCAAAGACCCGACGCAAGCACAACAGCTTGACGAGGTTCTCTATAATTTGACGGAAATCTGCCGTGTGCTCGCCGTTTTGTTATGGCCGTTCCTGCCCGGCACGGCGGTGAAAATTTACACGCAACTTGGTTTGAACGAAACGCCGGATAAATTTGCTGAAGCGACCTGGGGAAAATTGAAATCCGGTCATACGATTGGCGAACCTGCGCCTTTGTTTCCGCGCAAGGAAATTTAATTCAACGCAACGCCGCGCCGGATGTAGGTCGGGATGTCGAGGTCTTCACCTTTGTGAATCGTCGGCTCGCTTTTGTCGAAGCGGCCTTTGGAAATAATCGCCAACGGCAATTGCGCCTGCCGCATTTTGGGATTCATTTTTCGCGCGCGCCCGCCGTTTTTAGTGAAAAATTGTTCACGCTGCTCCAAAGTCAATGACGATGACGAAGCGCAGCGCGTGGCCGTGCGCGCGACTGCGCCGCGTGAAACCGGTTGTTCAGCCAAATCGCCGGAAGTTGCTGCGTTCGGCATTTCCACCGGAGCAGGTGAATTTCGTTTTGCCGCAATCACCGTCACGCACAAACGATTTTTCAAGGTTGCGTCGATCGCCGCGCCCATGATAATTTGCGCGTGTTCACATTGCCTATTGATTTGCTCCATCACGCGGTTCACCTCGGCCATGGTCAAATCTTTTCCGCCCATCAGACTCACCAACACCGCATCGGATTCCGCAAGCACGCGACCCTCGTCAAGCAAAGGATGCGCGAGCAATTTTTCCACGACCTCACGCGAACGGCCGACGCCAACGGCTTCAATGGAAGCGAACGAGCTTTCGAAATGACGGTCGCGCACCAGCCCGCACAAATCATCAAAATGAATCTGAATCAAGCCGGTTCGCGTGAGCAATTGCCACACACCGCGCACGCCTTCGACGAGCAGGCCGCCCGTGATGCGGAACGTGTCGAGCACGCTTGTATTCTCGTCAATCATCTTGAACGTTTTCTGGCTTGGCAGGCAAATCACACCATCAACGATGGATTTAAGCTGGTCCAGGCTTTGCCCCGCCTGTTGCTGGCGGCGGTTGCCTTCGCACAAAAACGGCAACGTCACGAACGCCAGCACCAACGTGCCGGTTTCCTTCGCCACGCGTGCCAGCACGGGACTGATACCGCTGCCCGCGCCGCCACCCAAACCGGCCAAAATGAAAATGACATCCGCACCTTCGCATGCGGTTTTGAGCGTGGAAAATTGTTCCTCGGCGATCGCGCGACCGCGTTCGGGATCGCCGCCAGTGCCTAAACCGCGCAGCAATTTTGTCTCAAGATGAATCTTCACCGTCGCGGACGACGACGAGAGTGAGGATGCGTCGGTGTTGATCGCCACGAAACTTGCGCCGGCAAAATCCTCGCCGTTCAGCGCCTCGAGCAAACTCACGCCCGCGCCACCGACGCCAAAAATTTTTATCTTGCGCGCCGGATTTGATTCGTGCGCCGTCGTTGGAGTTTCAATTTTGACTTTCATGGCGATTGGGATTTAAGACCGCTGTAAAAGTTTTCCAAAAATGCCCCTGATGCCTCGAGTGAGTGACGGACGCCCGTCGCGTTTGCGAACCTTGAATGAGCCGAATTTCGCCAAACCGATGGCGGTGACAAATTCCGGCTGGTCGAGCGCGGATTTCAGGCCGCTGACGGAATTGGTCTGGCCGAGCGAAACTGGCATTTGCAAAATCGGCTCAGCGAGTTTGGCGATTTGCGGCACGCGCGCCCCGCCGCCGCAAAGAAAAACTCCCGCGCGCAAGTAATCAAACAATCCGGCCTGCTCCAAATCTTGCGCGACGAGTTGAAAAATTTCCTCGAGCCGCAGAGACATGATGCGCTGCAAATGCTCGACGTTTACTGTTTTCAGCGGCAAACCCAGTTCGTTGGTGATCGTGATGGTCTGGCCAGTGACGGTTTCGTTCACCAACGCGCAGCCATGTTCAAGCTTCAATTTTTCCGCGCGACTCAACGGCACTTTCAAACCGTAGGCCAGATCATTGGAAACATGGTCACCGCCAATCGCTAAAACGCCGGTGTGCTTGATGACACCGTTGGTATAAACAACGTAATCAGTCGTGCCGCCGCCGATGTCAATGACCAGCGCGCCAAGTTCCTTTTGCTCGCTCGTCAGCAGCGCGAGTGACGAGGCGAGGCCGTTGAACACAATCTCGTCCACTTCAAGCTGCAAACCTTTGACGAGGCGGATCGCATTCTGCAAGCGGTTCGTGTGGCCGTGAACGACGTGAACATCCACTTCGAGGCGCGAACCGAGTATTCCGACGGGATTCGCCACGCCGTCGTGACCGTCCACAAAAAAATGCTGACGGATGGCATGAACGACGGTGTTTTCCGTGGGCAAATTAATCGCCTTCGCGTTTTTGACTACGTCCTGAACATCATCGTCGGAAATTTCGCGGTCGGCGGAAACGACTGGATGCACACCGCGATTGTTGAAACCGCGAATGTGTCCACCGGTGACGCCGAGATAAACATTGCGAATCTCTACGTCGGCCATCTGCTCGGCCTCCACGATGGCGTTGCGCACATCCTCCTCGATCATCGTCGCGTCAACGATTTCACCTTTGCGCACACCGCGCGAACGCGACTGGCCGAGGCCGATGACATTCAGCGAGCCGTCGGCGCTTTGCTCGCCGACGACAGCGCAGACTTTCGACGTGCCGATTTCCAGACCGACAATGATGTTCGAGTCGTCAAACATTTTTCCTCCGAATGTATGCGGGGTTGATTTTTTTTGGTGCGGCAACCGGTATGGCGTTGGCTTCCATCCAGCGAACTGGAATATTGTTGGCCACCGCCAAATCTGCTGACGCAATGGTCTTGTTCATGCGCTGTCCCAAATCGTAAATCTGCCGCCAACGCCGCAATTGTTGCTCCAAATTTTCCAGACCGAAAGTAATTTCGCTGCCCTGCCCCGTCATTGCGACGACAACGCCCGACGACGACACGTCAATGCGCCGTAAATCCACCAACCCCGCCATCGGTGAACTATCAAACGCGCCAATCAATTGCAGCGCGGCCTGCGCCTGCGGTGACTGAACCCGACGCCCCGGCTGCAACTCATAAACATTCAAACCGGTCACGACCGGCAACTGCTCATTGAGCTGCGACAACGGAATCATACACAGCCGCGGATCCAGCGGTTGCATCACATAACCGTCCGTATCCAATTGAAAAACCGCGATGACAATGCCGCCCGGCACACCCGCACGCGGTACATTCACTTGCGCGACCGGTTCGCGCTCCGTCACGCGAATTTTCAATGTGCGCGGCAGAACGCGTTCGACCGAAACTGCATCAATCGTTGAAACAAGTTCGAGATTGCGCTTCACCGCCGCTAAATCCAGTGCAATCAAATTTTCGCCGGGCTTCACACCCGACCAGCGGCGTAATTGCTCTGGCGCGATCACGCCGTCGGTTTGCACATCAACGAGCCGAATCGCGAACTCGGAATTCTCATAAACAAATTTGTCCAGCGCCCATTCACCCGTGCGCCATAGCAGATAAAGCCCGAACACCGTGCCGAACGTGACACCGAGCGCAACCGCCGCCAGCCGCGTGCGCGTCGCGCGCATCTGGCTCGAACGCAATTTTACGTCAAGCACGTGCCCGCGGCTCAACCGCCGGTTCTTTCGTTCGCGCCTAGACCACATTTCTAATCAATGTTGCCGCTGCCATTTCTTGTTCTTCTTTCAACCTTGTTGCCGCTTTTCTTTCCAAAGCCAAATTAATCATCCGTTGGCAAAGTTGTGCGTAATTCAAACCTGCCGCTGCCGCCGCTTTCGGCAACAAACTCGTTTCCGTCATGCCCGGCAACGTGTTGACTTCAAGTACGACCGGCTCGCCGTTCGAGCGCACTATCACGTCCACACGTGCGTAATCTCGTCCGCCAATCGCTTTGAACGCACCAAGCGCTGCCGCTTGAATCCGCTTCGTCGTCGCCGCATCAAAATCCGCCGGACAAAAATACTCCGTACAGCCCACCGTATATTTGTTCCGATAATCGTAAGCGCCGCTTTTGGGGCGGACTTCAACAATTGGTAATGGCTTGTCATCCAAAATTCCAACCGTCGTTTCGCGTCCGACAATTTTCTCTTCGACCAAAACCTCCGAATCAAATTTCAACGCGTCCACCAGTGCCTTTTGCCAGTCTTCAACACGCTCGACGAATTGCAATCCCACGCTCGAACCTTGCCGGACCGGTTTCACAACCAGCGGCAATTGCAAATTTTTCAGAAGCGGAGCTTTTTCAGAATTCACGACCAAAAATTTTGCGGTCGGCACTCCGAATTCGATACAACGTTTTTTCGTCAGCACTTTATCGAACGCAACGCGGCTCGCCTCGGCACCGCAACCAGTGTAAATCGCACCAAGCTCGTCTAACTGCCGCTGCACTGTGCCATCTTCCCCGTAAGTTCCGTGCAACGCGAGAAACACAACATCTGTTTCGTCCGATAAATCAAATTGGCCATCCTTCGGATCAATTTCCGTCGCGTTGTGACCAAGCGAACGCAACGCCTTCGCTACCGTCGCACCAGAACGCAGCGACACCTCGCGCTCGGCACTCGGTCCGCCTGACATCACCACGATTTCAAATTTGACAGTCATTGTCAGAAAAATCACCTCATTCTTCGCCGACGATTTCGACTTCCGTGCGCAATTCAATTCCGCGCTCATTCTTTGCGCGCCGTTTCAAAATCGCAATCAATTCCAAAACATCGCGCGCCGTCGCCTTGCCGTCGTTCACAATAAAATTCCCGTGCTCGGCGGAAACCACCGCACCACCAACGCGCGTGCCTTTCAAACCCAGTTCATCCACCAATTTGCCTGCCGGAATTTTTTCAGGATTTTTAAATATGCAACCGGCGCTCGGCGCAGCGGGCTGTGATTCCCAACGCTTTTCGCTGAATGCTTTCATGCGCTTTTCAATTTCCTCGCGTGGCACGAATTTACATTTGAACACCGCGCCCAGCGCGATGTGATTTTCTAACGCGGCGCAACTGCGATACTCCACTGACATTTCCTTCGGCATGAGTTCGCATACATTGCCGTTAAAATCCATCAGGCACACTGACTCGACAACATCGAACGTCGCGCCGCCCATCGCACCCGCATTCATCCGCAACGCCCCGCCGACACTGCCCGGAATGCCTTCCAGAAATTCCACGCCGCTCAAGCTGTTTCGTTTTGCTTCGATCGCGATGTTTTTTAATTTCGCGCCTGCGCCGCAATGTAATCGTTCTCCAACAACTTCTATTTTGCAGAAATTCAAATGTGAAAGGCAAATCACCACACCGCGAAAACCACCGTCGCGCGCGAGCAAATTCGAACCGCGCCCGAGAATAAAAGATGGCAAATTGCGTTCACCGCAAAATTTCACGACGTTCGCCAAATCTGCTTCCGACGACGGCTCGGCATAAACGTCCGCCGGACCGCCGACGCGTAACGTCGTGTGTTTCGCCAACGGTTCATCGCGGCGAATGATCGTCGCGGGCGAAACATAGGCGGCCAATTCATCGGCAAAATTATTTTTGACTGGCATTTCCAGAATAGTTTCGGTCGCGTTCATACCGCAATCGAGTCTGTTTCATCGGAATGCGTCCGACGTGGCGTCGAACGCGACACGCGGGGGCGCGAATGTCCCTCAACTTTGTCCGCTGTTTCATGTTCAATCGCGCTTAAAATGTTTTCAGCGATCTGGTCGGCGGCTTTGGGCGCGTACCATTGGACGAGCGCAGTTTGCATGGCTGCACGCGCGGCTTCGTTTTCAACTAATTCGCGCAGCAACGCAGAGACTTTTTCCGGCGTGGCGTTTTTTTGTTCGAGCAAGCGCGCCGCGCCGGTGGTTTCAAACGCGCGGGCGTTGTGAAATTGATGATCGTCTGCCGCCGTCGGATACGGCACGAGCAGTGACGGCAATCGCATCGCGGCAATTTCCGCAAGCGATGACGCGCCAGAACGACACACACAAACCGTCGCCGCATTGAGCGCCAAATCCATTTCCGCGAGAAATGGTTTCACAAAAGCGTTGAATCCGCGTGTGGCGTAGGTTTGTTTTACCTTTTCAAAATCGGTTGCGCCGGTGAGATGCAGCCATTGCCAACTTTTTGCATTTTCACCAAGCGTCGGCAGCGCAGACAAAATCATTTCGTTGAGGCCACTCGCGCCCTGGCTACCGCCCATGACCAAAATTGTTGGACGATTCGGGTCAAGGCCAAGTGCGGCGCGGCATTCAGCGGCATCGCGTGGTTGAAACCGCGAACGCACTGGCGTACCGGTAATCGTGACTTTGCGGGCGCGCAATCGTGGGGCAGATTCGGGAAATCCGGCAAACGCCTCATCTACAAAGCGCGCGAGCAAGCGGTTGGCACGTCCGGGAATGGTGTTGGATTCGTGTAAAAAAGTTTTCGCGCCTATTTTTTCCGCGGCGAGAATCGGCGGCGCGCTCGTGAATCCACCCATTGCGAGTACGGCGTGTGGCGGTCGTGCTTTGAAAATTTTCCGCGATGCGCGCCACGATTGCCAGAAGCTGCGCGCGAATGAAAAATAATTGCGATTTTGCAGCGCAACGGCGGGCAGTGTGAAAACTTCCATGCCGTGTGCGGATTTCACGGCCTGTTGATCCACCTCTTTCGGCGAGACAAGCAGCGCGACGGCACAACCGCATTTCTGAAGTTGTTCGGCAACGGTGAGTCCCGGAAAGAGATGCCCGCCCGTTCCGCCGCAGGCAATGGCGACGAAGGGCGTGTTGGTTCCAGGAGTGATCATGTTGCTCTGGCGGCGAAAGGATTTTCGCCAGTTTCAACGACTTTGGAAATCTTTTCGCGCGCGGGCGCGTGACGTGCGATGCTGAACAAAATGCCTACGCACGTCAGCATGGCAAGCAGGTTTGATCCGCCGTAGCTGATGAACGGCAACGGCAGGCCTTTGTTCGGCAGCGCGCTGGTAACGACGCCGATGTTGATGGCCGCCTGCAAAGTGATTAAAAGCGTCACGCCAGCGGCGAGTAAAAGGCCAAAGGTGTCGCGCGAGTTCAATGCAATGTAAATGCCGCAAATCGCAAGCACAACAAACGCAAGTACAACGAGCAGCGTTGCAATCAAACCCAATTCCTCGCCGATGATGGCAAAAATGAAATCGGTTTGATGTTCGGGCACAAAGCCAAGTTTTTGGAGGCTGTTACCGAGGCCGAGGCCGGTCCAGCCACCGGAGCCGAGCGCAATCATGGCTTGATACGCTTGATAGCCAACACCATCCTTGTGTTGTTCCAAATCCCACCAACTAAAGATGCGCCGCATCCGCATCGGGTCACGAAAGATTGAAACCACCAAAATAATCGCACCAAACAAGACCGGGGGCACGATGCATTTCCAGCGCACGCCCGCAACCAACAGCATCGCGCCGCTGACGATGGCGAGCAGAATCGTCGTACCACGATCCGGTTCGACAAAAATTAAACCGAGCATGACTGCAATCAATAATCCGGGCAAAGCGACACTGTGTTTCCAATTTTGCATTTGTCGCTGATAACGGTCGCCATACCACGCGAGCAGGATGATGAGCGCGAGTTTGGCGAATTCAGAAGGTTGAAAGCGCACGTCGTGGAAATCAAACCAGCGCCGCGCTCCGTTAATTTTTCTTCCGACATGCGGCACGATAACCGCCACGAGTAAAATCAATGCGAGAATAAAGGCCGGCCAGGCGAATTTTTTGAGCAGTTGATAATCGAGCAATGCCGTTGCCGCGCACAGCACGAGGCCGAGTGCACACCAAGTGAATTGCATCATCAAGTAATGTGCGCCGACTTGCGTCATGCCCGAGCTGTAAAGCATCACCAGCCCCATCGCCAGCAGGGCGGCGACACAAAACGCCAGAGTTGTGACGGCGACTTTCATTTCAACACCGTAAAACGCCAGCTTCAATTAACCGGCGCTCACTGTCCACTCGGCGCAGATGTTGTTGTCGGCGTTGCAACGGGTGCAACTGGAGCCGGTTCGGGCGCAGGCGCGGGAGCCGCAGGTTCGGCACTTGCCGGAATTTTCAGTTTCTGGCCGACTTTGATCTTTGTCGTGGACAAATCATTTTCCGACTCAAGCGCTTTGACAGTCACGCCATGCGCTTTCGCGATTTTGGTCAAGGTGTCGCCGGACTTAACACTGTAGATTTCTTCGCCGGTGTTCATGTCACTGGAAGTTGATACACTCGCCGCTGAAGACGCAGCCGGAATCGAAATTTTTTGTCCGACTTTCAACTTGGTCGCAACAACACCAGGGTTGGCTGCTTCCAGCGTTTTGAGTGTTATGCCGTTTTTCCTGGCGATTTTCCCGAGCGTGTCGCCTTTGACCACGACGTATTCCGTCGTCGCAGGTTCCTCCGGCACGGGCACGACCACAGGTGGCGCGACCACGGGCGGATTCGACGCTTCCATCGGCGGAGCATTCGTGTCCGCCACAAGATTATTTGTGTCAACGGGCGGCGTGGAATTGTCAGTGTTATCAGCGGTTTCCGTCTCGCGCTTGCAACCCTGAATGAGCATGGCCATAAGGCCGGTGACGCTCACCGCGATCACACAGAAGACGCCGAGCTTCATGCGGGAGCGGCGTTTGCTTTGCTCCTCCAAGAGCGAGCCTTTAGGGACGAATGGATTCGGATTGTTCATTGGTTTGGCGCTGGTTGCGTCCTTTCTTCGAGGTCTGTTTTTTAGTTCTATTTTTGGTTTTGATTTTTACGCTGCGAAATCTTCCCTCGAAAAATTCCGTAACGCGTTAAATTCAGTCTTTTCAGCGGTGCCAGGCCAAAAGCATCGCGACAAAATCCACCTGATTTCAAATCGCCAAACTGGATGGGCAGCATCTTTTGGACCACTACACGCACCGTTATTTCCAGCAAAATTTTTAGCAGTAAAACCGAGCGTGCGCAAGGAGCAAAATGCTTGTTTCCAATTTTATTTTTATGCCATGTCAGCGTCATTTTTACCTCAACTTTAGTGTGGCCAGCGCGATCACCGCGAATAGTACGCACAAAATGTAAAACCTCATCACCACTTGCGATTCATACCATCCCTTTTTCTCGAAATGATGATGCAACGGTGCCATCAAAAAAATTCTTCGGCCCGTGCCGTAATATTTTCGCGTGAACCGAAACCAGCCGGTTTGCAGTATTACCGAAGCCGCTTCCAGCACGAACACTCCACCTGCAATGACCAGCACGAACGGCTGATGAATCAGCACCCCGATGATACCGAATGCGCCGCCGAGCGCGAGTGATCCGGTGTCGCCCATGAATACCTGCGCCGGATGACAATTGAACCACAAAAATCCGAGACCCGCACCGATAAGCGCCGCGCAGAAAACGGTCAATTCGCCCGCGCCGTTGACGTAAGGAATTTGCAAATAGCCCGCCGTCTTCACATTGCCCGCCAAATATGTGAAGAACAAAAAAACAAACCCGACAATTAATGTGCAGCCAATCGCCAGACCGTCAAGGCCGTCTGTCAAATTCACAGCGTTCGAGCTGCCAACAATCGCCAGCACCACGATCAGCAAGCCGAGCCAACTCGCGCCGGTGACGACCGGATATTTGCAAAACGGAACCATGATTTCCGAAACCAGTCTGCTCGTCGAAGGCGTCAACAACAAATACACACCGATGAATGTGGCCAATAAAATTTGTACCCACAATTTCAATCGCGGTGGAGTGCCACCACCGCTTTGCTGGATGATTTTTGCGTAGTCGTCGTAAAATCCCAAACCCGATAAAACCAAAAGCGAAAGCAGCGTTAACTCCACCAGCGCGTTCCATTGCGCCCACAACATCGTCGAGAAAACCAGCACTATGACAATCAAAACGCCGCCCATCGTCGGCGTCCCCTTTTTGCTTAAAAAGCGCACGGCCAAACCGCCTGCTTCCTCGGCCTTGTCCGCGTAATCCTGGCCGAATTTTAATTGCTTCAGCCAGCTAATAATTTTCGGACCGAGCCACCAACTTAAAATCAACGCCGTAATCGCCGCACCCGCGCTGCGTACCGTGATGTAGCGAAAAAGTCGCAACGCCGAAAGCCGATTTTCCCAAATCGTTCCGTGCGACCAATCCAATAAATGTTGGCTCAAATAATAGAGCATTTTCGATTCATGATTTTACCGACTTCAGCGCTTCGGCGATACGTTCCAAACGCAACGCCCGCGACGCTTTCAGCAAAACTACATCACCAGTTTTCAAAAAATTATTTACCGCTTTAATCACTGCCTCCACATCCGTAAACTCAATCACACGATTTAATCCCCCGTCGCGCGCCGCTTTTGCAGTCACGGCCGCCATTTTCCCTACGGTGAACAATTGTCCGATGCCAAGTTCCGCTGCGCGACGACCGACTTCCGCGTGCGTCGCCTCACCGTGTGCGCCAAGTTCTTCCATGTCACCCAAAACCGCCACGCGCCGTCCTTGCAAAGGTAAATCACAGAGCGTTTCCAGCGCGGCAATCGTTGAATCCGCATTTGCGTTGTAAGCATCGTCGAGTACGCGCACACCATTCGCCTCCCAAAATTGCATCCGCATTTTCGGCGGCTTGCATTCGGCCAAACCGCACTGAATTTCAGCGTGACTCAGACCGAGTTCCTCACCGACCGCGGCCGCGAACAAGGCGTTTGTTACTTGATGCCGACCCAGCAAGTTGATTCGATACTCACCGCTAAACTCGGCCTTCGGTGCGTCCACGCAAAACGTTACGCCATTTTTGTCCAGACGAATCGCGCGCGCGCGCCAATCACCTTTTTCATTCAATCCAACGCGAATAATTTTCGCGCAAGTTCGTTTCGCAATCCGTTCCGTCCATTCATTGTCGCCGCCGACAAAGAGCCTGCCGTCCGCCGGCAAAAGTTCCGCGAGCCAGCCTTCTTCTTGCGCGACGCCCGTAACATCGCCAAAAAATTCCAAATGTTCGCGGCCAATGTTTGTGATCACACCGAATTTCGGCTGGATCATTTTTATGAGCGGCGCAAGTTCACCCGGATGATTTGTACCCACTTCGAGTACAGCTGCTTGATGCAATTTTTCCAGTCGCAACAAAGTCAGCGGCACCCCGATGTCGTTGTTAAAACTCGCCTCGCTCCAAATGGTCGCAAGTTTTTGGCTTAACACCGACGCAAGTAATTCCTTCGTCGTCGTTTTGCCGTTCGAGCCTCCGACGGCGACAATTGGCAGCGTAAAATCTTTTCGATACGCCGCAGCGAATTTTCCAAAAGCCGTGCGCGCATCGTCCACAACCAACACCGCACATTCCGGCAATTGCGCGGGAATTTTTTTCTTTTCCACGACAACTGCTGCAACATTTTTGGCCGCGACTTCGGTCAAAAAATCGTGGCCATCGAAGCGCTCGCCTTTGATGGCAAAGAACAAATCTCCGGCCTGCGCCTGCCGTGAATCGGTGCAGACATTTTTCACGACAGTGCCGCCCACACCGCGCCGGATTTCAGCATCGCAGGCTTCAGTGATAAATTTCAAAGAGCGAGTTTCCACCGCAAATTTTTACTGCGCGTTTGCCATCGGTTGCGAAACACCGGTTGCGACCATTGGCTGCGGTGAATTTTCATCCGGCGGAATGTTCAGGTAGCTCGCGCAGCGTTCGGCGATTTCCTTGAACACCGGACCGCAGACTTGACCACCGTAATAACCTTCCTTTGGCTCGTCCATTACAATGGAAATACAAAGTTGCGGATCGTCCGCCGGAAAAAATCCAAGGAATGACGCGGTGTATTTACCGGAAACGTAGACACCATTCTCCACTTTTTGCGCCGTGCCTGTTTTGCCCGCGACGACGTAATCCTTCATCGCCGCGCCCGGTGCAGTGCCGTCTGGTGTCACGACGGTTTTTAATGCTTCAATCATCATTTTGTCTGTGGATTCGCTGACGACTTGCCGCACGCGCTGCGGCGAATACTGTTGCACGATATTTTCGTCGCGGTCTTCGAGACATTTCACGAGCATCGGGCGCATCAGCCAGCCGTTGTTGGCCACGGCGCACATGGCCATGATCATTTGCAACCGCGTTACCGCCACGCCATGACCCATCGGGATTTGCGCGATGGAATCCTTGCTCCAATCCTTGACCGGATGCAAAATGCCGCCGACTTCGCCGGGCAACGGAATTCCAGTTCGCTCACCAAAACCAAAATCGCAGGCGTAATCGTAAAGCCGGTCTTCGCCGAGTTTGATTCCGATTTTTGCCGCGCCGATGTTGGACGATTTTGTGATGATGCCTTCGGTGGTCAAAATTCCAAATGGCTCGTGGTCATGCAAAATTCTCCCGGCGTATGTGAAGTGCCCTTGTTCGCAATCAAAGGAATCATTCAAATGCACGACGCCGTCATTGAGCGCTCCAGACACGACGACGATTTTGAACGTCGAACCTGGTTCCATCACATCACTGATGACGCGATTGCGGCGCGCGGCGACGGGTACCGCCCCGGGATTGTTCGGATCAAAATTCGGCAGAGTCGCCATCGCCAGAATTTCGCCTGTGCTCGGACGCATAACGATACCCGTGATACTGATCGGCGTATGTTTTTGCATCGCGTCGACCAGCGCGGTTTCGACAATGTGCTGAATCACGGCGTCAATCGTCAAAACGGCGTTCAAACCGTCGCGCGCCTGCACATCCTGACCGCGCAACGCGACCAATTCATGTTGTTGACGATCCGTTTCCGTCACGCGCCAGCCCGCGACACCGCTCAACGCAGTATTCAACGCAAGCTCAATTCCATCGCGCCCAGAAATTTGCGAAACTACATGGTCGCCCACTTTAAATTCATCCGGCGTGGCAAATCCAAGCACCTGCGCGGCGAGTGAACCGTTCGGGTAAACGCGCAATTGGTCCGGCTCATAAAAAATCGCGTTTTGGCGCAAATTGCTGAAAAACTCACGGTCGGATTCCGACATTTTCTTTTCGTCCACGCCGAACGAAAGTTGGCTCATCGTCAATTGAATTTTTTGCCAAGTCTCGTCTGAAACATTTCTTTGAAGCCGGACGTAATGCAGGCCGTTCGTGACCAGCTCGCTCTTTTCATTTTTTGAAACACGCAGAAAAAGTTTTTGATAAAGCTCGGTCTCATTCATCCGCAACAGCGGCGCCAGCGCGCGCGCCACGACCGCCTGCTGGTTGCCGATGAGCGACGGGTCGGCGCATACCGCTTTAACCGCAACACTCGTGGCGAGTAAATTGCCGCGCGTGTCTAAAATGTTGCCCCGACGCGGTGACTCCCAGAATTCGCGCTGCGTGTTATCCTGCGCCAGTTTCGCCAGTTCATCGTGACGAAATACCTGCAAATCCACGAGCCGGAATCCCAGTCCAATGAAAGCAAGAACGACCAGCGCCAACAGTGCCAGCGCACGCCTGAGTTGTTGTTGTCGTTTGATCATTGCCAAATAGCCAGCCGCCCGTGGCGATCGGTTCCTCAACCAACGGCGTCACGAGCGACGGCTAAAGATTTTCATGGTTTATGGCATCATTGCGGCCGCCGGTCGTTGCGCGAACTGACGCACTGAATTTTCATTTTCCAGCGGCGCGACGGCAGGCTCCGGAAGCCGCCAGATTTGCATTGGCTGCGCCGGAACCAAACCGAGATTCAATTCGCGCACACGTTGGTCCAAGATCACCGGCGATCGCAAAATTGAAAGCTGATCATTGAGTTTTTGGTCGTCATTTTGCAATTGCGCCAGACGAATCTCGCGTTGTCGAATTTGCTGTCCGAGCTGGTAAATCTGGCTTTTTTGCCAGACGTAACCGACCGCCGAACCCGCAATCATAAAACACAAAAAAAACGCTTTCAGCGCCGGTCCGAACCGGATCGTCGCCGACTGATTTTTTCGATTTTTCGCCATTAAATTTTCTCCAGCACCCGCAACTGCGCGCTGCGGCTGCGCGGATTTTCTTTCAACTCAACCTCACCCGGCTGAATCGCCCTGCGACTCACCCACTTCATTTCCGGCAAGTGCGGCTGCCGCAACTCCGGCATATCCATTTTCCCAGCAAACGTATAATCGCGCGTCCGCTCGCGGCCAAATTCCTTCACCACGCGATCTTCGAGCGAATGAAACGTGATGACCGCCAAACGTCCGCCGGGCTTCAAAATTTTTACCGCTGCTTCCAGTCCTCGTTTCAAGGAACCAATTTCGTCGTTCACCACGATCCGCAATGCCAGAAAAACTTTCGTTGCCGGATGCGCCTTTTTCCCATGACGCGGCACAAGTCGTTCAATCAATTCCGCCAGTTGCCGCGTCGTCTCAAATTTTTGCTGCGCGCGGTCGTGAACAATTGCCTTTGCAAATCTTCGCGACTCGCGTTCGTCACCAAACTCCCAAAAAATTTTCGCCAGTTCTTCGGCGCACAAACCATTCACCAAATCTGTCGCTGTCAGCGATTGCCGGTCGTCCATCCGCATATCTAGCGGGCCGTCATGCTGAAAACTGAATCCGCGTCCGGGCGAATCCAATTGCGGCGAACTCACACCCAAATCCAGCAGCACACCATCGCAACTCACCGCTGGAATCCATCCGGCCATTTCCGAAAAATTTTCCCGGCGAATTTCAAACCGGCCGACAAATTTTTCCGCAAGCCGCTTTTTTGCGGCTTCAACCGCGACGCCATCGTGATCGCACCCAGACAGCCATCCAGTCGGCGAACTCGCGGCCAAGATGCTCGCTGCGTGACCAGCCCCACCGAGCGTCCCGTCGGCGTAGCGGTCGCCCGGCTTCAGCCTCAGTGCGTCCAGCACCTCCGCCGCCATCACTGGTTTGTGAATGTATTCTGGCACCGCGCATCGAGTCTCAATATTTTACGCTGTATTCGCTCCGAAAAATTTTTCGTCCAGCCGGCTCCAAAAATTTTTGTTTGTCTCTACACTGACCGCCGTTTGGAAGACCGGTTCGGGAACGTTGTGCATTGAACGTGACTTTATTGGCACCACTTCAACGTCCACATCCGTCAAGTCATTGTGAACAACTTTGACTTTTTCCAGTGAAAGCTCCGCCTGAATTGCGTGCGGCGAACTTTTTACCTCTGCCGCCGATCCGCGCCAGATTGCAATCGGATTGAATTTTTCCGCCCAAGTTGTGACGCGCGCTGGCCCGGCGGAAACCGTCGGCATCTTTTGCGTTTTCGCCCAAGTCGGCGTGGCAGCATTTTTGACTGGCGCAACTGAATTTTCCACTAGCGGTTTCGGCAATTCAGCTTGAACCTTGGTCGTGAATGGACTTTTCGGGGAGCCAAATTTGGGCAGATAAACGCGCTTGTCTTTACGATAAGCAACCACACCCTGTCCGTTCTTGATGCTTTTTCCCGCGGCCAATAATTTCCCCAAGTTCATAATTTTTCACCCCATCAATTTGAAGGCCTCGGATGCGAGCACCGCGTCGGCGGCCTTGACGTTTTCATAACGACTCGGATTCCAAATCTCAAACCGGTCGAGCAAGCCGACAAGCACGACCTCGTCTTTAATGCCCGCCGCGCGTGCCATTTCGTCCGGCATACAAATCCGCCCGGATTTGTCGAGACTCACTTGGACGGATTCGCTGCCAATAAATCTCTTGAGGACAACTTTGTTCGCGTTACCATTCGGCATTGCGTCAATGTCCGCTTTCATCTTGGCCATTTCCGTCGGTGGCAACACGCGCAGGCAACTCCCCGCCTGATGTTGCGGCCAAAGCATCACCGTCAACTCGGTACCATCCTTTTCCGGTCGCCACTTGGCCGGAATCTGGACACGCCGCTTCTCATCAACTCCGTGCCGATAGCACGAATTGTAATAAGTCGGCCCTTTGACTTTCACGACATTCATTTGTTCACAGGAGAATCCAAAACGACATTTCTACCCACAACGACCCACTTTTATCCACCTTAACCCACTTCATGTCAACAAAAAATCGCGTAAAAAATGCACCTTTATTCAAAAGTTATTCACAATCAAAAAAACAATCCAAATCACCGAATACAAAACTTCATCGCTTGACAGCTTGAAACTTCAAATCTGAAACTCGAAACTCGTTGCGATGCGAACCGCCGATTTCAATTTTGCCCTGCCGCCCGAACTGATTGCGCAACATCCCGTGCCTAAACGAGACGAATCGCGGCTGTTGGTTTTGAATCGCGCCAACGGCCATGTTGGGCATCGAAAATTCCGCGATATTCTGGAATTTATCCGCGCGGGCGATGTGCTTGTATTGAACAATTCACGCGTCATTCCCGCCCGATTGGGCGGCACGAACGTCCAGACTGGAGGCGAATTTGAAACTTTGCTGCTGGAAGAAAATGCGGTGAATGATTGGTGGGCGATGATTCGTCCCGGTAAAAGCGCGCGAGTCGGAACACAAATCATTTTCCGCGATGCAAACGGCAGACTGACAAACATTTTCGCAACCATTGCCGAAGTGAACGGCGAAGGCCACCGGCGATTACAGTTTTCCGGCACGCCGGACATCAACCGTGAATTGGATCGACTCGGCGAAATTCCATTGCCACCTTACATTCACCGCCAGGGCGAATCGCCGGAGGACAAGGAACGCTACCAAACTGTTTTTGCCCAAATCGACGGCTCGGTCGCCGCTCCAACGGCGGGGTTGCATTTTACACCTGAATTACTCGACCAAATTCGCGCGCGCGGCGTGAAAGTTTGTTTTGTCACGTTACACGTCGGCGTGGGGACATTCCTGCCCGTGAAAGCCGAGACGCTCACCGCCCACAAAATGCATGAGGAACGATTTGAGCTTGGTGAAGCAACGGTTCGTACTGTGAACGAAGTAAAAATTGAAGGTTGCCGCGTTATTGCCGTCGGCACTACAACGGCGCGTGTGCTTGAAAGTGTCGCCGCAAAAAATAGCGGAAAACTCAATGTTTACAGGGGTCGAACGCGCATTTTTATTCATCCACCGTTTCAATTTCAGATTGTGGACGCGCTGCTGACGAACTTTCACTTACCTTGCTCCACGTTGTTGATGCTTGCGAGCGCGTTCGCCACATCGGGCGAAACGCGCGGGCGCGAAATGATTTTGTCTGCTTATGTTGAAGCAGTCCGTGAACGGTATCGCTTTTTCAGTTACGGCGATGCAATGTTGATTTTGTGAAACTGAAACCAAAAATAAAAAAATCGAAACTGCCGTTTGTTTTTATGAATATGGCGATGACGGCAGATGGAAAAATCGCGACGGAAAACCGCGCCGTTTCATCGTTCGGCAGCACACGCGACCACGAACATTTGCTAAAACTGCGCGCAACAGCGGACGCGGTGATGGCTGGAGCACGCACGGTGGATTCGGCACGAATCAATCTTGGGCCAGGCGCGGCGAAATTCCGCCGTCTGCGGATGAAAAATGGTTTAACCGAATACAGTTTGCGCGTCATCGTCAGCGGCAATGGCAGCATCAATCCACGCGCCGAAATTTTCCGGCACCGCTTTTCGCCCATCATCATTCTCACAACTAAACGCGCGTCGGAGAATAAATTGTGCCAGCTTCAAGCCGTTGCTGATGAGGTGAAAATTTGCGGCAAAGCAGAAATCGATTTTCGCGTTGCGTTTCACTGGCTGTGCGAGAAATGGGGGGTAAAACGTCTGCTCTGTGAAGGTGGTGGTGAATTGAACCATGCTTTGTTCCGCGCCGCTTTGGTGGACGAACTGCGTTTAACAATTTGCCCGAAGATTTTCGGCGGTTACACTGCGCCAACCATCGCAGACGGACATGGTTTTGGCTGTTTGCCTGCAGCCACGCAGCTCCAATTCAAGTCCATCCAACGTGTTGGTGAAGAATTATTTGCCGTGCTGGTTCGCTTGTGAACGTCCAGTTATTCACAAGCTGACAATAGCCTTGTTACCCAATCATCATAAAGCCGATAATTCCCTTTCACGCGTTAAATTCGTTCTTTGGCTTCAAAAGGCGGGATTATGCATTTGAAAGATGTTTGAGGTAAATTGGCGGATTCCATGCTTTTAGGAATGCAGATGGAATACGTCGCCATGGAAAGCAATTTTTTATCAATCTTTGCAAGATGTGTGGTCTTTCGTGCAGGGAGCATTCTTTATAACTGCAATCGTCATTTTTCTATTTTCTTTTATCATTGCCCGAGCATGGCGTGGAAATGATACAATGTTGGAATGGATATCCGACCGACATTTATGCCCGCGTATCCTGGCGCAGGCGATTGTCCTTGAAATAAAGACTAATGCTGATTTTCAAAAGGACTTTGCAGAGGTGTAGGCTGAAATTGCGGCGGAGCAAGCGATAAAAATTAATTTCTTCGCCGTGCAACCGGATACGCCGACCAGCTGCCGGCTACAAACACAGCATCGAATCCTGCGCGTGTTCATTTTTCCGCCGTATCCAGTTTGGATTCTGACCGGCGTGCGAACAGCCAGAGCAAATCACTCAGGCGGTTCAGATAAATTAAAATTTCCATGTTCCGCAGCTCGTCCGCCTCTTTCAATTTGCACACGCGCCGTTCCGCGCGGCGGCAAATCGTCCGCGCCACGTCCAGCGCAGCGGAATTTTTCGTTGCGCCCGGCGTCGCCCAGCCTTTGAAATTGATATTCTGCGATTCAATCTCCCGCACGACCGCGTCGAGCTTCGCCGTCATCTCCGGCGTCACGAACAAGAATCCGTCCTTTGCATATCGCGGCAAATCTTCCATCAAAACGCCAATCTCACCCATCAAGTCCACTAAATTTTTTTGAATCCAGAATAAATTGTCGCGCACGAAAGCTTCTGTGGACAACGCCCGTGCCAAACCGAGTGCAGCGTTTAACTCATCCACCACGCCGCACGCCTCGACACGTGGATGCGTTTTCGGAACGCGCCGACCATACATCAATCCCGTTGTTCCCGAATCTCCCGTTTTGGTCACAATGCTCATGGCGAATGTTTCGCGGGCAGCATTGGCCGAACCATCGTCGGCGCGGTCAATTTTTGATACGCCAAAATCCCTTTAACAATTGCCGCCGCCATTTGCCGCCGATATGCAGAGTTGTAAATCTTTTTGCCCTCGACCGGATGCGTCATATAGCCACCTTCGATCAAAATTGCCGGCATCGTGGCATCACGCAACACAGCGAAGCGCGCGCGGCGAACGCCACGATCTTCTGCGTTCAAGTTTTGCACGAGCGATTTTTCCATTTGATACGCAAGCAGCAAACTTTTTTGTTCATTATG
Source organism: Verrucomicrobiota bacterium (assembly GCA_050015635.1). GTDB lineage: Bacteria > Verrucomicrobiota > Verrucomicrobiia > Limisphaerales > UBA11358 > UBA11358. Next base: position 27,509 of record JBEKBA010000010.1, read on the forward strand.
ATTGGCAATCGTCGGACCACCACCGGTCACCGTACCATATTCGCTGCCCTCAACGCTTGCATTGCTGGAATTCGCACCGACAGGCGTGATACAATAAGTCTCCGGACCTTCCGCCTCATCACCACCAATTGCCGTCGCGTTGAAATGCAGGCTGATAAATAAATCAGCGCCACGCCGGTTCGCCAGCGCCGGACGGTCGGGCAATTCAACATAAGTGTCCTTGCTGCGCGTGAGAATGACGTTGAAACCATGTTTTCTGAGTTGATCGCGCAATTCCAGCGCCAGCGGGAGTGTGTAATTTTTTTCATAATGCCAGCCGACGCGATTGCCGGAATCTTTTCCGCCATGGCCGGGATCGAGGCAAATCGTCGTGATTTTTTTTGGCTCAACGTAACGCGAAGGAAACAGCAGCGGGCGAACCGTTTTGTCCAAATCAAATTGCGCGATGAGCGAAACGCCTTTCACGTTCGCCACCGGAAATGAAAGCCGGACTTGCACGCCGTTGATTTCCGTCCGCGCCGGATCCACGTCAAAAACCAACCGTGCTGTGCGGTTGGTTAAAACGATTTCGTCACCGTGCTTCAAGGTAAAACCATACAACCCACTCCCGCGCGCCCAATCTGAAATGGCAACGTAGTTTTGTCCGTTGATAAAAGCCGCGCGCGTTGGTATCACACAAAATGCGAGACACAACGCAACCAGCAACGCAAACCATTTGTTCATGACGGCGAACTTGCCCGCGCGCCGCGCGTGTTTCAAGGGAAATGAAAAGTTTGTTCGCTAAAAAATTGATTTCCCTCGCCAATCGCTTTTAATTCGGGGTTCAATTTTGCAATGAATATCCATGAATATCAGGCCAAACAGCTGCTTGCCAAATACGGCGTTGCCTTCCCGCTCGAAATCCCCGCCAAGTCGCTCGCCGAAGTCCGGTCGGCGGCGGAAGAAATCACCGCCAGTGGCAGCGCAAAAGTTGTCGTCAAATCGCAAATCCATGCGGGTGGGCGCGGCAAGGGAACTTTCAAAACCGGTTTTCAAGGCGGCGTGAGAGTCGCGGCGTCCGTTGACGAAGCGGTTGGCTTCGCCGAGAAGATGCTGGGCAACGTGCTCGTCACCAAACAGACCGGTGCGGAAGGACGGCGCGTCCAGACGTTGCTCATTGCCAGCGGTGCAAAAATTAAAAGGGAATTTTATCTTGCCGTGCTGCTCGATCGTGTGAATTCGCGTCCGCTCGTCATGGCCAGCACCGAAGGCGGCATGGACATCGAAGAAGTCGCCGGGAAACATCCCGAAAAGATATTCAACGAACACATTGATCCCGCCGTCGGCATCATGCCGTTTCAGGCGCGTAAAATATCCAGTATGCTCGGACTTAAGGGTGATTTGTTCAACGCCGGAGTAAAATTGATCACCGGCGTCTACAATACTTGGTGGGAATGTGACGCCGCGATGGTGGAACTCAATCCGCTTGCTGTCGTTGAATTGGCTGACGGTAAGGAAACGGTCGTGGCACTTGACGCAAAAATTTCCTTGGACGACAACGCGCTTTACCGTCACATGGACATTCAGGAAATGCGTGATTTGAACGAGGAAGCCCCGCTCGAAATCGAAGCTAGCAAGTTCAATCTCAATTACATCAAACTCGACGGCAGCATCGCGTGCCTCGTCAACGGCGCGGGGCTGGCGATGGCGACGATGGACATCATTCAGCATTTCGGCGGCAGCCCGGCGAACTTCCTCGACGTGGGCGGCGGCGCGAGCAAGGAACAGGTCACGGCAGCGTTCAAGATCATTTTGGGCGACCCGAACGTGAAGGGCATTCTCGTGAACATTTTTGGCGGCATCATGGATTGCAACGTCATCGCCACCGGCATCGTCGCGGCGGTGAAGGAAACGGGATTGAAACTGCCACTCGTCGTCCGGCTCGAAGGCAACAACGTCGCCGCTGGCAAAAAAACGCTGGCCGAATCCGGCGTGGCCATCATCACCGGTAATTCCATGGCCGACGCGGCACAGAAGGTTGTGAAGGCAATTGGAAAATAATTCTATTTCCCCAAATGCTTAAAGTCACCGAAATCACCTTTTGAAAATATGATTGCCGAAATTGCATTTACTGCCACGCCGGTCACGGACATCAAGCGCGCGCGTGAGTTTTATGAAGGCGTGCTGGGACTCAAACCGGCGATGGAATCTGCCGGCGGTATATGGGTGGAATACGAAGTCGGCAATGGCACTTTCGGCATCAGCTGTTACGGTGAGGCTTGGAAACCGTCGAGTCAGGGAACGTGCATCGCGTTTGAAGTGGACAACTTTGATGCGGAGATTTCACGGTTGAAATCGCTCGGCGTAAAATTTTCCATGGAAGCCATGGACACGCCGGTCTGCCGCTTCGCCATCATTTGCGATCCAGACGGCAACCAAGTTATGATTCATATACGCAACGCGAAGTGATTTTTCTCATGTCTATTCTCGTCAAACCCAACACCAAAGTTCTCGTCCAAGGTATCACCGGCAGCTTTGGCGCGAAGCACGCGCAACTCTCGATTGATTACGGCACACAAGTCGTCGCCGGTGTCACGCCCGGCAAAGGCGGCCAATTCTTCGAACACGGCGGGGAAAAAGTGCCGATTTTCGACACCGTGGCTGACGCCGTGAAACAAACCGGCGCGACGGCTTCGGCAATTTTCGTTCCCCCGCCCTTCGCCGCCGATGCGATTCTCGAAGGCGTGGACGCCGGACTCGAAGTCGTCGTCACCATCACTGAAGGCATTCCTGCTCGCGACATGATTCGCGTCAAACGCGCGATGCAAGGCAACAATAAAACGCGGCTCATCGGACCGAATTGTCCCGGCGTCGTCACGCCCGGAGAAGGAAAGGATTCCCACGGCGGTTGCCGCATCGGCATTGCGCCCGGTTACATCCACAAGAAAGGCCACATTGGCGTCGTCTCGCGCAGCGGCACGTTGACTTACGAAGCCGTCTGGCAACTTACGTCGCGTGGTGTCGGCCAAAGCACTTGCGTCGGCATCGGCGGCGATCCGGTCAATGGCACGTCGCATCTCGACGTCATCAAACTTTTCAACGACGACTCGGACACGCACGGAATCATTATGATTGGCGAAATTGGCGGCAGTGCCGAAGAAGAAGCTGCCGAATGGATCAAAAAAAATTGCAAGAAGCCAGTCGCCGGATTCATCGCGGGCGCGACCGCGCCGCCCGGACGCCGCATGGGTCACGCAGGCGCGATTGTGAGCGGCGGCAAAGGCACGGCCGAGGCAAAAATCGCGGCGTTCAAGGACGCGGGCATCGGCATTTCTGTCACGCCGAGCGAAATGGCGGACACGTTGCTGAAGGTGATGTGAATTGTTGTCGTGTTGAATCGTGTTTCGTTAAATCGTTTCAACAATTCACGATGCAACGTTTTTCGATGTAGCATGGGACTGATTGATTTCATCTTAAATCTTGCTGGTTTGCTGCTGTGGATTAACTGGCGTTCGGCGCGGTTTGATCCGCTGAACAAGCGGACGCCCGCGACGCTCATCGGCACATTGCGCAGAGCCGCCCCGTCGCGCTGGCGGCGCTGGCACTTGCTGGCGGCAATCAGCGCGCTGCTAATTTTGCGTGCTCTCTTCTACTGGCAGATCGGCTCAGCGGCACACTGGGCGGGAAAACTGAACCTCGGCGTCATCACGCTTTTTTTCCCCAGCGATTCGTTCGGGCGGATACTTTTGTTCTCGGTCTTGAGTTTTGGGCTGATACTCGGAATTTTTTATGTGTGGCTGCTGCTACTGTCCATTTTGTCCGGACCAGAACCAGTTCACCGGCTGGTACGAATACCATTGGGCGTAATTGACGGCTGGCCGGGCTGGTTAAAATTCATTTTACCACTCGCGCTCACGGCATCGCTTTGGTGGTCGGCAAGCTGGTTGTTCGCGTGGATGCAAATCATTCCGCCACCGGTTTCTGCCGCGCATCGCATTGAGGAATCCCTGGTCATCGGGCTGGGCGGTTATCCCGTCTGGAAATTTCCCGTCGGCGCGTTGCTGGCGCTATACCTATTGAACAGCTACATCTATTTCGGCAAACAACCGTTCTGGAATTATGTGAACGCGACGGCGCAGACGTTGTTGCAACCGTTGAAAAAAGTTCCACTGCGGTTCGGCAAGGTGGATTTCACCCCAGTGGTCGGAATTGTCATCGTGTTTTTCATTGCAGAACTTGCCACTCGCGGCCTTGTTTTTCTCTACGCGCGACTGCCGTTTTAAAATTTCAAGCCAAGCTCAGCTTGTTTTTGTTTTCGGCAGCTTGGCGATTATGGTGGTGCCGGAGCTTTTTTCACATTCGACGGAAAGCTCGCCGCCGTGCAATTCGACGAGCCGTTTGGCGATAATGAGTCCTAGTCCCAAACCCTGCTGGTCGTGCAACTTGCGCTCGAACTGCATATAAGCGCCGATGCGTGTGATCTGCTCGGTGGAAAATCCGCGTCCGCGGTCGCCGACAGAAAAGGTGACTTCGGTGGCTGATTCAGCCAACGCGATGCGCACCGGCGCACCGGGTTCGGAAAACTTGAACGCGTTGTGGACGAGTTCGTTCACAACGCGGCTGAAATATTCCTCGGACATCGGCAACAGAACGTCTGTCGCTTCGACAGTCAGATCGTTCGGACGATTCACCTGCGCGGCCTGCACGGCGGCGAGTTTTTTTACGAGCGGCGCAGGATGCTCCAATTTTCCAATCCGCAGGGCATTCACGTTTTTGGGATCAGCGGCAACCAACTCGATCTGCGCGTAAATCAAAAAATTTTCAATGAGACGCTGGAGGCGCTGGCTGGACTTGAAAATTTCCTGCCCCATCTCGGCAATTTCACTTGGTTTGAGCGTGGCGGCGGACGTGGCCAGCATTTCCGCATTGGACAAAATGCCGTTGAGTGGCGTGCGCATTTCGTGCGGCATCATCAGGCTGATGTTGTCGCGCAGGCTGGTGAGTTTGCGTTCGGCCTCGTCGCGGAGGGTCTGCGCCTTTTTGAGCCGCGCATCCACGGCGGAGTAAAGCGCCTCGGTGGTAAACGGTTTGGGTAGATAATCGTCCGCTCCGAGTTCCATACCGTGCCTCATACCGTCATTGTTGGCGAGGCCGGTCATGAGAATAAACGGAATCGCTGCGGTCGGAGCTTCGTTGCGCAATGAGGACAGCGTGAGATAGCCATCCACTTTTCCCATGTTGATGTCGCAAAGGATGAGGTCGGGCAATTCCCGGCGCGCTTTTTCGATGCCGTCCGCGCCGTTCGCCGCCTCGACGACCTCAAAGCCGTGCTGTCGTAGCGCGAGTAGAATCATCTCGCGCAACCATTCTTCGTCGTCAATGACCAGAATTTTTTTCACGACAAATGCCTTTCCACCAAGCAAAAAGCTACCTCACTCAAACCAACCGCACGCCTGAAAATCCACCAGCCCGAATCTGGCTGAATCATTTCCGCTCGTCCGGCGGCACATAATGATTGACCGTGCGCCCGATGTAAATTTGCCGCGGACGGTAAATGCGGCTCTTCGGCTCTTCCATGATTTCCTTGTAATTCGCAATCCACCCGGGCATCCGTCCAATCGCAAAAATCACCGGGAACATTTCTCCCGGAATGCCGAGTGCGCGCATAATGATACCGCTGTAAAAATCCACGTTTGGATAAAGTTTGCGCTCGACGAAATATGAATCCTTGAGTGCCGCCTCCTCCAAATGCTTCGCGATGTCCAACAGCGGGTCATTGATTTGTAACTTGCACAAAACGTCATCGCACGCTTTTTTTATGATTTTGGCACGCGGATCGTAATTTTTATAGACGCGGTGGCCGAAACCCATGAGTTTTCGTCCGCCGTTTTTATCCTTCGCCTTCGTGATGAATTTCGAACCGTCGTCGCCTTCGCGATAAATTTCTTCGAGCATTTCGAGCACCGCCTGATTTGCGCCACCGTGAAGCGGACCCCAAAGCGCGCAAACGCCTGCGGAACAACTGGCGAATAAATTTGCCTGGCTCGACGCAACCATACGCACGGTCGAAGTGGAACAATTTTGCTCATGGTCGGCGTGCAGCAGGAAAATCAAGTCGAGCGCCTTCACTATTTCCGGCTTTAATTCATAATCTTCATAAGGCGACGAGAACAGCATATGCAAAAAGTTCGCAGTGTATTTATAGGTTTTTTTTGGATAAATCAGTGGCAACCCGTGCGACTTGCGATACGAATACGCTGCAATGGTTCGCACCTGCGAAATTAATTTTGCGACAATGATGTCGAACTCCTTCGTTTTGCTCCATTGCCAGCGCATGATTTTTTCATCGAAGCAGCTTGCTGCGTTAATCATCGCCGAGAGAATGGCCATCGGATGACCGCCGGCGGGAAAACCCTCGAAATGATACTTCATGTCCTCGTGCAAAAATTGATGTTCCGCCAGCAAATTGGAAAAGGATTTCAGTTGTTCGCGGTTCGGCAATGAGCCATAAATGATCAGGTAGGCCGTTTCGATGAAGTTGGATTTCTCCGCCAGTTCCTCTATGGCGATGCCGCGATAACGCAAAATCCCCTTGTCACCGTCAATGAAAGTGATTTTGCTCGCACACGAACCCGTGTTGCCATAACCGTCGTCGAGCGTGATGAAGCCGGTCGTCGCACGCAGCGACGAGATGTCCACCGCCTTTTCGCCCTCGCTGCCCACGACCGTCGGTAACGTGAATACTTTGCCATCCAATTCCAGTTTTGCTTCGTTGCTCATGTTCTCCTTCGCCACTTTGATTAATAACCTTTTTGAAACTCTGCCGCTGAAAGGAAATATTGGCAAGCCACGAAAATCAACTTTAATAAAAATTCATACGCCGATTTAGATGGCATCGTGTTGGAATTCTTGGCCGAATCGAAAAACTATGAAGCGCTGGGCAAACTTGACCCCGATGCGCTCCTCAAACGCTGCATACGCTGGCTCCTGCGCGCCCGCCGGAACGTTCTGTGGCACACCGGCATTTCCGTCATGCTGCTCTGTTTCGCCCCGGTGTTTTCTTTCTATTCGTTGAAAGCTTTCAGCGTTTGAAACTGAAAGAAACGAATCAAAATAATCTGACGCCGAATTAATTTCGTTTTTGCCAACCGACTTTCCGCTTTTCTTTCGCGCGCCCCGGCTTAACTTGCGCGGACGTAAATGGGTTTGAAACTTTTCAACACGCTGTCGCGTTCGGTTCAGGATTTTGCGCCACTCGATCCGGCGGGCAAAAAAATCGGGATGTATTGCTGCGGACCGACTGTTTATGACTTTGCGCACATTGGCAATTGGCGCACGTTCGTCTTCGGCGATTTAGTCCGGCGTTATCTTGAATTCAAAAATTTTCAAGTCACGCACGTCATAAATATTACGGACGTAGAAGATAAAATTATCAAACACGTCAGGGAAACCAAAACGCCGCTCCGCGAATTCACCAGCAAATACGAAACCGCGTTTTTTGAAGATTTGGAAAAATTAAACTGCCTTCGTCCGCATCAAACACCACACGCGACGGATAAGCAAAACATTCAAGCGATGATTGATTTGATTGCGAAACTCGTTGAACGCGGCGTCGCCTACAAAGCCGCCGACGGCTCGACTTATTTCAGCATCGAAAAGTATCGCGGCTGCGGCTGCAACTACGGCCAATTGCTCAGGCTCAACTTCGACGAAATGCGCGCGGGCGAACGCGTCAAAAATGACGAATACGCAAAAGAATCCGTCGTGGATTTCGCGCTCTGGAAAGCACGTTCACCCGACGATGGCGACGTTTTCTGGCCAAGTCCGTTCGGCGAAGGCCGTCCCGGCTGGCACATCGAGTGCAGCGCGATGAGCATGAAAATTCTTGGGCCAAGCTTCGATCTGCACCTCGGCGGCGAGGATTTGATTTTTCCGCATCACGAAGATGAAATCGCGCAAAGCGAAGGCGCAACCGGCCAACCGTTCGTCAAACATTGGCTGCACGGTGCGCATTTGCTCGTTGAAGGAAAAAAAATGAGCAAATCACTAGGAAATTTTTTAACGCTGCGCGATTTGCTGGCCAAAGGATTCAGCGCGCGCGAAATCCGCTATTTGTTGCTCACTGCACATTACCGCGAGACGTTCAATTTCACGCTCGAAGGTTTGAGTGGTGCGAAAGCTGCGCTTACAAGAATTGATGAGTGCATCACAAAACTGCGTGAAATGGCTGAGGGCACGGCTGCTGTGCCGAATGCAGATTTGTTAAATGCTTTTACTACCGCGCTCGACGATGATTTGAACATATCCGCAGCGTGGGGCGCAGTTTTTAAGTGGATTACTACGGTAAATCGCAGTTTGGTGGAATATTCCATGATTGTTGCTGAAGCTGCTTCTGCATTGGCGACCTGGGAAAAAATTGATTCTGTGCTTGGAGTCGGCATGATCGAAGAAACAGAAGCACCAGCTGAATTGAAAACTTTAATCATTGAACGTCAGTTGGCGCGCAAAGAAAAAAAATTCAAACGCGCTGACGAAATTCGCGACGAATTGAAAGCAAAGGGTTGGATGATTAAAGATACACCCCAAGGTCAACGGTTGAAAAAAATGTGAAAGGTCTGTTCATCACATTCGAGGGCACGGAAGGATGCGGCAAATCCACGCAGGTGGCGTTGCTTGCCGAACAGTTGCAAAAACTTGGTTATCAAGATGTCCTTGCGATACGTGAACCAGGCGGCACGCCCATCGGCGAGGAAATCCGCCACACACTCAAGCACAGCCAGCAAAATCACGCGATGACTGCCGAAGCTGAACTGCTTCTTATGAACGCCAGCCGCGCTCAACTTGTTCGCGAAATTATTCGTCCTGCACTTGCTGCTGGAAAGATTATTTTGTGTGATCGTTTTTACGATTCAACCACTGCCTATCAAGGTTACGGACGTGAGCTGGATTTGCAATTGGTTAAGAGTGTTGTTGATTTCGCGGTCGGCCACACACGACCAAATCTGACTCTCTTACTGTCGGTACCTATAGAGGTCAGTGAAGCACGTCGCCTTGCTCGGCGAGGCGGTCAACAAGCAATGTTAATTGATGTGCCAATTCACGACAAAAAGCCAGAAGCTCATGCAAAATTGCCTTTTAGTGAACCCTTGCGCGACCGAATGGAAGAGGCGGACCGTCACTTCTTCGAACGCGTGGCGAAAGGTTTCAAGGAAATTGTCACCACCGAACCAAATCGTGTTCGCGTTGTGGACAGTTCAAGTCCGGCTGAAATTACCTTCAAAAAAATCTGGAAACTTGTTCAGCCGATTCTGCCGTGCGCTGGACGGCGGTGAACGCACTTGCCGAATTTTCTACAGCGAATACTTTTGCAACATGATTGAAGACACCATTGGCGAAATTGAGGCGAAGATTCGCGGCGCGGAAGCCGTAAGCGAAGGGCGCAAACGCGAGTTGCTCCAACTGCTCGGCACACTGAAATCCGAAGTCGGTGCGCTGGAGAAGACGCACAACAAACAAGCGCGCAGCATCGCGGTTTTCGCCCAGTTGTCGGCACACGAGGCCACGCGCGCGGCGCAAAATCCGCAGTCGCTCCAGCATTCGCTTCAGGGCTTGCGCTCGTCGGTGGACGGCTTCGAACAATCGCATCCCAAGCTCGTCCAGATCGTCAACAACATCAGCAACACGCTGTCGAATCTGGGAATTTAATCTTCGCGCGGTTCCAACTTCGCAATCGCCGCCATGATTTCGTCAGCGATTTCCTGATAAATTTCCTTGAGCCGCGCCTTGGAACAACTCTTCGCCTCGGCGCGCAATTTTTCAAACCGCATCGGTTCGCCATATTTCACGGCAACCTTTTTTGGTCGCGGAATTTTGACGTCCCGCCCATACGCCTCAAATGTTCCAAACGTCCGCACGGGAACCACAATCGCGCTGGATTTAATGACGGTGAGTCCAACCCCGGAACGCGCCGGCTGCAATTGGCCATCGCCTGTGCGCGTGCCTTCGGGAAATAAAACGATGCCGCCGCCCGCGAGCAATCGGTCGAGAATCGCCTTCAATCCTGCCGCGCCGCCGCCGTCACGATCCACTGGAACGGCGTTCCATGAATGCAGCAGCGCGCCGACTCCGGGAAATCGAAACAAACTTTTGCGTGCAAGATAATTGATCGGACGGTGAAGCGCCGCGCCAACCAGCGGCGGGTCGAGAATGCTGGCATGGTTCGCGGCCAAAATGACCGCGCCGTTTTGCGGAACCCGCTCTGAATCAAACACACGCCAGCGAAAATAAACCGCGAACATCGCGCGGAAAAAATTCCAGCCGAGGCGATAGGAGAAATTCATTTTTCAACAAGACGTGAACGAATCTCTTTCAAAAGTAGGCCACTGGTCTGCTCGGAGGTCATGTTTGAATTGTTAATGACTTTCGCGCCCAGTGAAATCATCAACGGCGCAACGGCGCGCTGGCTGTCGCGTTGGTCACGCGCGGCGAGATTCTCCTGAATGCCGTCAGCGGCGCGGCGACGCGAGCGTTCTTCCAATTGCGCGTCAAGGTAAAATTTGAAATCCGTTTCCGGAAAAATATTCGTCCCGATATCGCGCCCTTCCATCACAAGGTTTCCAAATTGGACACACTCGCGTTGTTTTTTCTTCATCCATTCACGCACCTTTGGCACGGCGGCGACATGTGGAACGGCCGCGCTCGTTTCAGCAGTGCGGATTTCTTTTTCTGGATAATAGCCGTCCACCAGCAGTCGCACTTTTCCGTCCGCACATTCCAATTTTGTTTTCCATTTGCGGCAAAGCACGGCGACGGCTTTCGCATCGTGAATATCCACATGTTTTTGCAGACAATACCACGCCAGCGTGCGATACATCGCGCCCGTATCCACATAAACAAAGCCGAGCGCCTTGGCTACGAGTTTTGCGTTCGTGCTCTTTCCGCTTGCGCTCGTGCCATCAATGGCGATGACAATGGGATGTTTCATCAAATCAAAATTTAATCCGCGAACAATTCATCCAATTCCAACTTCCGTCCCGTCTTCGCATCCAAAATCGTCGCGCCCAAACCGTGCGGCGGCGGCGGCGCCGCCAGTTTCTGGAAAAAATTCGGGAACGTCTTTTTCACGCATGTGGGATTTTTAATTTTGATGCCGGAAACCTTCAACCCCAGAATCGCAAAACACATCGCCATGCGATGGTCGTTGTAGGTTTCGATCTCCGCGCCGTGAAGCGTCGACGGCCAGACCGTCAGTGTGTCGCCTTCCTCGATCACTTTTGCGCCGCACTTGGTCAACTCCGTCCGCAACGCGACGACACGCTCGCATTCTTGGACGCGAAGACGGCCAAGTCCTAAAAATTTGCATGATTGATCTGAAAATGGCGAAATCACAATTGCAGTCATTATGCTATCACCAAGCTGAACAATGCTTTCATCAGTTTGTTTTGTGCGCGAAAGAAATGCAGGAAATGGCAGTCCTCCAACAAAATTTGCATCAACTTGAAAATTTGAATTGGGCCATTCCGCAACAATAACAGGCCAACTTTCTCGATCCGCAAAAAGCCATCCTGCTGCCAAGAAATAACTTCCGCTCGAAGCATCCGGTTCGATTTGAAAAGGTCCGCCGTCTTTTGGAAAGGCTTTAATCAATTTTGAAGTCATCGCCACATAAGGTGATTCTTCCGCGTTCTCACCAATGATTTCAACTTCCCAATTCCCAACTTTTGCACAAAGCAACAGTGCCGACGCGAACTGCGAGCTTTCTTCAATGCTCACAGTGCTTTTTTTGGGAGGCGAAGGCGTGAAGACGTCCCGAACTTTTTGGAACGCCGACATGGCGTCCTTCCCATAAATTTTCACCGGCAACTTGTCATTACCCTTTTCCGATTCGACGCGATAGTCGAGCTCACGCAAGGCCTGAAACAGTGCCGCCTGCGGACGCTCGTGCATCCTCGGCACGCCGCTCAAACGATAAACACCATTTCCCAAACAAACGAACGCCGATAAAAACCGCGCCGCCGTGCCCGCGTTGCCCACAAAAAGTTCCAACGGCTTTTCCGCCGTGCCCGCGTTTGGAATTTTTCCACCAAGACCTTTGACCGTGATGGTGCGATTGCAAAATTCATCCGGGTCAGGCTCGACGCGAATTTCTAATCCAAGTTTCTGCAGACACTCAACCATGATTTGAGTGTCCTCGCTCCAAAGCGCACCTTTAAGCATGACTTCGCCGTCCGCCAGCGCGGCGAGAATCAGTGCGCGGTTCGTGATGCTCTTCGAGCCGGGCACGGTGATTTCCGCGCGCACCGGTTTGTCGAGCGGAATGATTTCGATAAGGTCGGGCAATGCCATTTTAATAACCACGGATGAACCCCGATGGACATTTATGGAGGAGAACTTTGACGCGAATTTTGCGAATTGGCGTAAATTTAATTGGTGATACTTCGCGCAATTCGCATCTCTTCAATCCGTGTTTATCCGTATTCATCTGCGGTTGATTCATTTGGGTGAGGTTGAAGCGCCTTTCACACACCAATTATCGCGATGTTTTTTCGCCGTTTCAAAAAATTTCGCAACGGCCTTCGCATTGGACTGTTTCAAAACGCGCTGAAATTTTTCCAATTTGGCGATAAAAGCGTCCAGTGACTCCGCCAGTTTTTTCCGGTTGGCCAGCGCAATGTCGCACCACATCTCGGGCGAGCCAGACGCGATGCGTGTCGTGTCGCGAAAACCTGTCGCGCACAACGCAGCCTGATGTTTCGGCTGCGCCGGATTCAGAACCAAATTCACCAGCGTCGCAGCCACAACGTGCGGCAAATGGCTGGAACGGCTGGCAAGCAAATCGTGTTGCTCGGGCACAAGCCGCAGCGTCCGCGCGCCGAGCGATTTCCAAAACTGTTCGACTTTTTTCAGCGCCATTTCGTTTGACTTCTTTGTCGGTGTGACGACGCAAACAGCGTTGGCAAATAAATCCGCGCGCGCAGCGGTAATTCCGATTTTTTCCGCACCGGCCATCGGATGGCTGCCTACAAAATGCGCTCCGGAATTTTGAATGAGCGATTCAATTTCGCGGACGACACTCGCTTTCACACTGCCGATATCGGTGACAATCGCGTCGCGTTTCAAGGCCGGAAGCATTTTTTCCGCGAGCGGACGCATTTGAGAGAGCGGTGTGCAGAGAATTACCAAGTCAGCGTTTGAAACTGCGGCAAGTAAATCCATTGTGGCATAATCCACCGCGCCCACTATTTCGCACTTCTTCAAACCGGCTGCGCGATGAACAAATCCGGCTGCTTCACGCGCTAGCTTCCGGTGTCTGACCGCCAGCCCGATGGAGCCGCCAAGCAACCCAACACCGATAATGGTGATTTTCTGAAAACGCACTCCGTGAGTTTCAGGCTTCAACTTTCTGGTTTCAAGTTTATTGCTTGAGCGAAACGGAACGGCCACCGGCCCGCGCCGATTTAAGGCATGCGTCCATGACTTGCTGCGTTTTAAGTGCGCCCCCGGGCCATTCATCGTTGAGTTTGCCGGATCGGACTTGATTTGAAAAATTGCGAACCATGTTCGTCTGCTGCGCGGATTCGAGACTTTTGCCGTGTTTTCCGCGGCAATTGCAACATTTAACGCGGATTTCCTTTTGATTGAGTTCAAAGGAGGGCTCGTGTTTGTTAAACGGATGGACAAAATCAGGAATAACCAACGTACCTTTTGTGCCGCTGACATGAACCCAATTTTGAAATTGGGCAATAAACGAACAGTAAA
>JBEKBA010000011.1:0-39966 GCA_050015635.1 Verrucomicrobiota bacterium
GCGCGACTGAATATGCTGACGACGTTGCGCATCAAAAATCTTGCTCTCGTGCCCGACCTCACGCTCGAATTGCAACCCGGTTACACCGTCATCACCGGCGAGACCGGCGCGGGCAAGTCCATTCTCATCGGCGCGCTGAATCTGGTCCTGGGCGAACGCGCGGACCGCACCCTGATTCGCAGCGGCAGCGACAGTTGTTCGGTCGAGGCCATTTTTGATATTTCAAAGCTGCGGGCGCCCATCAAAATTTTTCTCGAAGAAAACGGTTTGGAGCCCTGTGAAGAAAATCAACTTGTGCTCAAGCGAACCTTCACCAACGCGGGCGCCAACCGGCAATTCGTCAACGGTTCGCCGACAACCTTGACCGTGCTCGCCGCCATCGGCGAATGGCTCGTGGACATACACGGCCCGCATGATCATCAATCGCTTTTGCATCCGGCCAGACAACTGGCCATTCTTGACGCCTTCGGAAATTTGGAAGAGGAACGTGAAACGTTTGCCGGACTGGTTCGCGGGCGCGCCGCAATTGAAACGGAAAAATCCGCGTTGATTGTGGACGAAAAAACCTATGCGCGACAACTTGATCTGCTCCGTTTTCAGACCCATGAAATTTCCACGGCGAAATTGCAGCCCGACGAGGACAAACAGGTTGAAGCGGATTTTCAACGCGCGAGCAACGCCGCGAAATTGCTTCAATTCAGCCAGGCCGCGCTGGAATTGCTTTGTGAAAATGAGAATTCACTGTTGACGCAAACCGGCGCAACCGGCCGTGTGTTGCAGGAATTGGAACGCCTGGATGCGGGTGCCGCGCCGTTGGTATCGTTGCACAAACAGGCTGCGGGCGTGTTGCGCGAGTTGCAGTCGGAACTTTCACATTATGCCGATAAAGTGGATGTGGAACCGGCGCGGCTTCAACAACTCGAGGAACGTCTGAATCTGGTTCACTCGCTCAAGCGAAAATACGGCGCGACCCTCGCGGAAGTCGTCGCGTTTGGCGACGAAGCCCGGCGTCAATTGCATAATCTTGAACAGCGCGATGAACAATTGAATCGCCTGAACGCTGAACTCGCAAAACTGGATTCAAAAATTCTGCGGGCTGGCTCGGAACTTTCGGCCAAACGACGCAAAACCATTCCGCGGCTCGCCAAAGCCGTGGGCGGACAGTTTGACCATCTCGGTTTCAAGCAGGGCCGCCTGGATGTGGCGATGAAAAGCGAAACGGAGATTTCAAATTTTAATTCGCAAATCCCCTTGTCCGGCTTTGACCGGCTTGAATTTCAATTTACGCCCAATCCGGGCGAGCCGCCCCGGCCACTGCGCGTGATCGCTTCATCCGGCGAACTCGCGCGCGTCATGCTGGCCTTGAAAACCGTTTTGGCTGCCGAGGACGAAATTCCCGTTCTCGTTTTCGACGAAGCGGACGCCAACGTCGGTGGCGAAACCGCCAACGCGGTCGGCGAAAAAATGCGGCAAATCGCGGCCAAACGGCAGGTGCTTTGCATCACCCACCTGCCGCAGGTGGCCGCGCCGGCAGACCATCATTTTGTGGTGGTCAAACAGCTGAAGGCAGGCCGCACAATTTCAGAAATCGCGCTGCTCACCGGAAAAGAGCGCGTCACTGAATTGACCCGGATGCTCGGCGGTCAAAGCGACGCCGCGCGAAAACATGCGGAAGTCCTTGTCGCACAGAGAATGATTCTTTCCTCCTGATCCGGAAAAAAATATCGTCCGACCCGGCCGGATTACGGATTCATCACTGGAGTCATCTTCAATGGCTGGGGAGCGCGTTGTCCACGCCGGACGCTTTTGTTGACCGTCCGCAGGGACCGCCCCGCAAGGAGCATCCGTGTTTGTTTTACGGTTTCACCTTCAATTTTTCGGTGGTGGCGAGTTTGCGCTGGTTGGCGTCGAACGTCAGAAATTCCCGCGCGCCCAGGTGCAACGCCGTCGCCACGTGGAGAATGTCAAGGCTGCGATGCCCGCCCGCAATCGTGTGGCGTTTGGAAATAATTTCGGCCAGCCGGTGAACGTCCGGCCAGTCGGCAGTCACCACCACCAGCGCGCCGGTTTCCAGATTGGATTGAAATTTTGCAAGCGCAACTTCCGCCACGCTTTGCGGATAGCCTTTGGCCTTGTTCCGCGCATGAAGCCAGACTTGAAAACGGACGCTCTGGCGAAATTCGTAAAGCAGCAGGCCGGAGACGTGCAACGCTTCCGGCATGGCCTTGAAATGCGCCGCCGCCTGCGGGGAATTATCCTGCCGCACGTACATCGCGCACAGAAACGACGTGTCCGGGAAGGCAATCATCCTTCCTCGCCGTCAAGTTCCGCCGCCCGCATTTCAGCCACTTCTTTGGCGGAGAATACGCGGTCGCCCCAGGTTGCTTTCAACTGCGCCATGATGTCGGGCTTGACGAGCTTGGGCATTTTGACGGGCGCGGGCGGCACGAGGCGGGCAAACAATTTCCCCGCCTTGGTAATCTCCACCGGCTCGCCTTCGGCAATCCACGCGGCAACGCGCGGAAAGCGGTTTCGTAAATCTCTGATGGTGGCTGTTTTCATCGTGAGACAAATATGTATCACCTTGGCAAACCTGTCAACTGTGTTCAAGAATGTTCAACGGGCGGTCACGTCCGCCGGTTTGCGGATGCCCGCAAGCTCGTGATACCGCGTCGCTGCACACAGCTTGCAGCCCTTCTGCAGTGGTGCTGCAGTCGCCCATTTTGGGGAAGCGGGTATTGCTGACCATGTCTGGAGCTTGCAAGAAATTTAAAAATATTACATTGCATTGTGAAACTGGCATGAGGGGTGCGGCATGACTCAATTCATTGACCAAACATGGATAGACAATCCATCATTAAAGAGATCACCAGAATAGTTGGACCAACGGATTTTGGCGCATGGCGAATCGGCCTTACGCATGAGCCGGAGGAACGCAAAACCCATTGGAAAGACATCGAAAAAAAGGACGTATCCTGTTGGACAATTTGGCGTGGCGACTCTTTATCCGATGCTCAAGCCATTGAGAGTTATTTCATCAACGTAAGGGGAATGATTGGCGGCGGGGACGGCAACTTGTCGCCTTCCCGGACAGGTTATATTTATATTTTTTAGACGGGCTTGGAGTTTGGAGGAAATTGTCGGACTGTTGCCTTGATTTTCGCGGTTGACATCAGGTGGCCGTCTGCAAAGACTCCGGCGTGGCTCAGTTTTGGTCGTCGGGATAAACGCTGACGCTTACAATCAAATGAACACGAAAGCCATCTATTGGATATGCTTTTCCTCCAGTTTAGTGTTCTTATTCGTCGCACTGTTCGTCGTGCAACCGCGAAGCTGGTTTGGGTTGGGTTTGACAGTATTGGCGGCCAGCGCGACAGCAGGCTCCGGTCGTGCCTTTTTCAAGGAAAAAAACCGCCTGCCGTGATGTCATAGTCTAATACCGCAGCCAAACTGATTTCGAACTGCGTCACTACCCCATTTTTGGTGGTGTCTTGATTTGAAATTTCTCACATACAATCTCCGAAAACTACGCATTCAAAGAACAACGCGTAAAACACCAGCACAAAGATGCCAACCGGCACAAAAACAACCGTCAGCAAAACGCGCTTCTGTTCGCTTATTGGCAACTGCCAGAGACAACAAAGCCCGGCGATCATAGACAAAGCCAGGCCGGCATAATCCCATGCGGCGGGTGCTCGAAAGTTATAATGACGGGTCAACCAAAGCTCGGCTGAAATAACAACAAATGGAGCAAGAATCGCGGTGGCAAGCCAAATTACAAATTTCATTTTTTACGCCTCGTAATCCAATAAATCAGCATGGCAGCTATTACTCCAATACTTGGCAATGCTGGTCTAATTAAATTAATATCACTGGTATGAAAATCGGCTGCCGCTGAAATCATAAACGCGAACATGGATGATTTGAAGTTTTTAATCTTCTATCTATTAGTTTAACACCCCATAGCGCCGCCAGTTATTCCGGCTTATTGTCGCATATTGATGGAAAGCAGAATTTCGCAAGCAACCAAGCGGCCAACGCATTACTTTAATGGAAAACAACCCGCCCATCGTATTCTCGTGGTGGAGGACGAGGCGGACATCCGCTGGGTCAACACCTTGGCGTTGACTGACTCCGGCTACCATGTGGACAACGCCGAAAATGGGGCTGTCGCCTGGGACATTCTTCAGCTTAAACGTTACCATCTTCTGATCACCGACAATGAAATGCCGAAGGTGTCAGGCGTTGAGTTGCTCAAGAATATCCATGCCGCCCGTATGGGTGTGCTGGTCATTATGGCCACTGGGACATTGCCGCACGAGCAATTCGCCCGATACCCTTGGATTCGACCTGTCGCCATGCTGATCAAGCCCTATACCCTCGAGGAGCTTTTGGGAGCGGTGAAAAAGGTTCTGGCATCCGACCAGTGATATTACTCCAATACTTAACAATGCTGGTCTAATTAAATTAACGGAAGTATAAAGATTAAGCAAGGGGTGGGAAATGAATGGAAAGCGTGAAGAATATACTGTGCTTTGGGATTTATGCGCCTTACGCCTCATTGTGTTAGAGCTGTCACATACACTCATAACTGATAAAAGGCGCGGGGACAAAGGCTGAATACTTGCCTTGCGGCACTTTTTTCCACGGAATGTCGGTCATTTTTGGCATTTGTTGCTATTTTCGAATCGAAAATAGCATAGATAACTATTAGCGTAAATGGCAAAAAACGAAAATAAGGATGTTTCTTATTAGCGGGGCGGCAACGAGGTCGCTGCGCCGCCGGTCGAACGGCAGAGGCGCACGGCGGGGTTTTTGGGGGACGCCACAACCGCCCGATAGCGGCGAAATTTCACGGCAACGCGATCTCGTCATCAGCTACTATACTAAAGTAGTATTTTAAAGCGCGACCTTTGCCACCGTGACAAGGAAACGGACTGCGTGCATATTGCAAATTACAGTTGGGAAAGTTTTTATTCATTTATATACATTCAGTCATGAAATCCATAAAACAGTTGTTATACATCGTAGGCATCACATGCATAGTCTGCGCTGCGACAGACCAAACCAATGTGAGAACAACCTCAGGCAGTTGACTTTGGCTTGGATCATGTATGCCAGCGACAACAACAGCAAGCTTCCGCCCGACTTGGAACTGGAGGAACAAGCCTTTCGCGGGAAGTGCCGCTTTGCCTCCCGGCATCCTGCCTGGATGGAACAGAAAGAATTATCCGTGTGTCCATGAAATATCATCTCACTCTCAATAGTATTCGGAACCCGATTTCAAAAACAGTTTTTCCGGCAAGAGTAGCTGGCGGCTGCGTTGCATTTATAGTTCTTTTATTTGCCGGGGAAATGCACGCGCAAACTATTTTGAGCAATACGAATTTTGCGACGGGCAGCTTTACCAGTCTCACGAATTGGGCAACCTTTGGAATCAATAATTATGTTGAATCCGGCAGTCCGGCCCTTGGCGGGAACTATTATTACAAAGTTTACGGTAATTCCGTCGGCGTGACTAATTTCACGGGTATCTATCAGGAGAATCCCTCGTCTCCGGGGAACACCTACTCGGCTGATGGCTGGGCCTATTCACCTTCCGTTAATGCCATCCGGGGAGATGACTCGATCTGGATTGAAGTGGCCTTTCAAAATGCGTCATACAATATCCTTGCTGACTACCGGTCAGCCGTTGTGACCAGCGGCAACCTTATCAATTTTGGCGGGTTGAACACCTGGTTCGATTTGCTGATAACCAACCAGTGCTCCGTTACCAATGCTTCGGCGCTAATCCTGTCTCCCGGAACGGTTACCAACACGGTAAGCAGCCTGGTAGCGCCGGCAGGCACGGCATATGTGCGGTATGAAATTGTTTTTGCGCAGGGAGTGGACAATGCAAACGGCTCCATGTATTTCGATGATCTGACACTGAACCAAACCGGCGGCGCGGCTCCCGTCAGCCAGTGGAACCTCGTGTGGAGCGACGAATTCAATGGCTCTTCCATCAATAGTTCCAATTGGACATTCAATATTGGCAACAACAACGGCTGGGGCAATCTGGAACTGGAGTATTATACCTCCAACGCGGACAACGCCTACGTCAGCAATGGCTTCCTGCACATCGTGGAGTTGGAGCAATCCACCAACGGATACTCTTTTACTTCCGCCCGCATGTTGAGTCAGGGTCTTTACTACACACCAACGTATGGACGTCTTCAATGGCGCGCCGCACTGCCTGAGGGGACCGGCATGTGGCCGGCCATTTGGGGGCTGGGGTCGAACTATCCTGCGGTCCCATGGCCTGACTGTGGGGAGATTGACGTCATGGAAAACAATGGAGCATTTACGAACAAAGTGCAAGGAAGCCTCCACTGGGGAACAAGCTCAAACGAAACCAACGCGACGGCCATATACGATTTACCCGGCGGAGAGTCGACAACCAATTTCCACATTTACGAGGTGGATTGGAATCCCTATTCAATGCAGTATTCCGTAGACGGTGTGGTATATGAAACCGTGAACAGTGGCATGGGGCTTTTCGATACGCCGGCTTTGCCTTTCAACCAGCCATTTTCCATCATTATGAATGTGGCCGTGGGGGGCGATTACGTTGGCGAACCTTCCACCAACGCTAATTCCGTTGCCAACGTCGAAGCCGGCACCTCTTTTCCACAGCAGATGCTGGTGGATTACGTGCGCATTTATGAGGAAACAAACGTCCTGTCTCCGGTAATAGAAGTCGAACCAACCAATCAAGAGGCCTGCGCCGGGTCAGAGGTGACTTGGACGGTGTCGGCGACGGATACGAATGGTGAGAGTTTGACCTATCAATGGCAATGGGACGGGACAAACCTTGTTAATGGTGTCGGGAATTTTAGCGGCTGTACAAATGCCACGCTGACGAACAGCGCGGTGGGGACGAATGACGCGGCAACTGTGGTGAACGGCTATGGGTGCATCATCACGGCTAATAATGCGCTCTCGGTGACCTCGACGGTGGTGTCATTGACGGTGGACCAGCCCTCGGTGGGCGGAACGGCCACGCCGACGAGTCCGGAGATTTGCAATGGCAGCGGCACGACAATCAGCTTGAGTGGGCAGACCGGAACGATAGTCGGTTGGCAGTATTCAGTGAATGGCGGGAGCACTTGGACGACCATCGCCTCGACCGCCAACCCGTTGAGCACGGGGCCGCTGACGGTGACGACGGAATTTAGCGCGGTGGTGCAAAGCGGTGTCTGCTCGACAACCATTTCGAGCGCGGCCACCGTGACGGTGGACCAGCCGCCGGTGGGCGGGACAGCCACGGCGACAAGTCCGGAAGTTGCCAGCGGCGGCAGCACAACAATCAGCTTGAGCGGGCAGACCGGAGCGATAGTCGGGTGGCAGTATTCGACGAATAGCGGAGTCACCTGGACGGCCATCGCCTCGACCGCCAACCCGTTGAGCACGGGACCGCTGACGGTGACGACTGAATTTAGCGCGGTGGTGCAGAGCGGCGTTTGCTCGGCGGCCACTTCGAGCGCGGCCACCGTGATGGTCGGGCCACCCCTGACGACGGATACGACCAATGTTATTCTTGAAACCGACTTCAGTGGGTTTGCATCGGATAGCGGTTTTGGGAATTTTAGCTATGGCTACGGCTATGATTATGCCGTAAACTCCGACGGCTCGGTGGGCGTGTCTTTTGATGAAGGTATATCGTATGGAAACGGTCCGGGCGGTGCTTACTGTAATGAAGTTCAACCGAATTATACGGCGTTATCGGACAGCATATGGACGAACACGGGCCTAACTTACGCAGCTGCAGGCATGGGAAACGGCACTTATTTCACAAACCCGATCACAGCCATTACGCCGACGTCGCTTCTGAGCCAGTTTACCTTGAGCGCTCAAATTAGTGTTCAAGGGCTGACCAATAATTTGACCAATGCCGATGTCACCATTAGTAAATGCCAATTCATTGACGGTACGGGCACCAATGTCCTTTTTGACTTTACCGGGGACGCCGGCTATATCGGCACAAACTATGTTCAAATTTCCGTGCCATTGTCCTCATTGGCTTACGCTGCCGACGCCCTCGACCCTGTCACCGCCTTGACGAACCCTGCGGTCGTTGGCTCAATTTCCAATTTTATTGTCGAATTCGAGGTGGATGGGCTCCCGGTGGGAACCCTCAACGGCAATCCTCCGCTTACACCGCCTTTTGGTTTCACCGACAACGGCGAGCTGCTGGTTGGTAATATCGAATTGGTCCAGGTCTTAAACGTAGTTCCCACGCCAACGGAGTCACAACTTATCTGGCAGGCCGACTGGGTCAACTATTTTCCAAACGATGGTATCTATAACTATGCTTTTAGTTCCGGTGGCACTCCCATCAATACATCCCTGACTACGAATTATCAGAGTGGAATATTTGAAACCAACTCGATTGAATTAGCGGTAAATCTTCTACCTTTGGAAACCAATCCGCCCACCTCCTATTCAGGCTTTGGAGTGGGCGCGG
This sequence comes from Verrucomicrobiota bacterium, assembly GCA_050015635.1. GTDB lineage: Bacteria > Verrucomicrobiota > Verrucomicrobiia > Limisphaerales > UBA11358 > UBA11358. The sequence continues at coordinate 8,507 of JBEKBA010000011.1, forward strand.
AGGAGAATCCGCTTCCTTACGGACTGTCCAACACCAACCTGGCGTCGTATCAGTTCTCTTGCTCGGCCAGGGTGGGAGGGCTTACTAACGGGGTCACCAACTGCGCTGCGGTGGTGGACCTGCTATTTCTTGCCCCGACAAACGGATTAACGGAGAGTGTCGTGCTTGATTTTGCTCCGGCGGTTACGTTGACGACCAATTGGCAAACATTCACTTTTACCGGGTCAGCCGGTTCAATCGGGGTAAACAACGGCGGTTCGCAGGCCCAGTTTGATCAGTATATTTCGGAGGTTAACGCGATGCAGTTGCAGGTTACAGCCGAATCGCCTGCTGGTGGTAATGTTGCAAAGACATTTGGTGACAACAACACGAATGCAACGCTTAGCATTGATGACGTTCAAGTGGATCAAATTGTCACGGGAATCACTCCAGTATCAATAGGCCTGACGAACAATCAGGTTAAAGTATTTTGGGGTCCGGATCCCGTCACGGGCGGCTACGAGGAACTGGAAAGCTCGACCAATGTCGCCGGACCCTATGTTGTTGTTCCCGGCGAAACTTCGGGCACGGATTCTCCCTACGTCGTTCCGGCAGGCAGCCCGCATCTGTTCTTCCGGGCCGTATGGGTTCCTTAGCATTGTGGTGAACCAAACAATTAAAGTAGTATGGTAACACAAAAATCAACGCGTTGTGGTGGATATGAAATACCGCAAAGTTGACATTGACGGGAAAGATTGTCGAACTCTCATATCCGACAAAAAGACCGGCTGGACGGAACAACGAATTTTGGCGGGCCCCGCTGCCATTAATTTCCGATCGTCAGCCGGAAACAGAAATGAAATTGAGCACCCGGGTCAATGAAACGAACTTCAAAAGCGAAGTCCTCGATTTAACCCAATCTGTCATCGTGGACTTTGGGCCGGGCGGTGCCGTTCATGTAAAACGATTGAGCCCGTATTCGAAGAAATTGCCGGAATATGCGGGCGGTGTGAAAATCGGCACGGTCAAGGTGGACCAGAGCCTGGTGCCAACTAAACGTTGCCGTATTTGGACAATACAAAAGTTGCGCTACCCGGCCAACGGATTGACACGATCAAATTACCGGCGTCCAGAGCAGGAAGCTTATTATGTCCGGGCTGGAAGGGATTATGGCATTGACTCCGGGATGGGGAGGTTATGCTTCAAAAATCTATCAGCGTGGAACTAAATTGGAAAAATGTGATAAAAAAATATCGGTTGAAAGTGGCATGAGTATGAATAAAGACGGTGGAGATAAAAATTCCGGTTTGGGCTTTGGAGAATGTGGCGGAAACTCTTCAAGCTCAAATCCGGGAAGCAGTGGCAATGCCTTCACCTTGATTGAACTGTTGGTGGTGATTGCCATCATAGCGATTCTGGCCGCGATGTTACTGCCGGCGTTGTCGTCAGCCAAAGAGAGGTCAAAGCGAATTGCTTGCATGAACAATTTCCGTCAGATCGGGATTGGCATGACTGTTTATGCCGGTAACAACCGGGATTATGTCGTTTCGACGCTGGCGGCGAATTCCAACACTCCCCCGACCATCTCCCAGACGTTTAACCAAACTGCCATCAGCCCGCCGGAGGCGGGTTTGGCCAAGGACGTTTACCTGGATTTGACCGATACCAATGCCGCTTCCGTCTGGTGTTGCCCGGACCTTGCAGCTTATGGGACATTTTATAACCCCAACCCCGGCGGCACAGGAGGGCCTCAATGGCAAATCGGTTATCAATATTTTGGCGGCATCTATTGGTGGTATAACCGTTTTTACTCCGGCATTAAGTCGGCCAGTCCAATAAAGTTGGGCAACTCCCAACCGTCCTGGGTGCTTGCGGCGGACTTGATTTGCAAATATACGGGAGGCACTGGCAATCCGTGGGGCGCGAGCACTCGTCCGCCTGGGGCAAGCAATGGTTTGGTTGCCCACCAGCGGCCGGGCGCGCGATTCCCGGATGGCGGCAACCATCTGACAGTGGATGGTTCCGTGCATTGGATCAAATTCGAAAACACGCTGGCAATCACTAGTTTTGCGCCCGGATCTTACATTTATTATTTCTATCAACAAGACCTTGGCACGATGAATCCCGCCGTCGTCCCGTCGTTACAAGCGCAGGGTCCTTAGCAGGGGTGTCCCAAATGTTGAAACATTCGGAATGTAGCGTAACCGTCAAATCCCAGTGAAGCCGCTAAACAAACAACCTCATAAACTGTCCTACATGACTAGCCCACTACCCATTTTTTGGGGTAGTGCCCTAATTTGAATTTCATTTGTTTTGTAGCAATGGCATTGGATGGTTCAAATCTCGAATGGCAAGAATAATGATTGCTAGAAATACAATGAGCAAAATACAGAAAATGATTTTCCTTTCCCATTTCACTTTCTAGCCTTTTTGATTTGATACGCAACGCCGACTTTTACCGCGCTCTGCGCGTCTATGACGGGCGGGGATTTCCACCACGGTCACAAATCGCTTGCCCTCGTCATACGCCGCACCGAACAGGCCAAATCCGACTGGATACGGAAAGCGTTGCTTTCCGCTGCGCCAAAGGCGCATGATTCCAAACGCAGTTCGGTTGGCGTTCTTGGCGGTTAAATTCATTTTCGTGTAATTCGTGTCCAAAATAATACAATACCAAAAATTCAGTTTAAATCATGGGTTTTTGTGCAAAGCCGGTCAGGCCGGACCAGTTGAATTAAATGTCCACCATCATTTCCGCCTCTGAAATCACTGTTCGATACGGCGACCGTGCGGTGTTGGACGCCACAACGCTCGGCATTCAGCAAGGCGAACGCCTCGGTCTCGTCGGACGTAACGGCGCGGGCAAGACAACGTTTCTGCGCCTTCTCGCCGGCCTCCAATCGCCCGATAGCGGCGAAATTTCACGGCAACGCGATCTCGTCATCGGCTATCTGCCGCAGGATTTCAGGCTCGATGCAACGGTGTCCGTGGCTGAAAACATCCGCGCCGGCGCGAAGCCTGTGCTTGATTTAATCGCAGAATTTGAATCGCTCCCGCACGACTCGAAGCGGCACGAAATGTTGGAACATCGCATCAATGCGCTCGAAGGCTGGACGCTCGACCAGCGCGTCGGGATTGCGATGGCACACTTGAATTGTCCCGCTGGCGACCGGCGCATTGACACTCTTTCCGGCGGCGAACAGCGGCGCGTCGCCCTGTGCCGCGCGATTGTTTCACTGCCCGATTTTCTGATTCTCGACGAGCCCACCAACCATCTCGACCCGGAATCCATCGAGTGGGTCGCGGAATTTCTTGAGGAATTTCACGGCACGTTTCTCGTCGTCACGCATGACCGCTATTTTTTGGATCGCGTCGTCAAACGTATGATTGAGTTGTCCGACGGGAAATTCTTCTCGCACGAAGGCAATTACACCGATTACCTGCTTGCCAAAGCCGAACGTCAGGCCGCCGACGCGACGGTGGAACATAAACGCCAGATGTTTCTCAAAAAAGAGCTTGCGTGGGTCCGTCAGGGCCCCCGCGCGCAACGCAGCAAACAGAAGGATCGTTTCGAGCGCTACTACGAAACTGCCGCGCAGGCCGCGCCGGTGATTGAGGAGGACGTTGAACTCGTCATTCCGCCACCGCCGCAACTCGGCAATCGAACGGTGGAAGTCAGTGGTCTGGCTATGGCCATCGCCGGGCGCACCTTGTTCAGCGGCTTCTCTTACACCTTTGAGAACGGTCGGCGCATCGGCGTTTGCGGGCGGAACGGTCTTGGAAAAACTACGTTGCTCAAAGCCATCATCGGCGGGCTTGCGCCCACCGCGGGCACGGTCAAAACCGGCCAGCTCACGAAATTTAATTACGTGGATCAGGGCCGTCTTCAATTGAACGAGGAGAACACCGTGCTCGACGAGGTCGCCTCCGGCACGGAATTCGTCCAATGGGGCGATGCAAAAATTTCGGTGCGCTCCTATCTCAAACGGTTTCTGTTCGCCGATGATCGCATCACGACGTTGGTAAAAAAATTGAGCGGTGGCGAGCGCAGCCGGCTGTTGCTCGCCCGCATTTTGAAAAACGGCGGCAATTTTCTGATTCTCGACGAACCGACGAATGATCTCGATTTGCCGACGTTGCGCGTGCTGGAAGAGGCGTTGATCGCGTTTCCCGGCGTGGTGTTGGTCGTCAGTCATGACCGCTATTTTCTGAACCGCGTCTGCACGGACATTCTCGCGTTCGAAGGGGACGGGCAAATTCATCACAGCGTCGGCGACTACGATTATTACCTGGAGAAGAAACAGCGTAAGTCCGCGGCGGCGCTCTCCCGCAATGCCGCTGCGCCAAAAATAAAGCCGCGCAGGTTTTCTTTCAAGGAACAGCGCGAACTCGAAGGCATGGAAGCGCTGATTCACTCGGTCGAAGCCGAAGTTGCGCGCATCGAAGGCTTGTTCGCCCTGCCGGATTATTTTCGTAACCACGCGGCGCAAGTGAACCAGCTCACGGATGAACTTGAAGCCGCCAGGGAAAAGGTTGCAAAGCTTTACACGCGATGGGAGGAGCTGGAAACCATCAAGGTCGCCTGTGAAAAGTAAGCCGGCGGATTAAGAAAACCAGCATTACCCATTTTTGCCATTACGGGTTTTACCCCATATTCTTTTAAGTTAATCACTGCTAGCGTGATTCTGTGCCTCTCTGATTGGCACGAAGTTCCTGCCGCCGGGTTAACCGCTCTGGTTATGAAATCCGGCGGCTTCTTCATTTTGGGAATCAGCTCCAATCTAACCGGGCATTACCAGAGAAATAGCTCTCATTCCGACCCGGACCGGCTACCTTGGGCGGGTCGCAAGACATTGAATGACGCCCATACTTTTTTCCGGTCTCGGCCTTTCCGCCGAAATCCTGAAGGCCATTGACAAGCTTGGCTTTGAAAAAGCCGCGCCGATCCAGGCCGAAGCCATTCCCGTGCTCATGAGCGGACGCGATGTCGTCGGCCAGTCGCAGACCGGTTCGGGCAAGACCGTTGCGTTCGCCATTCCCGCAATTGAAAAGACCAATCCTGATTTGAAAGCGGTGCAGGTGCTCATCCTTTGCCCGACCCGCGAACTCGCCGTGCAGGTTTCCGAGGAATTTCACAAGCTCACGCTCTTCAAGCGCGGCATCACCGCGTTGCCGGTTTACGGCGGTCAATCTTATGAGCGCCAGTTCTACGGCCTCAAGCAGGGCGCTCAAATCGTCATCGGCACACCGGGCCGTGTCATGGATCATATGCGGCGCGGCACGCTCCGGCTCGGAACGGTCAGGATGGTCATCCTCGATGAAGCCGACGTGATGCTCAACATGGGTTTCCGCGACGACATCGAAACTATTTTGAAGGCCGTGCCGCTGGAACGGCAGACCGTTTTCTTTTCCGCCACGATGCCGAAGCCAATCCGCGATCTAATCGAAAAATATTCGCGCAACCCGCAGAACGTGAAAATCGAGCAGAAGGCCATGACCGTCCCGACCGTCGAACAGGTTTATTACGAGGTGGATCGCCGTTCCAAGGTGGATTTGCTCACGCGGCTCATTGATATTTACGACCTCAAGCTCGGCATCATCTTCTGTAACACCAAGCGCATGGTGGATGACCTCGTGGATCATCTTGAAGCCCAGGGTTACCTGGCCGACCGCCTGCACGGCGATATGACCCAGTCGCAACGCGATCGTGTGATGGGCAAATTCCGCAAGTCCGGCCTCGAATTTCTCGTCGCTACCGACATCGCCGCGCGCGGTATTGACGTGGACGATGTCCAGGTTGTCTTCAATTACGATCTGCCCTACGACGGCGAGGATTATGTCCATCGCATCGGGCGCACGGGTCGTGCGGGTCGCGCGGGTCGCGCGATTTCATTTGTGGCCGGTCGTGAACTGTTCCAAATCCGCAATATCGAGCGCTACACCAATACCCGGATTCAACGCGCCAAAATGCCGACGTTGGATGAAGTTCACGAAGCCCGCGCGAGTGTGTTTCTGGATAAACTGCGCGTCACACTCACCAGCGGCGAATACAAAAAACAGGATCACCTCATCGGGCGTTTGCTGGAGGAGGGTTTTGACTCCACCGACATTGCGTCCGCGCTCATCCATCATTTGCAGGGTGGCGCCGCCGCGCCCGCCAAACCCGCGCCGCGCGAGGAAGCAGCCTTTGAACGCCCGGAACGTCCTTCCTTCCGCGAAAAACGCGAAGGCCGTTTTGAAGATCGTGCGCCGCACAACGCCCGTTTCCGTGATGACGAACGCCGCGAACGCGCGCCTTACGTTGAAACGCGCGGGCAACGTCCCCCGCCGCGTCGGGAACTTTCAGTTGCGCCCGCTCCCGTCAAGGCCACGCCCGCCGCCCCCATTGCAGCCGGAGCCTCGGCCAGACGTGCCGTTCTGCCCGCGACCGAACCGCCGCTGAAACGTGAACCGCGTCCGCCGCACGCCGCCAGGCGTCCCGACCGTTCTGTCCCGTGGCCCGCCGTTAACCCCAAAGCCAGCCGCGCCACACCCGCAAATTTCACGCGACTCTACATCAATCTCGGCGCGGAAAACGGCATCGCGACCGGCGACATCGTCGGCGCGATTCTGGGCGAGACCGGCCTGCCCGCGAAGACCGTCGGTGTGATTGATCTCCGCGGGCGGCACGCCTTTGTTGATGTCGCCGCCGCGAGTGCCAACGCCATCATCGCCAGACTCAACCGCGCGCAGATTAAAGGCAACAAAGTGAAGATAAAATCCGCCTGAAGCCGGCCGGGTTAAACATCGAACCCGGAACGGAGGGCTTTGCTTTCATCGGCCTCGACGCCTGCCGCCAAATGAACGCACTGATGTCTTTAGCTGAAACTTGGTATCCGCCTCAGCGGCCACATCTCGTTTCGGGTGTTATGGCATCTGCAGAATGTAAAAGCATTGCGGAACATTGTGATTCACCGCGTTGGTCGCCGTGATGGTAAAATTTCCGCTCGCGTTCAGGACATTGGTTGCCACCGGTGTCCACAGGTTCAATGGCAGCGCGACATTGGTGCTCGTCAGCACATAATATGTCAGTCCAGAGAACCCGTTGGTGCCATTGATCACCAGATTTGTGCCGGATAGGCTGAAGCTGGCAATGCCAGGCTGCGCTGGCACGACGTTGATGTCATCCAACCCGAGATAGCTGGGGTCATCCCGGAATCCAAATTGAAGAACCGTGTTGGTTCCGGTCGCCGTGACTACGAATTGCAGGTTGGTCCAACCGAGGGCCGGAAGATTCGTTTCATCAAAAAGGGTATTTTCATTCCATGAAACAAGAAACTGGTTGGGAGTCAATCCGTCAGGACTGTTCAGCCAGAACGAAAGCAAGTAGCTTGTTCCCGGGGTCGTGGCCAGTGATTGGGAAAGAAAACTGAGGGAACCGTACGACCCTAACGCCGCAAGATAACTCCCTGTGTATGGCAAGATTCCGGTAAACGTACCGTTGTCCACAAAATTATTCCCGGGGTCTCCCCCGGACAGCGTCCAACCGGTAAAATCTCCGGTTTCAAAACCGCCGTTCAGCACCAGTTCCACACTGAACGCCACGGTGATGGACGGGCCGGACGCGGCCAGCGTCAAGCCAACGCTGTTGGTCACCACGAGCGCGGGAGTGAAGATGCCGCCGGCATAAATATGCGCCGGGTTTTGGTTGGTGCCGGTATAACCGTCGTTGAAACTCCAGTTCCACTGGGTGATGGGACTACCATCGCTGTCAACGTTCGTTGAGGTGAATTGCACCTGCAAAGGAGCCGTCCCGTTGGTTGGACTGGCGGTGAATTGAAGGGTGGGAAGTTCGACCGCGCCGATGTCAATCATGCCGTTCTGTGTGCGCGGATAGCCGCGCTGGTCATTGGTAAAGGTATTGGCCGCCAGGCTGCCCGCACCAATGGCGGGCGAGCCGGGCAAGGGCGGCATGGTTTGCGTGGGGCCGCCGTAGTTGCCCAACGGGGCGAGATTCGGCGGGGCGGTGACGTAGGTGCCGGTCAGGAACCCATCAACATAGGGAGCCACTTGGACAAGGTTCACACCGCCAAAATATAGCGCGCCATTGGCAAAATCGTAATTTGAATCATCGTCACTGTAATCCGGTCCCAGCCCCCCAGTTGCCGTATTGTTCGCAATGATCGAATTGGTCGCCGTTGTGGAGCCGTCATTAAAAATGCCGCCGCCGTTGGAATTGTCCGCCGAATTGCCCGAGATCGTGCTCTGGTTCACCATCAACGTGCCATCGTTGTCAATGCCGCCGCCGCCTTCGTTGGAATTGTTCGCCGAATTGCCCGAGATCGTGCTCTGGTTCACCGTCAACGTGCCATCGTTGTCAATGCCGCCGCCGCCTTCGTAGGAATTGGTCGCTGAATTGCCCGCCACGGTGCAGTTGGTCAGGGTCAGGTTGCCGGAGGAATCAATATAGATGCCGCCACCGCCCCCACCATTCACTCCGTCGTCGTTGTTGTCCTCTCCATTCGTGATGGTCAGGGCGATGAAGATGTTGGTGCCGCTGGCTATTTCAAATACCCGGTGGGCGTTGTTGCCATTAATGCTGATGCCATTCGCCAGCCCCGAGCCGTCAATGGTGAGGTTCTGGTTCAGCAGCAGTTCGCCGTTGGTGAGCAGAATGGTCGCGCCGGACAGGTTCGTGGCGAAGGTAATGGTGCCCCCGCCGGTCAAATACTGGATGGCCTGGCGCAGGGTGCCCGGACCGCTATCCGCCGCGTTCGTTACCACCAACGCCGTCACCGAATTGACGGTCACGGTGCCGCTGCCGCTGTTGGCGCAGCCCGTCGTCCCGTCCGTCACCATTACGGTGTAAGTGGTCGTTACGGTCGGAGAAACCGTGATCGACTGTGTCGTCGCGCCGCCCGGACTCCAGAAATAGCTCGGGCTGCTGGCGTTGTTGCTCGCCGTCAGTGTGGCCGAACCACCCACACTGATCGTCGCCGAGTTGACGCTCACCGTCGGCAACGCGTTGACTGTCACCGCCGTCGTAGTCGACGCCGTGCAACCGCTGGCGTTGGTGACCGTCACCGTGTAAGTGCCGGCCATCGCCAAGGTGGCGCTGGTCGAGACGGTCGGATTCTGCTGCGTCGAACTAAAGCCTTTGGGACCGCTCCAGGTGTAGCCCACGCCGCCCGATGACGTCAGGCTCAAGGTCGAGCCCACGCACACCGGCCCGTTGTTGCCCGCCGTCGGCGTCGGCAACGTGTTGACTATCACCGTCACCGTATTGGTCACATAAGTATAATCCGTGAGGTCGCCGGGTGTGAAATAGACCAGCAGGTTCGTCGGGCCGGCCTGGTTGGGCACCAGCGAGGGGTTCACAAAATTAGTCGCGGTCATCGTCACCGCAACACCCGAGGCGTTCGTGAACGACGCCCCGGTAATGGTTGAGCTCGACAGCGCATTGCCCAAACAGATGGCGCTGGCCACCGGCGCTGCATTTTCGAACGGCACCGCCTGGTTCACCGTCAGCGTAACGACTGAACTGGTGACAGAACTGAAAGAAGGGGTATTGTCACTGACCACGACGGTGTAATTGCCGGCATTCGTGGCGGAGACATTGGCAAGCGTGAGCGTAGCGCCAGTGGCGCCAGCCAGCATGTTGGTCGCGTTCCACCACCATTGATAGCCCAGTGTGCCGGTGCTGCTGGCACCCACCGTGAAGCTCGCGCCCTGGCCCGCCATTACGGTGGTGCTGACCGGCGGGTTGGTGATGGCGGGCGCGTGATATCGTGTCAAGGCATAGAAGGCAACTTTGGCGCCGTCGGTGGAGCAGCCACAGCCGTTGGTGGTCTGGTTATAGTCTCCGGCCTTGAAATAAACCGAGTTGCCAGAGCCAGTGCCCCAGTTTTGAGCAACATGGCCCTGATAATTGGTGCCGCTAAAAAGATTCCATGAGTTGGTGACGTTGTTGACCATGATGGTCAGTATTCCGTTCACCACCGACATCATGTAACTGATGGTGTTGCCCAGTGCGACGCCCGGGCCATTGGTAAAAGTCACACTAAAGGTCGAGTCTGTATTTCCATCCAGATTGATGTTCGCATAGATTTTTTGGTCGGGGAGATCGAACATGATCTGCTCCTCGTTATTCGCGCCGGGAGTAACGCCGTCCGTCAAGTAGTTCGGTTCATGGATCTGGCCGATGCAGACCTTTCCAGTGTCGGAAGGCACGTTCGACACCACGCATGTGGCCGTCATGATGTGAGTCCCATAGAGTGTCCAGTTTGTGTTGGCATTGCCGGGCACAATTTCCTCGCGCAGTTCGCTGCGCGGATGAGTCGAACCGCTGGTCGTCGCACCGTCATCCGGCACCCAGAAAGTCATCGCCCCGTCCGGTCCGGTATAAAAATAGGCATTGGTAAAGCCCGCCACGAGCTGGGCGGTCGTGGCTGAATCCACAGTCCCGGCAGTGCCGGTAAGCACACCATTGGCAGTCGGAAGCTGCAGATACCAGTGGCTCAAATCAAAGTTGCTGCCCGGTGGCAGGCTGCTGTTCAGGTTCACCAGCGTCACGGCCGCAAAATTGGTCGCCAGGCCGAAGGCATTGGTGACGATGACGGTGTAGTTGCCGGAGTTTGTCACGGCGGTAACCGTCAGCGTTGCGTTGGTCTGTCCGGCCATGGCATTGGTGTGGTTGTCGAACCATTGATAGGCCAGCGGGCTGGTTCCCGTGGCATTGGCCGTCAGCGTCACGGAATTGCCGTAAACAATGTTGGTGCTGGCCGGAGAGACCATCACGTTCGGTGGAACCGGGCTAATAAATTGAACGCCTTTGAATTCTGTGTTTGCAGCCGCGGTAGCTAAAGTTGAAACCGCTGAACCGGCACCGGTATCGGTGATCCCAATCAGGCTGTTACCAACAAATGAACCGGAGGTGACGGTGGTGCCATACAGTGTTGAACCATTCAAGGCCAGCCCCCAAACTCCAGAGTTAGCACCGGCCGTGGTGGCATCCAACACGTATTGGAAGGTCAGAGAAGTGCCAGAAATTGTGTATTTGTAGATGCCGCCAACATCCGCAGCCGAGGTCGAGCCCCCATCCGCGACGTAGAGCGTATTCCCGCTGACCGCCCAGCCTTGGGGATTTAAATTGCCTGAGTTTAAGCCTGTATACGTCGTGGGTGTGGCAGCCGCAGTGGGTATGCCGGAAAACACGCTGAGTCCGGCGGTGCTGTCATAGGCCAAATTGCCGTTAATAAAACCCAATTGCCGCGGGCCGCTGGTGTTATAGATGGTGGTGGTTGAGGGTTGGGTTGTGGTAAAGACACCGGCCGAACTGCTGGCACTGGCGCTGCCACCAATGCAGGTGTTGCCGCCAGCAATGATACCGCTGCGCGGGTTGCCCGCCGTGGTGCTACTTCCGTTCAAGCGGTTGGTGGTGTAGCCAGCCAAAGCCACAGCACCGGCATTGAAATTGCCAACGGGAACTGAAGCCACACCACGGTTGGCAAGCACAGCCGAAACATTCGGGAGGTTCTGGCCGGACGACACACCCACCCCAGAATAACCCGCCAACGACAATAAGGTTCCGTCGGACGAGGTCGAGAGAAAGCCTTCGGAGGAGGAGGTGCCGCTATTGATCAAAGTGGCATTGGGTATGGCCACCGTGCCTACCACGCCGCCACCGGTGGTAAACGCGTCAATGGAGACCGAGTTGCCGGTTGTGGCGAGGGTTTGCACCCCGTCACCAATCTGAACGACGGCAATATCGCCGGCAATGTTCTGGGAGGAAGCGGACAGAACTGTGGCGAGCACCAAACCAGATATGAGGGTCAGTTTTTTCATAACTGATATTCCGTTTACTGATTTGGGTTAGGTAACGACGACATCGTCTATTTTACTATTTTCCCCAGCTTATAGCAAGAACTATCGCAACTTGTTTTGGCCTAGCCGCAGTAAGATAACCGAGCATGAGAACCACTAAAATGATCTATGGAATCAGTCTGAAAAACTTGAAGCTGTGAATCCTATAATCAAGGACTGCAAAGTCATCATCCGTGCCGCAGGTCATTCATTCGGTGGGCTATGACCCATTGAAAAAGGTCGGACAGCCACTCAATTCCCGTCCCCGCAGTGCCACGGCAGAAGGGTTGCAGTATCCCCGCAGTGGTGCTGCAATCACAACCCGGTCGGGTTAAGCATCGAACCCGGCACGGAGGGTTTTGTTCCGTTTGCGCGACAGCTTGTGCGTTGGACTTATGTTTGCGTGTTTCGATCAAGTCGTTCGACCAGCGCGGCAAACTCACCCAGATGTTTTTCCAGATCTGTTACATCATAACTCTCCGTGTTATAGAGCAGTTTTTGCGCATAGTTGACCAATGGTTCGCATTGCCAGCGTCGCCCCAGACCTTCCAGTCCTTGTGCAAACACTTTGCTTTCATTGATGGCCATGCTGTCACGTAGGGTCGGCCACGGCTCAAGGATCAACTGGCGCAATTGGGATACAAGTTCCTTCGGTACCGGCGCATTTTCCATTTGGCCCGAACCGTTGGTTTCATTTGAAGATTCCGTTTTGGAATGTCGCGGTAAAAAATCCGCCAGTTCGTCGAACAGTTCGCACTTGGAAAACGGTTTGAGCACATAACCGCTGAAGCGTTCTTTCAAGGAATTTTCTTGGCCCGCCAAATTGGAGGCGGTCATGGCGATGATCGGAAGAAATTCCAGGCCGGGGTTTTTGCGGATCTCCTCCAGGGCCTCGTATCCGTCCATTCCGGGCATCCGGACGTCGAGCAGAAGTATGTCAGGCTTGAGCGCGCGGGCCTTGGCCACGGCTTCTTCACCGCTCGAACCGAAAACCAGACGATGATGCGAACCGGCAAACATTCCATTAACCAATTGGCAATTGGCTTCATTGTCATCCACCACCAGCAACGTGGCCGGATGTAATTCATTGAAATTGACTTCGCGGACGGGCGCTGATTTTGCGGAAGCCGGAAGCCGTGCCGAAACCGGCACGTTCGAAAATCGTAAATGGAAGGCTGAACCTTGCTCGGGTATGCTCGCCACGGTCACGGTGCCGCCCATCGTTTCCACCAGACGTTTGACAATGGAAAGCCCCAGGCCGGTGCCTTGCTTTTCCATTTCCGGATGCGCGCCGGCCTGAACGAACGGTTTGAAAATCGCGTCCAGTTTGTCTTTCGGAATGCCCACGCCGGTGTCTTCAACTTCAATGACGAGCGTGATGTGGCTGCTGGTCTGCGCTTTTTCAAAATCTACGCGCACTTCGACGCCGCCGTGATCAGTGAACTTGACCGCATTGCCGGCAAGATTGACCAGAATCTGCCGCAACCGGATGCGGTCAATCAACACCGCGTGCGGCACGTTTTCGACGGTATGACATTCCAGCTTGAGTCCCTTTTTGGCCGCCGGTTCGGAAAACAGTGTGTGGATGAAGTCACAAATCTCGCGCAGATCGGTCGGTTCGGGATGCAATTCCATCACGCCCGTTTCGATTTTTGACATGTCGAGAATGTCAGTGATGAGCAGGAGCAACGAACTGGCACTGGTGCGGATGGATTGCAGATATTGCCGGTGTTTCGGATGGTGCAAATCACCTTGCAGCAATTCGCTGAAACCAAGTATCGCGTTCATCGGCGTGCGGATTTCATGGCTGACGTTCGCGAGGAAAACGGTTTTTTCCTGATTGCTCCGTTCGGCTTGCAGCTTGGCGTTCAACAGTTCGTGTTCACGCTGCTGGTGTTTTAACGTGAGGCGCAACATCCAGAAGGCAAAAATCCCCGCAACCAGCCCGATAATTCCAGCCGCCAGGCTCGTCAAACTTGCCCGCGACAGATTGGTTTTGATCTGCGCGCGAATGGCCGCAAGCTGGTTGGAGCAGGTTCCGTCCAGTTGCGCCACCTCGGTGCGCACTTTATCCATGATCTCCTTGCCTTCACCGGTGGCAATCAGATCCGCCGCCTGGCTGAAACTGTGATGGTAGGTGGCAATTACATCCTGTTGAAAATTGATGCTTAACACCGCTTGCGCGCGCAAATCGGACACTCCTTTCAGCAATGACGGATCTCCATGGGCAAGCTCTATCAAATGATCAAACCGGGCCGACAAATTTGTTGAACCGTCATTTACCGGTTCCAGAAACTTTTTATCGCCGGTGATGACATAACCACGCGCGCCGGTTTCGGCATCTAGCAATGATTTGAGGATTCCATTCAGATCTTCCCGCATTTCCGTCATTTCCCTGCCGGCGGCTATTCGCGCGGAAAGTTGCGCCCAACAGATTACAGCCAGCACCACGCTTCCGACCGAGAGCGTGAGCCATAAAATTACAGCCGTCCTGTAAATTATGTTGTTAGGCTGCCGCAACATACATTATCATCCACCCATACCACATACCAGATACACCAAGGCGGTAATTAATCAACTGATACTCGATTTAACGCCGATTTATATCGTGTCCGGTAAATGCATTTACGATTCCATCATTGTTCGTTGAATTCAAACCCGATTTATCGCTGACCCGACCGCAGTGCGCGCCAAAACAAAGCTCCGATCTGCACCCCCTTCAACAAAGTGGAAATCCAGAAGTGCCCTTTGTCATCTTTGTCGCGGTGGGAAAATGTGCCGGCCAGTTTTGCCGCCGCCGAAGCCATGGAACCAATGGCCTGCACTTGAGGCTTCAAGTGGCGGACTTCGCTTTTCAACTCGCGCAGTTCATTAAGCAATTGTGCGCGGTTTAATTCGCTCTCCACCAGCAGTTGTTGCTTGCGGGTTTCCAGCGTGGTCAGTCCAGTTGTTTTTCCAGACATTCCCGATCCTTTCTCAATTGGTCAATCGTGCCGGGAAGCATTTGCCAGTCGCGTAGCAACCGGGCTAGGCGGCCATAAAGAAACAAGGCGGCGACCGTGTAAAATGCAGTCAATATCAAGAGCGCGGCTATCGGAGATTGTTGCCACAACGCGACCGCAATGACGACCGTCAGTGCGATGCACGCCAGCAGGCCAAATGCCGCCGCACCCAATGCCAGCCAGATGGCGTGCAAAATCCGTTCGCGTTCTTCCTGAACTTCCACCATCAACAATTCAACGCGGTTTTCACAAATGACGAGCGCTCGCTGCGCCAGCCGCTTCGACGCATCCGCCAGGTGTGGTTCGTTGTCTGATGGCGTTTCCATGACAATTTCATCAGTTGCGACGGCTGATTAGAATTCCAATCAACGCTCCGAGCCCCAGCGCCACGCCGATGGCTTGATAAGGATGATCGCGGATGACCTGGTCGGCGGCTTTCGCTCCGGCCATCGCCTTTTCCTGAACGTTGTTCAAGGTTTCCTTGCCCTTTTCCATGGCCGCCGCGAGCCGTTTGCGGGCTTCCACCACTTTTTCCTCCGCTACGTGAGCCGTGGCGGCAAGTAATGTCTGCGCGTCTTCCAGCAGATGTTCGCCGGGCTCAGTGTGATCCGTTTTGTGAGTTGTAGTTTGTGATTTCATGGTGATTTTGTTTTGTGTTCTTTTGTTTTTTTTGCCTGGTGCGTTAAATTTTTTTGCCCTGAATCAACCGCACCAAAACCAGGATGATTGCGATGACCAGAAGAATGTGAATGAAACCACCCATGGTGTAGGACGAAACCAATCCCAGCAGCCAGGCGATGATCAAAATTAAAGCAAGTGTATAGAGCATGAATGGATTTGGGTTGTGGGTTGTTGCCGGTTTGTGTGTGCTGACAGAAGCCGGAGTTGCAGGTCTGGGGTGCGCAAAATATCCGTTATCAAATCCGCCGTGCCGGAATCTTCGGCGTCGGTCAATTTTTTGATCGCCGCGCGGACCCGTTCGCTGGCAGCGGTATGAACGTCGGCCAATGCGTGAATCCAACCGGGCATTCCACTCATGGACGAAGGGTCTTCTTTTTTGTTCCCCATAGTGTCGGCCTGAAAAGTCCCGTATGAGTGACGAGTCACTTTTTACTAAAAACTTCTCATCCGCCGCTTTTTTAAGCTGACACCGTGCCGAAACGTCTTGTTTTGGTTTGCCGATGTAAAACCGGCACTGGAGGCGATTGTGTTACGGTCGAAGCGCGTCGAAATTTTGCAACTTGCAAAGCGATGGCCGGTTTTGTGTGCGGTTTGCAAATTTTTTCGGCGCTTTGATTGACAAAGTGGAAGCATCTATTTTGGTTCTGATAGACCCCCCAATACTTGGCTTTACGAAGAGACTTTCTCTATCAATTCGGTCGGCACGCCACTTGCAAAAAAAGAATCAACGCCGCGGCGGGTCGTGCGGTGGAAACAAACAACTGAACCTTAAATATAATATATGAGTGCTATCACCGCCAAAGGAAACTGGAACATTGCCAAGGGCAGGTTGAAACAGAAATTTGCGCAGCTTACGGATGACGATCTGCAATTCATCGAAGGCAAGGAAGATGAATTGATTGGCCGCATCCAGAAACGCACCGGACAGGCCAGGGAAAAAATCGAGCGCGCCATGGACGAATGCCGCGGTTGCAAACACTAAATGAATGCTGAGGGCGACCAATCATGAAGCTCACGCATTCAAAAGGCGAACCGGACGTTCCCCCCTCGACGACCTGCATGAACGTCCGGTTTGCCAGATTATTCACCATGAACCTTCCGATCCGGCATCTTATGAAAAATTCCGCCACCGCCAAAAAAACAGGCCGGGAGACAACGCAGATTCATCCGGCGTTATTTCAAATGGCAGCCCGCCTGGATATTTCTGGTTCCATCCGGAAAGATGCGCCATCACCCGTCTCCACACCGTTTGTCGATTTGACGCTGGACAAAGGAAAGTTGGAGACCATCTTGAATTCGGCACAGTCAACGCCGTAGTGAATGTGACTTGAATCCAAATATGAAAACTCCCCGGAATTTGGAACTGCTTCAAAAAATTGCGCGATTCAGCATTCAGGCCATTGGATACGTTGTTACCATGGGTTTGGTTGTCGTCTTGGTTTTGGTATGGGTGCTCACCGGACCACTTTTCCAGTTGGGTCAACAGATTGCGCGGGAGAAAATTAGAAACCACCAAACAAGTGAAAACTAAAAAGGAAAATCATGAACAAAGGAATAGGCATGGCACTCCTGGTCGTCGGTATCGCATTGATCATTTACGGTTTCAATGCGTCAGGCTCGGTAAGTTCGGACGTGTCGCGCACTTTCACGGGCGCGCCAACGGACAAAACCATGTGGTTGCTGCTGGGCGGCAGCGCGTCGGCGATTGTCGGTGCGGTGATGGTATTTCGGCGCTCCGGCAGGATTTGAACGAATCCACAAGGGTTCATGCGAAATGCAAAACCCTTTGCGTCTTGCAAATAGCCGGGTCTTGCCTGCCCGCACTTTATTTGAAAAAAAACTATTTCAAATATGGCTGAATCAGCTCTGGCATATACCAAGCTAAAAGGTTCTCAATGGCGCTTTTTGATCGCCACGCAAAAATAAAACAAACCTGAAAGGAAAATTTTTATGAAAAAATGGCAACAATGTATGACGGCGGCAGCTCTCGGAACCTTAAGCGCGGTTTATTGTGCCCGCGCTCAGGATGCTGCCACCACCCCAACCACAACCGCCGCAACCGTTCAACCAGACACAACGCCGTATTATCCCTTTTACCGGGCGCAGGAACTTTCGATCGACGCCTTTGGCTGTGGTTCCATAAACCAACAGACGATTAATAATATTTCCGGCAAACTGGTGCGGCAGAACGGCCGGCTCGGTGCCGGTGGCGGACTGAATTACTTTTTCTGCCGCTATATCGGCGTTGGCGGCGATGCTTATTCTGAAAACACAGGGGCTCACGATTTCATTTATAGCGCGTCGGGAAATCTGATCGGACGGCTCCCCATCGGTGACACCGGAATCGCCCCTTATATCTTCGGCGGCGCCGGTCATCAATTCGATGAAGTGGAGCAGACGTTTGGACAGGCGGGTGCGGGCATTGAATTCCGCTTCGCCCAACACATCGGCTTTTTCATTGATGCCCGGTATGTGTTCGCTGACAAAACCGAAAATTATGGAGTGGGCCGCGCCGGATTGCGCTTGAGTTTCTGAACACTGTTTTACATCGGAAAACAAACAAAGGAAAAATTATGAAAAGCCAGACTACTAATGCCGTTATGATAACAATTATTCCCCTTCTAGCCACGATGTTTCTGGTTGGTTGCGGAAAATAATTCAATGAATCAATCAACCTCCACCAATTCAGCGCCTGGTGTGCCGACTGTGGGAGCGGAAGTTGATGTCGATGCAGATCCTCCGGCGCCAATAGTGGAAGTGGTGCCCCCGCTCCCGCCATTGGTTTTGTATGGATTGGAGGTGCCTGGGGATGGAATGGCGGTCGTTGGGTGTGGGAAGGGGGTCATTGGGACCGCCCGCCGCATCCGGGCGCTGTTTTGGGTTCCGCACCGGTATGCTTATCAAAATGGCAGGCATGTATTCATCCGGGGTGGGTGGAAATGATCGGGAATTTTGAAAGGCTTGTGTGAAAATTCTATTCATTCTCTTGATGTTGTCGGCCAGCGCCTCGGCCATGGATCGCTGGGCTGCGCTTGCCATGCTCGAAAGCGGCGGCAACGACCGCATCGTCGGGCGGGCGGGTGAAATCTCGCGCTATCAAATCCGCCGCGAATTGTGGTCTGGTGGCAATCCATTGGATGCCGGAGTCGCTTTGGCAAACGCACAACGCATCATGTCACTGCGTTTGGACGGGTTTGAACGCATTCATGGTCGGACACCGGATGATTTTGAATTTTACATCCTCTGGAATGCGCCTGCGCAAATCAATCATCCCCACCCCGCCGTGGCGGAACGCGCCCGGCGGTTTATGAATTTGGCTATGGATGCCAATTCAGAGGTTCAAGTTGCCAGTCACTAAATTCATTCGACTGCTATGAAAATAAAACTTATTATTGCGACATTGTTTACGGGTGCCGCGGGAGTTTATGCGCAAGGCACGTCGCCAATTCAACTTTCTCTGACTCCGGAAATCGCAGTACAATCGAGGACGACCACCATCAACGGTTTGTCGCTGAACGTCTGGGGCGAAAATCCACAAAACGGTTTCACCCTCGGCCTTGTCAATGGCAGCACCGGCGACAGTTCGGGATTTAGTTGGGGCATTGTCAACTATGACGATTCTTACAAGGGCGTCCAATGGGGTATCGTTAATATCAGCAAACAGGAATTCATCGGCTGGCAGCGCGGTTTTGTGAATTTTTCGCAGGGAACTTTCACCGGCTTTCAAGACGGCCTGCTGAACATTTCGGAAGAAACGCACGGCTTTCAGTTGGGTCTGGTGAATTATGCCCAAAATCTCAACGGTCTGCAAATCGGCTTTGTCAATATGGCGATGAATAATCCGTGGTTCACGGAATTTCCCGACAAACTGGCGACCGGATTTCCCATCGTCAACTGGTCGTTCTAATGTCAAATTTTATCCGGACAATTCCTGACAATTCGTGCGGGTTTGTTCACCTCAAACCGGTTCGGTAAGAAAATTGACGCCCTCTTCCGGAATAAAATCTTTACCATAACGTTTTTCCCCCACGGCCACGGTGTTGTATTATTTTGTACCCGAGTTGCAGCGGCATTGCAGACCACGTCCGGGGTCTTGAAGGAGTGATAACACGGATTGATGCGGCGGCAAATGGGGTAAAACCCGTAGAAAATTCTAAATGATACAATACCTCATACCCTGCAGCGTTGACATCGCAGACATAAACCATTTTGCAAATTGCATTTGAGCGATTGCAAATGGCCTTTGATTGCATCCTGAAATCCGGGTCAGACTGCATGATTTGCTCAAATACTGATGTTTTTCGCTGGCATTCGTAAAGCTGGTTATTAGGCGGCAGGCGGGTGTAGAATTTGAGGGGCGTTAAAGTGATATTAAATGCGCTTCAAATAGACGTGCAATGAATGCCTCCCGCCTTCCATTGTATATGAAAACACATCTATTCGAAGCGTTTATCAGGATGATTGAGAGCCTGCCGGCCAATGGGATTTTGCTCGTGGCGGAATTGCAGGGTCAGATGATTGAAGACGATTTGTCGCAAAAGCGGATTCTGCCCATGGAAGAGGCGGTTTCGGTTGTGAACTTTTGCCGTTTTCTCCAGGCGGTGGCCCGGGGTGATGGCATTTTTCCGACGGTCTTGCCTCTGCAACATCTGACGTCCTATCGAAAGACTGTAAACCGGCTGATGGAAGCCGGAGAATTGCCGCTCAATGCGCGTGAACAATTCGACCGGACGTTTTTGTCGGTCTTGTCAGAAAATCACTGGCTTTTTGGATTCAACCATCAGGGGATGGAGCGGCAGGTTGAAAGGACACAGATTGCCGCCTGAATTGGTTTTGATGAAAACACAGCAAACAACAAATGAAAGGAATAACATGAAAACGACCGGAATAAAGAACTGGACGGCGGTTTGTGTGGCTGTTTTAACCACGACTGGAATGCTCCAGGCGTCGGCAGATCAAACAGTTGCCAGACCGGAGAAAAACTACACGGGCACGGTTGCTTCCGTTGCCCCGAAGGAACACACCCTGGACGTGAAAGGGTTTGTGTTTGGCAAGAAATTCAACCTCGGCGACACCTGCGTCTACGTGTTGTTGGATAACAACTCCGCCGCAATCAGCGACCTGCGACCGGGTGAAAAGATCAGGGTCAGATTCCAGGACGCCAGCGGCGTGCTGGTGGCGGATCGTGTGGATCAGGAGCCGATGCGTTACGAAGGCATGGTGACGGCTATTAACCCCCAAAACCAAACCTTGACGGTGCATGTTCGCGGAATGGATAAAACCTTCCAGATTGCGGACGGTTGCGGGGTCGTGCTGCGGGATGACAAATCGGGCACGCTGGCCGACATCCAAGTGGGCAATCACGTGACGGTCACCTACGAAACACCGCAAGACACGCTGACGGCGCGAGAGATTGCGCAGACCAGCGCAATCTTCACCGGCACGTTGACGGCCATTGACCTCGACGAACGGACGGTGAAAGCCAAGGCGATGTTTGAGACCAAGAAATTCGAGTTGGCCGACAACTGCGCCATCGTGATCAATGGCAAGACCGACGGACAGTTGAGCGACTTGAAACCCGATGACGAACTTGTCTTGAGTTATGATGACATCAACGGGATCAATGTGGTCAACCGGATTGCTCCGACGCAAGCCCAGGTGAATCCCACTGACGGCACCGCCGGACCGTAATTAAACATTTGGCCGGGTTGACCCATCCGGCCAAACTCAGGCACGTCCCGAATTGGTTGGCTTCGTTCGTTCGGGACGTGTCCTCCTGTGGTGGCAGTTTGCGCGGATGGCACGGTGAAAGAATCGGCTTGTGCAAACCGCATTTGGACCACTACCTGATTCCCGGCACGTGAAACAAGTCATTTCGCGCGGGTGGTTTTAGAGCGCGCAAATCGGCCCGTTGCGCCGGTGAAAGATAATTCATCCCCACCTCGAACGAGGCATTCATCCAGCCAAATCCCTCCGGCGCGATGTAGGAAAATTTCGTCCCGACGTTGCCGTATTCCACGAACACCTCGTGCGAGCCGGTGACGACGTTGTATTTTTCGGGAATTGTGCCGTTGTAGTCGTGCGCGTTTTTAGCGATGGTGTAAAGCCAGCGGTAGGCGAGGCGTCCGGCCCCGGTGTCGAGGCCGTAATTTTTGAATCCCTGCCACGCAAGCATCTGATGCGGTGCCCAGCCGTAGGGATAATCCCATTGCCGCGCATCGTTGCGGCGGGCGGACTCGACGGATTCTTTCGCGGTTGCCGCGAGGCCTCCGGGCTGTTCCAATTTTTCACAGGCGAACGCGGCTACCCGGCGTGCGCGTTCCCGGTCCGCCGGGTTTTGCGTGTCGAACATTTTTGCCCAAAGCGGATACAGGCCCGTGGCGCTGATGTAGGTCGAGCGCCTCTGGTTGACGAAATCGTAATCAAAAAAGAAACCCCGTTGTTGGTCCCACATCAAAGCCAGCATTGCCTGTTTGCGGGCGGCGGCTTGCTGCCGCCAAAACGCCGCGTCGCCGAAATTTTTGCCGAGGCCGGGCAGTTTGCCGCCAAATTCCTTTTCGATCAGATCGGCAAAATCCGTTTCGTATTTGTAGAGCAGCGAATTCAAATCCACGGAAACGAAATCGGTCGTGCGGTCATCGAAACGGTGCGTCGTGTCGTGGCCGGATTCCCGGACAGCGCGGTCGTGCTTGAAAAATTCATCAAGCGTGAGACCGTCCACTTTTAAATCCTTAAACCGGCCGCAATCCAGATATTCGTTCAGAAAACGGGACGGGGTCGGCGGTGCGTCGGTGCTTTTTGATTTCACCTGCGCGATCCAGGGCCGGATTTCTTCGTCGTAGTGGCCCGGTTCCACTTCGGGGCAGGGGCCGTTGCCGGTGTCGTAGTATCGGCTCAATTGATAGGGCCCGATTTTCACCAGCCGGTCTGTGCCCAGCCAGACGTTTTGGTATTCGGCCGCTGCCATTTTCAGCGCGGCCTCCAGCCATTGTCGATCAACCGTGCCCGATTCATAAACTGCGCGGATAATGGAGGTCAGAAATGGTGGTTGCGAGCGCGTGAGGTAGTAGGTGCGGTTGGCGTTGGGAACTTTTCCGTAGTATTGCACCTCGTAAAGGAGGTTGTCCGCCATGCCGCGTGCCAGGTCGGTGCGGCCGTCTTTCAACAGGCCGAGCACGATGAAATAACTGTCCCAACAATACAACTCGTTGAAACGTCCGCCAGGAACGACATAAGGCGCGCCGGCTGTTTTTCCTTCCGCGTTCGTTTCAAGCGCGAGCGACAAAATCCCGTGCCTGCCGTCGAGATTGCGGACGAAGTCGCCGGTAATTTTTTCCGGCGGCGGCAGCACCACTACTTTTAATGCGGGCGAACGGTTCTGTTCAGCGGCGGTATTTTCCAGCATTTGAAAATACTTCACCGCTGCCTTGTCCGCGCCGGGAACGTAAATGTAATCACATTTGGAAGCAACTTTTGGGTCATGGACGACCTGGTTTAAATGATCCGCGTCAATGCGCCGCGTCAGCGCGTCCCAGTAAAAATCCTTGATGAGCCGGTGCGTGCGGTCGGCGGCGGATTCATCGAGCGGAAGCTGGTCCAGCGCCACAACGCGCAAATGACGGTCGTCCGCATTTTTCAATTCCTGAAGTAGGACGGACAACTGGTAAACGTTCGTGATCGTCCGCACCGCCTCGCCGTTTTCGTTCCGCACCTCAAACGGCGTCGTGTGGTCATGGATGGTTATTTTCCGGTCGCCATCAGTGTCTTCCTGTGCCACGAGCCTCCATAGGTTTTCTGAGACGGGCACGGTCTGGGCAAATGTGGACTCAATCATAAGGAGAAACAATGCCAGCGCGCCGGACGACATTTGAAGCGCGGATTTCATTAACCCGGAGCTTTCGCGTCGCCGGCGCCGGTGATATGTAGTAACATCTGTTCATCGGTCAGGTGGATGATGGCTTGCAACGGGGCGCGGACATTCTCGGAATGGAGTTGCAATTCATCGCCTAGTTCATCAACAACCTGGTTCAGCAGGTAGGCCACAAGCATCATCTGTAGTTTGTCCTCCTCACCGGGGAGAATTCCCGAAGGGTGTAGTTTCTGGCAGTAGTCCCGCAAATACATGCGGCTCACCGCGCGGTTCCAGTGCCGGACCCACGGCTCGAATTTCGGCAGGTTCTCATGGGAAATGACCCCGCGTTCAGCCTGCTGGTGAAACCCCGCATACGTTGCATGATGGAAGGAACGCAGCATCCGGGCCACGTCCCGCAACGGCGAGCGTTTGATGCGGCGCTCGCTGATCGCTATCGTCGAATCACCCTCAAAGTCCAGAAACACAAAATCACGCCCCGTCCACAGCACCTGGTCGAGATGACAGTCGCCGTGGATGCGGATGCGTCCGGCGGCGAAGCGTTGTCCGACGAGTTTGTGATAATGCTGGAGGATGACCGGTTCCAGTTCGATGACACGCTCTGCGACGGGAACCAGATCCGGCGGCAGCGATTTCATCTGTTTCCGCAGCCGGCGCAGGTTTTTCAAGGCCAGGGAACGCATGGATTGGAACAGGCCGCGCAGGTATTCTGGCGTCATTGGCGTCACCGAAAATTCGCTGCCCGGCGCGCCGGACGCAAGCGCCAGATGGAGTTCGGCGGTCTGCTCGCCCAGCAGCCGCGCGGATTCAAGATAAGTCCCGACGTGATCCGTCACTTCAGCGGACGCGGTTGGCGGCGCGTGTCCCTGCGCGACGTCGGCCACCACGCGCTCATAATAACTTCCGATGGCATCCAGCGTGAATTCCCAGCCGTTCTTGGCGTGCGGGACGAATGACTTGGCGACGGCCAGCGTCATCTGCGAACGGTCGCCGCCGCGATATTCCAGCGCGCCCAGTAACGGCGGGCTGTGCGGAAAACTTTTCTCCGTGAGCAGCCGTCCGATTTCGAGTTCGGGATTGATGCCCGTTCCGACCCGCCGGAAAAATTTCAAGACCAGCTTGTCCCCGAAAACAATGATGACGTTGCCGTCAGCCGTGTTATGGATGACTGGATCAGGCATTGGACCGTCGTTTCGGATTTGCCGCAACGCCACGGTACGCGTCGCCTCCACTTCACCCTGCGCGTTGTGAAGACGCTCGCGGTTGCGAACCAGTTCGAGCAATGCCCTGGCAAAGGCCGGATTCGCAAAGCCGTCGCCCACCACGCCGTGATGGCTGCCTGGCAAGGTCAGCTCGGCAATGCCGTTTTCCCGCAAACGCCCCGCGGCGTCGCCGGTGGCAAACGCCAGCGGGAAGGCGTATAGTTCCGGATTGGCCTCTACGTATTCAACCTGGAGAAACGCGAGCGCAGCGGCGGGTTCATCCGGCAATGGCACGCGGAAAAATTCTCTGACCGTGGCGAGTTTGATGGTTTTGGCCCCGCCGGAAAACCACGCCTGGGACTTCAGGTAGCCGGGCAGGATCGCCTCAAATGCCGCCCGGGATGACCCCGTGAAAATTTCCTGCCAGTCTTCGCCGACGGCCAGCGACGGCAGCGTCACCGGTGCGCCCGCTCCGGCATCCGTTGGTAGTGGTTTGGGTTCGAGCGAAAACCAGTAAAAATTGTGCGGGCCGAGCGTCAGAAAATAAGGCGTGTCCGTGATGGCCGGGAATTTCATTCTCCCAAATAGTTCAATGGGTATCATTTGATTGAAGGCCGACAGGTCCAGTTCCACCGGCTGCGCGAAACGCGAAAGATTGGCGACCACGAGAATGATCTCCTGTTCGTGGCGCAGGATGTAGCTCAAAATCTTGTGATTGTCCGGTTGGAGAAATTCGCATTTTCCCTCCCCGAGAGCGCGCCAGCGTTTGCGCAGCGCCAGCAATCGGCGCATCCACCAGAGCAGCGAGTGCGGATTGTCCAGTTGCGTCTCGACGTTGTTGGCTTCGTAATGATAGGCCGGGTCGAGAATGATCGGCAGGTAAAGGCTCTGTGGATTCGCGCGGGAAAAACCGGCGTTTTTGTCCGAACTCCATTGCATTGGCGTACGCACGCCGTTGCGGTCGCCCAGATAAATGTTGTCGCCCAGGCCGATTTCGTCGCCGTAGTAAAGTACGGGTGTGCCGGGCAACGAGAACAGCAGCGCATTGAGCAATTCAATGCTTTTGCGGTCATTGCCCAGCAGCGGCGCAAGGCGGCGGCGGATGCCGAGATAAAGCCGTGCCTGATGCACCTGCGCATACATCCGATACATGTAGTCGCGCTCCTCGTCGGTGACGGTGGCCAGCGTCAGCTCGTCATGGTTCCTCAGAAAAAGCGCCCACTGACTGGTCTCCGGTATGGCCGGAGTCTGCTCCAGGATTTCCACGATGGGCAGGCGATCTTCCATCCGCAGCGCCATGAACAACCTCGGCATCAGCGGAAAATGAAATGCCATGTGACATTCGTCACCGCGGCCCTCGCCGAAATACGACACCGCATCCTCCGGCCAGAGGTTTGCCTCGGCCAGCAGCATCCGGTCGCCATATTTTTCATCCACGTGCGCGCGCAACGATTTGAGGAAGGAGTGGGTTTCCGGTAAACTTTCGCAGGACGTTCCATCTCGCTCATAAAGATACGGCACGGCGTCCAAACGCAATCCGTCCACGCCGAGGTCGAGCCAGAAGTCCACCACCTTGAAGATTTCAGACCGAACCTCGGGGTTGTCAAAATTCAAATCCGGTTGGTGCGAAAAAAAACGGTGCCAGAAATAGGATTCGGCCACCGGATCGAGCGTCCAGTTGGAAACTTCAACGCCATTAAAGATAATCGGTGCATCCTTGTATTTGTGCGGGTCGTCGCTCCAGACGTAAAAATTCCGCCAGCGGCTGCCCGGCTTCGCGCGACGGGCGCGCTGGAACCATGGATGCTGGTCCGACGTGTGGTTCAGCACGAATTCCGTGATGACCCGCAGGCCGCGACTGTGCGCCTCGCCCAGAAAAATTTTGAAATCGCCCAGCGTGCCGTACATCGGATGCACGTCACAATAGTCAGCGATGTCGTAGCCGTCATCTTTCAGCGGCGAAGGATAAAATGGCAGCACCCAGATCGCCGTCACGCCGAGGTCCTTGATATAATCCAACTTTTCCGTCAGCCCACGAAAGTCGCCCGTGCCGTCGCCGTTCGCATCGTAAAACGCGCGGATATGCACCTCGTAAATGACGCCACTCTTATACCAGAACGGCTCCAGACTGAGACCTTTGCGTGTGTGCTTGGGAGTGGACATGAAATTATTTTACCGGGCCGGTTCCGTTGGTTTTCTCGCGCAGCCCTTCGCTCAATTCCCGCAGCACCCGCCGCACGGCGGTGTGATTGCCCAGATAATAACGCGCGGCGGTGTTGGCCACGCCCACGCGTACGGAAAAGGCGGTGGCCGGCAGGGCGCGGAACAAATCCTCGTCCGTCCAGTCGTCGCCGATGCCCAGTATGAATTCCGACGTTTGCCCTGAAAGCCATTCCATCGCCGCCGTGCCTTTGCTGATGCCGGAGTTGCGCACCTCGATGACTTTGTTGCCTTCGAACACCTGCACGTCAATGTTTCGCGTATAACCCGTCAGGTCGTCGAGCAATTCCTTGGCGCGGAGCGAAGCCTGTTCCAGGTCGGCGCGGCGGTAATGCCACGCGAGTGAAAATTCCTTTTCCTCCAGCAACGCACCCGGCAGTCGGTCCACGAAAAGCTGGAGAATCGGACGCACGCGTTCCTTCCAGTCATTGGTCATGGTTTTCAACATGCGCCAGTCTGAATTTTTATTCCGCAGCCAGACGCCGTGCTCGGCAATCAATGAAATAGGCAATTTGCCAAACCAGTTTTCCAGCGTGTGCCGTGGCCGGCCGCTGACGATGATCACTTCGTTGGCCGGATCGGAACCTAGAGTCGTGAGCAACTCCAACAGTTCCGCGTCCGGCTGCGCCAGCCTCGGCACGGCGGCAAACGGCACCAGCGTGCCGTCATAATCCAGCATTAGCGCCCGCCGCTTGCTCGACCGATACTGCTGCATCAACGTGTTGAGCGCCTTGCCCGTCAGCACCCGTGCCCGCTGCGCCGCCTCTGTTTTCTGCGTGGATAGCAGGGACTGGACAAAATCATCCGCCCAGCGAATCACGTTGTAACGCCTCAACCGCTCCTGCAAAAGTTTGTTGCGCCTGACCTGCTCCTCGACCGGCATCGTCAGTGCCTGTTCCAACGCCTTCCCGAAATCTTCGCGGTGGAACGGGTTGATGATGAGCGCCTCGCCCATTTCCTTCGCGGCCCCGGCCATCTCGCTCAAGATCAAAACGCCGGTCTGGTCGGGACGCGACGCGATGAATTCCTTCGCCACCAGATTCATGCCGTCGCGCAATGGCGTGATGAGCGCCACGTCGCACAGACGGTAGAGCGGCACGATTTCATCGAACGTCAGGTTGCGAAACTGATACACCAGCGGCGTCCAGTGCACGTTGCCAAAATCGCCCACGATGCGGCCTACCGTCTGTTCCAGTTCCAGTTTCATCGCCTGGTAACTGTCCACCCCGATCCGCGATGGTGCCACGGAAATGATGAAAACCACCTTGCCGTGCCATTGCGGATTATTCTTCAAAAATAGCTCGTAGCCGCGCAGCCGGTTGATGAGACCCTTGGTGTAATCCAATCGGTCCACGGAAAAAATTACCTTTTGCCCGATGCACTTCTGGCGCAATTCCTCCACGCGCAATTCAGTCTCCTTTGATGCCGCGGCCTGCGCGAAATGTTCGAATTCAACCCCCATTGGAAACGTGTCCACCTTCATCACGCGTTCGCGCAAGCTCAGGCTGCCAAGATGGTGTTCATAACCGGCCGTCCGCAGCACCGAGGTCAGAAAATACCGGACATAATCGTGAGTGTGAAAACCGACCAGGCTCGAACCGAGCAACCCCTCGATGATTTCCTCGCGCCACGCGCGCGGCAGCATCCGGAAAATTTCCCAGGACGGAAACGGGATGTGCAGGAAAAAGCCGATGGGCATTTCCGGGAATTTTTCGCGCACCAGCTTCGGCAGCAGCATCAGGTGATAATCGTGAATCCAGAGAATGTCGTCCGGTTGCAGGGCTTTTACGACCGCCTCGCCAAAAACGCGGTTCACGTTCTGGTATTCCTGCCAGTACTCCTCCTCGTAGTGCGTCAGCGTCGGGAAATAATGGAACAGCGGCCAGATCGTCTTGTTGCAAAAGCCCAGATAAAAACGATCCATGCTTTCTTCCGGCAAAAAAACCGGGCTGGACTTGAATTGCTGCTCGCCGTAAACGCGCACCGCCGTCTCGTGTTCCGGCGGGACGCTCGCACCGGGCCAGCCCATCCACAAATGCTCCGGCCCCTCAACGCCGGCTTGAGGCTTGCGGTCCAGGTAGCTCCATAACCCGGTGGTCAGACCGCCCGCGCTGGGCTTGTATTGCGGCACGCCTTCCTGAAACGACACCGTGAAAGGCAGACGGTTTGAAACCACTACATACCTCATGAGTAAAATGTCCGCCCTTGCCACATTTGTTGTCAAGCCAACTTGTCCCTGCCCTGATTGGGTGGACAGGGAGTGAGTGCATTTGACCGGCGCAAACCCGGAATTGTTCGGATTCGATTTTTAGGGTCGGATGTCGGGCCGGTCACGGGTTTTATTAGCCAATACTTTCAAGAAACCTGAAGGAAAAGTAAGGTCAAATTGTTCTTTGGCGCGTGCAGGCAATTCGCCCGCCTCAACCAACCGCATCACGATTTTTCTAAAACACACAATCTGGTTTCCCGGCAATTCAACGGGAATCATGTCGTCTTCTTCCGTAACCGATTTAATGAATTCGCAAAAACTAAAAATCGAAGCCACTTCCTCATCCGAAACCCTTTTATATAGCAAATCGTCTTTAAGCATCTGCCGCTCAAGCTCAATGACTTTGAGGATACCTTCGGCCGGGATGTCATCTATCATTCCGGCGAACGCTTCAAATAGTTGTGTTTTCATTAAACACCAAACCCAAAGACTTTAATATTCCGCTTGCCCGGGATTTGGCAGCTTTGGGAATGCCAAACGATTACAACCGATTTTCAATGATTTATGACGTTTTTTGCTTGGGTTTCATTTTAACGGACAGCCTGTTTGAGTTGCGCTTTGCAAACAAAAAGAAAACTGGTTCGCATTTTGCACTTACATTCGTTCGTTGCCATTCCAAAAACCATAAAAAATGTTTTGGGGAAGGTGCAATGGGGAAGAGGGTCGGGGAGAGGTGTTTTCATTCGTGTAATTCGTGTCTGTTTTATAATTCAGTGCAGCGTCACGCTGCCCTTCCGCAAGTGGTGGCCGTCCGCAAGGACTGCCGCGCCGTCCTCGTATTTTCGGTAGATGACATGAGTAGTTGGCGGGCGAGCGCGAAAGCGCTACACCCACCAACGTATGAACCAACAAACATTAAATAACTCTGAAGTTCGCGCGGAGCAAGTCGCGAGCAAGCCGACCCCAACCATCAAGCTTGGGCTGGATGTTCACGCCGACACGATTGTGGTCGTGCGGATACTGGATCAGTCTGGGCCGCAACCGGCCCAGAAGTTCAGCCCGCCCAAATTTCTGGAGTGGGTGAAGAAACAAGTGCCACTGGCCGCCGCCGTTGAGAGTTGTTATGAGGCCGGTCCGTTTGGCTACGGGTTGCACCGACAGTTGGTGGCGCTGGGCATCCACAACGTGGTGGTGCAGCCAGTCTGTCTGGACGAACGCTGCACTGGGGTCAACGACGACAAGCGCGACGCGCGGGAACTGGCGCTGCGCCTAGATCGTTATGTGGCGGGCAACCGCCACGCTTTGGCGACGGTGCGTGTGCCCACCCCTGAGGAAGAACAGCGACGCATCGAAAGCCGGCAACGGGAACAACTCCGGCGGGAAGTCCAACGGGTGGCCAGTCAGGGCCGCAGCCTGCTACTGAGCCAGAGCTGCCGCACCCGGAACAATTGGTGGCAGCCCGCGCCTTGGGCAGGGCTCCAGGGCAAACTGCCCGGCTGGTTGGTGGAACGACTGGAAGTCTTCCGTACCGTGCTGGCGACCTTGAGCGAAACCTTGGCCTGCGCTACGACCCGTTTGGAGGCCGCGGCGCCGGCGGTGCGGCCCAAAGGGTTGGGCGGACTGACCCACACGGTGATCGAGCGTGAAGTGGGGGACTGGCATCGTTTCCAGAACCGGCGAGAGGTGGGTAGCTACACCGGCCTGTGCGGTGGCGTGAGCGCCAGTGGCCAAACTTGTCGCCTGCTGCCGATCACCAAACACGGCAACGTGCGTCTGCGAACGGCCTTGATCGAACTGGCTTGGCGGCTGGTGGTCTGGCAACCGGAAAGCAAACTGGTCAAGAAGTGGCTGCCGGTGCTGGGGCAACCCAAAGCCAGCAAAGGCGCGCGCAAGAAAGCCATCGTGGCCATCGCGCGGCAGGTGGCAGTGGATTTGTGGCGCTGGAAAACCAACCGAACCGAACCGACGGACTTTGGCTGGGAGATGGTCGGGACCTAAAGCAACCACACGCTAGCAGAATAACACACCAAAACCGCAATGCAGGCAGCAAGACGATTTGAAACGGCGCGCACCCGTAGCGTCCCTTGGGTTGGTTACGACCCGTTCGGTAGATTGGGTGCGCTCGTTTCCTGGCCAGGACCGCAAACGTCATGGTGTGCTGCTTCTGATAATGAAGCATGCACGGATAGTAGGAGGAGCACTGGCTTGATGCCGGAGACTCTCAGGCTGGGATAACGTTTTGAAAACTCTCAACCGCCGGAAAGGAAAAAAAACCAAAACTGCTTTTAAGAAAAAACACCGCGCAACGCTCTCCCGCACTTGACAACCCTCATAGTAGGGATGCGTTCCACCGCACTGGTGTCCGATTAAAAACCCAATAAGCACGGACTATTTTGTGATTCATTGCTTTTAGATGAGCCTTCGTCTTTGGTAAGTAGTTGTGAGATGGGCAATTG
>JBEKBA010000012.1:0-39302 GCA_050015635.1 Verrucomicrobiota bacterium
TCAGAGATAATATGCTACGACGTTTATGATGCGAGCCGTTGCACCGACCGGCGTGTTTTGCTCCAGGCTTCAGGAGTCACTTCGGGGATTTGCCAGTTGGTCATGTTGGGCAGACGTGTGAGTACGTCGCGAAGATAAGCGAAGGGATCAAGACCGCGTCGGCGGCAATTCTCAATGACAGTGTAAATGATGGCACTGCGTTGACCGGCATCGGCATCGCCGATGAAGAGCCAGTTTTTCTTGCCGATGGCTGTGGGTCGGATGGCATTTTCAACGAGGTTGTTGTCCAGCTCCACGCGGCCATCATCCAGATACACTTCCAGCGTCGGCCATTGGCCCAGCGCATAATCAATGGCTCGACCCAACAAGCTCTGCGGCAAATATCGTCCGCTGCTCTTGAGCATAATCAACGCGCGTTGAATGCGTTCAACGACCGGGCGGCTTTGACTGGTGCGCACGGCCTGGCGCAATCGCGGACCAGCGCGATGTTCGCGCAAGCTCCCTTCAATCCGGTAGAGATGTTGGATCTGGCGCACCAGCCAACCAGCCGTTCGGGGTGATTGTTCGAGCGCCTCGTAAAACTTTCTTCTCACGTGCGCCCAACAACCCGCCAGTTCAATGACCCCGCCTCGTGTGTTGGCAAAGGCGCGATAGGCAGAGTAACCATCGCATTGAACCGTGCCGGTAAACGTCAAGGGAATGATATTATCCAGACACGCGGCAGCGCGGCTGGTTTGCCAATGGTAAAAACCATCGCCATCAGGACGATTGAACGCCCAAAAATAACCTTGCCGTGTTTTACCGTTGCCCGGTTCCAAATAATCAACCGGCGTTTCATCCACCTGTACATAGCCGCCAGCCATGACCCCGGTGCGGATGTGTTCGTAAATCGGCTTGAGCCACTCGGCGGCCAACTCCACCCAGCGCGCGAGCGTCTGTCGGGGTAGATGAACTCCGTGACGTTGTGCGTAAATGTGTTCCTGCCGATACAGCGGTAGATGGTCGCAATATTTGCCAACCAAAATGTGCGCCAGCAGTCCCGGAGCGGGCAGACTGCGATCCAGCAACCGTTCGGGCAGAGGTGCAATAATCGGAGCCAAGTCCGTGTCAATCCGGTGAACGTATTTTCTGCGAATGGTTCGACGGCGCAGAAAACGCGCCGGTTCAAAATCCAATTGCTCGCTGACCTCCTGTCCGATGCAACGCCAGGCTTCCGGCTTTTGTTTCACCGCTTCGGGATCAATGACTTCTTCCACCACAGGCAGGTTTTTGGGCAAACGTAGCGTGCGTTGCCTGCATGAACGTCGGGAAGAACCAACAACAGCCGGCGCAATTTCTTCCGGTGGGAGGGTCGAACTTTCTGACAGTTTCAAAAGCAGTTCCAGTTGTGCGCGATCCAATCGCTCACTGCTCGAACCGAACACGCGCCGAATAAGCAGGTCTATCTTCTGCCGCAGCAGTTCATTCTCCCGACGACTCTGCCTCAATGCCTCCTGGCATTCTTCCAACTGGCGGGCGAGTTCTTTTTCGCGCAACGTCATCGGTTGCATTCTTGGACGCGCTCACGCCTAAAAAGTTTCAAACTTTTGTCTGAAATTTTTAATCCTCCCGCTCATACCACGGTCGCAACTTCGCTCCCCGCAAATCCACTCCATCGGTCAGCATGGCCAGCGCCGGCGGCGTCAACTTCAACTTGGTCGTCCCCGGCTCCACATTCCGGGGCCAGGAAAACGTTCCGCGCTCCAATCGCTTGGTCAGCACCCATAAACCCGTCCCGTCCCAACATAAAATCTTAATCCGCGTATGCCGGCGATTGCAAAACACAAACAACGCGCCTGTTCGCGGCTCTTCACCCAATCGCTCCGTCACCACGGCGTGTAGTCCGTTGAACCCTTTGCGCATATCGCACGCTTCAACCGCTACGAACACTTTCAAGCTGCCCGAAAAACTTAACATGGCGGTTGCAGAGCCCGCAACAGCGCCGCCGCCAATGCCGCTTGTTTGGGATCGGTGATTTGCACCTTCGTTCCACCAGGCAACTCCAACACCAGCGCCAGTGGATTTTTACCGCCAGCGTTTTGCGCCTGCTCCACCACCGCCTCCAGCCAACGCACTTTGTCCGTTGTCCGGACAGGAACTTTTGCCGCCGGATACGTGCCACGTTCCCGCCGTCGTTTTTGCGCCCACGTCGCAAACGTCTGGTATTTGATCCCCACCACCTCCGCAAACTTCTGTCCCGTTAAACCGCTGCGTTCAAACTCGTCAAGCAATTGCTCCCGCCGCGCCGCTGGTGTCTTTACTCGACCCAGCACATCCGTTTTCAATACCTGTTCTTCTGCCGGTGTCGTATTCATCGTAGCTGCTATACTAAGGTAGAACAACTATTTTTATCGAAGCCGCGTCGGATTGTGCCAAAATGGCATATCTAAAAGCAAATGCGACTGAACAGGGTTGGTTGTCCGGCAAAAACACACCGCTGCAGCACCGCTGCAATAGGGTTGCAGCCCTCCCGCAACGCCACTGCCCAGCTCAACCCGCTTTCACAGCACAAATGTTGCTATATTCAGATAGACCAATAGTGTAAAGACATCCGCCAGTGCGAGGCTCACCGGTCCGGCGGCAATCCTCGGGTCAAGCTTGAACCGGTGAAGCAACGTCGGCACGGCCAGACCGATGAGACAGGCCGCAAGCATGGACACCGTGATGCTTCCGCCAATAACCAACGCCGCCGCCCCGTTGCCGCGCCACAGCCACGCCACCGTACCCACGATGCACCCGCACGCGCCGCCTAGCATCAACGCCGTGGCAAACTCCTTGCGCATTGCGCCCGTGAACCACGCCCCGTCCGGATGCCGCCCACGCAATGCCTCCACCGTGACCGTCACCGATTGCGCACTTACACTTTCGCTCAAGCCCAGGACCAGCGTCAGGAAAAACGCGAGGATGATGTTCGTGGTCAGCGTCGTTTCATAAAATCCGGCCAGCAGCGCGCAACAAATGCCGCCGCCGAGCGTCGCCGCCAGCCAGGGAAACCGCAGTCGAAATGCCCTTGCCGGCGACGCGTTTTGCACCTCCGCCACCCGGAAACCAATCCGCTGGAACACCTCCTCCATGTGCTCCTTCTCCGACACGTCGAACACCTGCTCCGTGAACATCCCCACATTCACCACGCCCGCCAATCGCCCGTCCGCCGACACCACCGGAAACGCAAGAAATTTGTGCAGCAAAAACATCTCACACGCCTCCAGCACCGTCGCCGTTGCGGGTATGGACAGCACCCGGCCGATCATGATTTCACTCAATAGTCCGTCCGGCACCGCCGCCAGCAAGCGACGCGTGGGCAAGACACCGACAAGCCGCTGCTCTGCGTCCACCACATAAAAGTAAATAATCTGCTGCGCGATGCCGCGTTCGCGGATTTGCGCGAGCGCTTCCGCCACCGTAAGATTTTGGGTGAACGCGGTGAAATCCTTGCTCGCCAGCGCGCCGACAGGCTGGTTGAGATATTCGACCTTCATGGAGGAAGGATAAATCAGTACCCGCCAACCGCAAAAGTAAAACACCGGTGAATGTGGATTTTTCCGGGACGAAAATTTTTAAAGTTTCAGAATTGAATCGCAGACTATCGGCAAGAATTTGAAAGCGACCTGTCCAAAGGCAGATTCTGCACGTCGTGCTGCGCCGTCGTGTCGCCATTCATGTGTGGTGGGTCTTCGACCGGGGCAGTGGCTTTTGTCAAGTTAGTCACGTCAGAAATTTTGATGTAACTTCGCTGTATCGTCAGGATTTCGTGGATGTTCTTTCTGAGGGATGTCAGTTCATTTGAGAGGACGGTTTGTTCATTTTCCAGATGTTCGGCCAGTTGCGCGATATACTCAGGCAACTTTTGGCCCCTTAGATCATGCTTCATGAAGTTGCCCAGATCCGCCACATGATCACGTATCAGGGTGCCGACGCGGACAACGTTCGCGATTTTGGATTGCTTCACCTGGTCAAAAACCAGGCTGGCGGAGATGTTGACGCTCTGGAGCATATTACCCACACTATGCAACACCCTGATGGCTATCTCCGCTATCCCGGCTTGGCGGGAAGCAGCAACGAGTTCCTTGTGCGTCTTCTCGACCTCCACCTCCATTCGCTTGCGTTGGTCAATCTCCAATTTCAGTTCTTCGATGGCTTTGGTCAGGTGCGCTGTTTTCTCTTTGACTTGCGATTCCAATTCCGCCCGCAAACGTAGTTCCGTTTGCTCCATCCTCAATCGCTCTTTGAGCAGGGTTTCGATGTGGGTCATGCCGGTCAATAGCAGCAGCGAAATGAGTGAATATATCACCTCGATCTTGACCCCGATCTGTTCACCAGCGGCGGAAGGCATTAGTGATTGAACCAAGTGAAGCATTGCCAGAAGTGAAAAGGCCCCGAACAACGACCAGCCGACACGACTCGTCCCAAACAGTCGGTTTAATCGCAACGCATAGCCAGCAACGATGAATTGCAACCCGCCGGCGATGTAGTCCATGATTTCATGAAAATTCATATAAATCCTTTCTGCGTGATGGTGGCAACGCCACCTTCTGAAGCCTGGTCCCGTCCAGAACTTAGGCATATCGCGCCCCAATCTTGAACGGGTTGCTGCATATCATTGGTTTGCATAATTGGCACGGCTGGGATAAAGCAATTGGGAAGCCAAGAAAGGGATGGTAAAGCTGTTGTTCGGATTGCAGCCGCGAAAGCGCCGTCGAATGCGCTCGATAAAATCATCCCGACTTTGCTGCAAGGACCATGTGCCCGTAAAGTCCTTCCCCTATCTAAATATTCGGTTGGAAAAATTTGCCCTTTGAGATTGGCTGTGGCACTTTGTTGTCATCGTAAGAACATTTCTTAAAAAACCATGAGCAAACCGAAAATCATCGCTTATTTGAAACCGACCTGCGGCTGGAGCCAGGGTGTCCGCGCCGTGCTGCGCAAATACGACCTGCCGTTCGAGGATCGCGACATCATCAACGACCCGTTGCAGCGCCAGGAAATGATTGAGAAGAGTGGCCAGATGTTGAGTCCGTGTGTCGAGATCAACGGCCAGATACTGCCCGACATTAGCGGCGAGGAAGTCGAGGCGTGGATGCTTGCTAACAAAATTGTGTCACCCAACGACCGCGTACCCGACGCGCCAATCAACCAGCCGTGCGCCCACGAAATGCCGCAGAGTGCGCCGCTGAATTTTGCGCGCCGCTGAATTTAATTTACTCCCCCAAACCGCGTTGGAAAATTCCGGCGCGGTTTTTATTTCCACAGATTAGCAATTTTGACGCCCGTGACTGCATAATCAGTCTGTTGCGCGTGGCGAGTGTCAGTCCGTGATGCGCATAATGTCTTTCTTTTTTTCCTTGTGCATATTTACCCAAGTGCAGAGTCAAGCGGTTTTGCGCCCGACCATAATTGGTTTGAGATTGACGCCGATTCACAGCTAACTTCCCG
This sequence comes from Verrucomicrobiota bacterium, assembly GCA_050015635.1. Classification (GTDB taxonomy): domain Bacteria; phylum Verrucomicrobiota; class Verrucomicrobiia; order Limisphaerales; family UBA11358; genus UBA11358. The sequence goes on from JBEKBA010000012.1 coordinate 5,473, forward strand.
TCATGCAAATCGTTTCTTCCGTCGCCGCGATGCAACGGCTCTCCAAAAAATGGCGGCGCGCGGGCACGCGCATCGGCTTCGTGCCGACGATGGGTTATTTGCACGAAGGCCATTTGAGTCTCGTCCGCGAGGCGCGCAAACGCGCCGGCAAAGGCGGTAAGGTCGTCGTGAGCATTTACGTGAACCCAACGCAATTCGCGCCAACGGAAGATTTTTTAAAATATCCGCGTGACTTGAAACGCGATTTGAAATTATTGCGTGAATTCGGCGTAGATGCAGTCTTTGTTCCAAGCGATGCGGAAATGTATCCCGGCAAAATCGAAAATTGTTACAGCACTTACATTGTCGAAGAAAAATTGTCGAACACCATGGAAGGCGTGTCGCGGCCAGGCCACTTCCGTGGTGTGGTAACAATAGTCGCAAAACTTTTTAACATCGTTTTGCCGGACATGGCGGTGTTCGGGCAGAAAGATTTTCAGCAAGCGGCCATCATCAAACGCATGGTGGCGGATTTGAATTTTCCGGAAAAGATTATTGTCGCACCCATACTGCGTGAAAAAGACGGTTTGGCTATGAGTTCACGCAATAAATATCTCGCCGGTGATTTGCGCCGGCAGGCGACCGTTCTCTGGCGCGCGATTCAAACCGCGCAAGCCGCCGTGCGCAAATCAGGAACAGTTTCAGTGACAAAACTGAAGGCGGACTTGAAAAAGCTGATTGAAAGCGAGCCGGACGTGCGGTTGGATTATGTGGAATTTTTTGAGCCGGACACGCTGTCGCCCGTTTCAAAAGTAACGCGCGGCGTACAGATGGCGCTGGCGATATTCCTCGGCAACACGCGGCTGATTGATAACACGCGGCTTTGACATGAAACAATTCGACTATCTCGTCCTTGGCAGTGGCATCGCGGGACTGTCATTCGCGTTGAAGATTGTGCCACACGGGCGGGTGGCCATCGTCACGAAAAAGGACCGCGCAGAGTCGAATACGAATTATGCGCAGGGCGGCATCGCGTCGGTGACGAGCAAGGAGGATTCGTTCGAATTGCATGTGCGTGACACGCTCGCGGCGGGCGCGGGTCTGTGCAAGGAAAAAGTCGTGCGAACAATCGTCGAGGAGGGCCCGGCGCGGATTCAGGAGTTGATCGAACTTGGAATGAAATTTTCCGAATCGGAGAATCGCGCGGAAAACGGCTCGCGGGAATTGGATTTGGGCCGTGAAGGCGGCCATTCGCGCCGCCGTATTTTGCACGCGAAGGACATGACCGGCCACGAAATCGAAAGTGCGCTGCTCAACGCCATTTCAAAACAGCCGAACATTTCCATTTTTGAAAATCATCTGGCAATTGATTTGATCACGAGCCAGAAGTTCGGTTATGCCGGCATAAACCGTTGTCTGGGCGCGCATGTGTTCGACAAAAAATCCGGGCGTGTTGAAACGTTTTCCGCGCCGGTGACGCTGCTGGCGACGGGCGGCTGCGGGAAGGTTTATCTCTATACGACGAATCCCGACATTGCGACCGGCGACGGTGTGGCGATGGCGTTTCGCGCGGGTGCGGCAGTGGCGAACATGGAGTTTGTGCAGTTCCACCCGACATGCCTGTACCACCCAAAGGCGAAATCATTTCTCATCAGCGAAGCCATACGGGGTGAAGGCGGCGTCTTGAAAACGCTTGACGGCAAAGAATTCATGGACGGTTATCATCCGATGAAATCACTCGCGCCGCGCGACGTGGTGGCGCGGGTGATTGACGGCGAGATGAAAAGGAGCGGCGCGGATCATGTGCTGCTCGACATAACGCACCAACCGGCAAAATTCATCATCGAGCGGTTTCCGAACATTTACCAGACGTGTCTGCGCCACGGCATTGACATCACAAAAGAGCCGATTCCGGTGGTGCCGGCGGCGCATTATCAATGCGGCGGCGTGATGACGGACGTGGACGGGGAGACGGACATCGCCGGACTTTTTGCTGTCGGCGAGGTCGCCTGCACGGGTTTGCACGGTGCGAACCGGCTGGCGAGCAATTCACTTCTGGAGGCGCTGGTCTGCGCACATCGCGTGGCGGAGAAAATTATTTCATCTCCGCCGAAAAAAATGAAAATAAACATTCCTGCGTGGCAGCCGGGCAAGGCGACGGACGCGGACGAGCTCGTCGTGGTTTCGCACAACTGGGATGAAATCCGGCGGCTGATGTGGGATTACGTCGGGATTGTGCGCACGAACAAACGGTTGCAGCGCGCACAGAAACGCATCGCGAATCTGCAGGAGGAAATTCACGACTACTACTGGAATTTCATCGTGACGAGCGACCTGCTGGAATTGCGTAACATCGCAACAGTGGCGGAATTGATCGTGCGCTGCGCGTTGCTGCGACCGGAAAGCCGCGGGCTGAATTACAATCTGGATTTTCCTGAAGCGAATCCCGACTGGGCGCAGCGCGACTCGGTTTTAAGAAAATCTTGAAGTGGCGTGGTTGGCCAATATCCTATGGTTGGCGCGCGGTTAGCTCAGTGGTAGAGCATTTGCTTCACACGCAAGGGGTCGCAGGTTCAAACCCTGCACCGCGCACCATTTCTCGATTTTAGACAGAGCGTGCCACGCCACGTCAGAACCTGACTTTCCCCCTTTATTTCCAATTGTTTATCAAGTGCACAATCTCAATCTAATTAGGGATTATGTCTTTGACGGAAGTAGATGGTAAGGGACAGCGCGCTGCGCTGTCCCCATCGCCGAGCGCAGCGTCAGGTGGCGGAAAAAGCAGGGTTTTACCACATTCATTCCGTCCTGCCGGACGGGGACGCCGCAGCGCGGCGTCCGTACCAGATACATTATCCGTCAACTGCATAATCCCGTTACAAAAGATTTACCGGGGCGGTTGGCGCGGAAATCGCTGGGGTTTTGATGATTATGCTTTGGTGGAAATATCAACAACTGCGCGCATGGAACCCCAAGACGCGGCTCGAAGCGGTCGAAAAGCTCGCACAGTCCGATCATGTGGATTCCGTGGAGGCGCTCATTTTCGCGTTGAAGGACAAAAAGGTGGAGGTTCGGTGCGCGGCGGCGCGGGCTTTGGGGAAATTCCGCAACGCGAAAGCGGTCGAGCCTTTGATGCAGATGCTGCGTGACCCGGTGGCGGAGGCGCGCGTGCTGGCGGCGGAAATTTTGGGGCAACTGGGCGATGTGCGCGCAGTGAATAATCTGGTCAATTCGTTGCGGGATGAAGATACGACGGTGCGGACGCGCGCGTCGCGTAGTCTGGAGCGGCTGGGCTGGGAGCCGGAAAACGACACGGACCGCGTGTTAAAAGTCACGGCGACGGGCAACATGAATGATTTTGCCGGACTCGGCCCCGCGGCCATCCAGCCTTTGATCGAAATTCTTCGGACCGGCCCGCCGGACAAGCAAATGGCGGCGGTCAAGGCATTGGCGCAAATCGAAGACCCCCGGGTCATCGCTCCGTTGCTGGAGGCGCTCAAAAGACCCGACCCGTTCATGCGCCTGATGGTGCTGGCGGCGTTGGAACGGATTGGCGATCCATCGGCTTATGACGACATCGAACGCCTGTTGACGGATAAAAATTCCAACGTCCGCGTCGCGGCCATTGAGGCGGCGATTCATTGCGGCGGTGGGCGCGCGGTGATGGCGTTGATCAAACGTTTGAAAGATTCCATCTGGGAAGTACGTCACGCCGCCATCAAGGGTTTGGGCGCCTTGGCCGAGCCGGCAGCGACGGACGCATTATGCGGGATGTTGCAGGATGGTGATCGTGATGTGCGCGAAAGCGCGGTGGCGGCCTTGGGCCGGATAGGCGGCAGTTGCGCGATCCATTATCTGGTGCTGGCGCTCATTGACCCGGAAAGTACCGTGCGCCATGCCGCTGCGAACTCGTTGCAGGAGATTGACCACCATTGGGAAAAAAGCGCGGTGGCGCGCGAGGTTGTGCCGGAACTCAAGGCGGCTTTGGAACATCACGATTATTGGGTTCGCCACAACGCCGGCAAAGTGTTGGAACGTCTGAATGTGGACATAGGCACCGAAAAAGAACCAGTTCCTTCCGAAGAGAAACCGGCCAGCTTGTCGCAAGCCATTTTTGTCATCCTCGCGGATTTGATCCGTGACCGCGACCGCGATCTACGGCTGGCGGCGGCACAGGCGTTGGAACAGTTGCAGGCCAAAAGCGCACAGCCGCTGCTCGCCACGGCGGCGGCGGATGACGATCCCTTCGTCCAGCAAATCGTCCGGCGCGCGCTGGCGACGTTGAACTAACGGTCTTGCTTGTCTTTCATCCCGGTTGTCGACAATCTCCCGCCCGAAATCGCGACAGAAATGCCGCAGAACCTTGGATGTCAAAGTGAGCAATTCGGCCAAGCAAAATCATATCCTTTTCGTGGACGACGAACGCGTCTTCCTTGAAATGGTTTCCGACCTGTTCACCCTCTGGAGCAAGAAGACGTGGCGGATTCACTGCGCGACGTCCGCCGACCAGGCGTTGGAAATCCTCAAAGCCAATAAAATTGACCTTGTCGTGGTGGACGTCAACATGCCGGTGCTGGACGGTGAGCAATTGGTTCGTATAATCAACCAGCGTTTTCCCGATGTCAAAAAAGCCGTAATGACCGGGCTGGCGACCGAGGAAAAGCGCGCCGCCTGCCTCGCCAACGGCGCCGAACTGTTCATCGAAAAACCGCGCTCGGCGGACGGCTTGAAATCCGTCTTCGCCATGCTCAATGAGTTGATTGCTTGGACAACACGCGAAGGTTTTCACGGAGTGCTGCGCCGCGTCGGTTTGCAGGATGTCATCCAGATGGAATGTCTGGGGCGTAACTCTTCTGTTCTTGAAATCCACAACCAGCAGGTGCGCGGGCGCATTTACATCGAAGACGGCAATATTGTCCACGCGGTTGCCGGCAACGAAACCGGCGAAAACGCTTTTCAAAAATTACTCGCGTTGTCCAGCGGCGAATTCCATTTGCAACCTTTCGAGTCGCCGCCGAAACAAACCATCGAAGGCCAGTGGGAATTTTTGCTGATGGAAGCCGCGCGCGTGCGCGATGAAGTTGCCTCGCAATCTCCGGCCAGCGAGCCGCACGAGGAATTGCCTTCCGCGTCCGCCACCGGAGTTTCCGCCGCCATCGCCGAACTGCCTCCGCGCGTTGTCGAAACAATGATTTGCTCCGGCCAGGGCGCGGCGCTCTACACCTGGCAATGTCCGAATGTCAACGCCCGCGTGGCGATGCTCCGGCAAATCGCGCAAAAAGCGATGGAACTTGGCAAATTGCTGCCGTTGGGAAATTTCGATCGAGTTGAATTCCAGCTTCCCGAGAGCCGCGCCATTGCGCAGGTGCAACCCGACCGCATTGTGTTCGTGCGCGTGGCCAGTGATGAAATCCCGCAACCGAAAAAGGCATGAACCGAGACGCGCTCACCCAATGGCTCGCCGGTTGTGCCGTCGCACCCGGAATGCTCGGTGGCGGCGTGCGCCTGCGCGATGGCGCGTGTTTGACCTCCAGTTTCAACGACAAATGGCCGTGCGAACATCTGGATAAGACGCTGCCGCTCCTCGCCGGTGCACTGACGATGCTCTCCAATTACGGCTTCGCCCCACGCTGGCTCACCTGGACATTCACGCAAGGCCAAATACGCCTCGCCTCGCACTCCGGTGGCCCACTGCTGGCGCTCGCGGCCGAACCCAACACGCCCGCTGCGCTCAACCTGAATCAGTTCACCGAGGAATTCCTCGCGTTCGATTTCGGCAATTGAACTCCGCGCGCCGCCGGTTCATTTTGTCCGCGTGCAATTGAGCAGCAAAGAAATTTGTGCGGTTGTAAAAGGCGCGCTGGCCGAGGACATCGGCAGCGGCGATGCCACGACGCTCGCTACTGTTTCTGAAAAAGCAACGGCCAAAGCCGTCATGCGCGCGCGCAAATCGCTTGTCGTCGCCGGACTCGATTTCGCCGAAACCACATTCCACGAACTTTCTGCCGCAGTCAAAATCAAGCGTTTGGTCAAAGACGGGCGGCGCGTCAATGGCGGCAAAATTTTGCTGAAAATTTCCGGGCCGGTGCGCGCGATTTTAAGCGCTGAACGTGTCGCGCTGAATTTTGTCCAGCGACTTTCTGGAATTGCGACACTAACCGCGCAATTCGTTGATGCCGTCAAAGATACCCGCGCACAGATTCTCGACACGCGCAAAACGACGCCCGGCTGGCGGCGGTTTGAAAAATACGCCGTCGCGTGCGGCGGCGGAAAAAATCATCGTTTCGGTTTGGACGATATGATTTTGATCAAGGACAATCATCTGGTCGCGCTGCAAAAAGAAAAACCAAATGCCGTTGCTGCTGCGATTCGGCGGGCGCGCATAAAATATCCGAAATTGAAAGTAGAAGTCGAAGCCGACACGCTGGAACAGGTCGAGCAAGCCGCCGATGCAGGCGCAGACATCATTCTGCTCGACAATATGAATTTTCAACAATTGCGGCGGGCGGTAAAAATTGCCAATGGCCGCGCGAAAACCGAAGCCAGTGGCGGTGTAAATTTAAAAACGGTTCGGGCAATTGCCAAAACCGGCGTGGATTTCATTTCCGTCGGCGCGCTCACGCATTCAGCGTGCGCCGTGGACATTGGATTGGACTTTGAAAATTCATGACAACGGATGCAAAAATTCTTTCCGCATTGCGCGCGAATCCTGACGGCGTTTCGGGCGCGGAACTCGCGGAGCAGCTCGGCGTCAGCCGCGCGGCGGTTTGGGCGCGCATCGAGGAATTGCGCCAACTCGGCTTCGACATCGAGGCCGGCCCGCATTTTGGCTATCGGCTCATCGGTTCGCCGGACGCGCTGATTGCAGACGATTTGATCGCGCGCCTCGGCAAAGCGAAAATCATCGGGCGCGACATTCGCGTATTTGAGCAAACAACTTCCACCAACGATGTGATCGAAAAACTCGCGCGCGACGGCGTGAAAGAAGGCATTGTCGTTTTCGCCGAATCACAAACGAAAGGGCGCGGCCGGCTCGGTCGCAAATGGGTTTCACCGGCGCGCAAAGGACTTTGGTTTTCGACTTTGCTGCGACCGGATTTACGCCCGCAGGAAATGACGCAATTGACTGTCGCCGCCGCAACCGCTTTGCGTCGCGCCATTCACGGCGAAACCGGATTGTCACCTGAAATAAAATGGCCGAACGACATTTTGATTCGTGGCAAAAAAGTCGCGGGCATTTTGACCGAGTTAAGCGCGGAAGTTGATCGAGTCAAACACATCGTCCTCGGCATCGGCGTGGACGTGAATCTGATCGCGGGCGAATTTCCGCCGGAATTGCGCAAAACGGCGACGTCGCTGAAAATTGAAACCGGCGAAACGATGATACGGGCGGAATTGGCGGTGGCGATTTTGCGCGAGCTTGATCGCGATTACGCGCGCGTGTGCCGTGGTTGCTTTGCCGATGTCGCAGACGAGTGGGAGGAAAATTGTACCACGATTGGCAAGGCTGCGACGGTTCAAATCGGCGAACGTAGAATTCGCGGCTGCGCCGAATCACTCGGCGACGACGGCGCGCTATTATTACGCACGGAACATGGGCGGCTTGAGACCATTACCGGCGGAGATGTAACTTTGGAAAAATGATTTTACTTTTCGATATTGGCAATACGCACGCGCACATCGGGCTGGCGAACAGGAAGCGTGTCGTGAAGCATACCAACATTCCGACGCGTGAATGGTTCGGCGGCAACGCCCGGGCGCGGATCACAAAATTTGCTGGCGCAATAAAAATTGAGGGCGCGGTTTTGTGCAGCGTTGTGCCGCGCGCGACCCCGCAAGTCCGCAAAACTGTTCGCGCAGTTTGGAAATTGGACCCGCTCGAACTAACGCCAAAAACCTTGCGCGGTGTGGGCATTGATTATCCCAAACCAAATTCGATTGGCCCGGATCGTTTGGCAAACGCAATTGCTGCAAAATTTTACTTTGGCGCACCGGTGGTCGTGGTTGATTTCGGAACTGCGGTGACGTTCGACGTTGTGAATGCGCACGGAAATTATGCCGGGGGGATCATTGCGCCGGGGCTGGCGGCGATGACCGAGTATCTGCACGAAAAAACAGCGTTGCTGCCGAAAATCAAAATCCGTGAGATCAAGTCCGCCATCGGCAAAAGTACGGAGCAGGCGATGCTCATCGGCGCGGTTCACGGTTACCGCGGTTTGGTTCGCGGACTGGTCGCTGAATTGAAGCGCGAATTGAAAACAAAAAAATTGTCCGTCGTCGCGACCGGCGGTTACGCACACTTGATCGCGGCGAAATTGCCGGAGATCACGGCGGTCAAGCCGCAGTTGACGCTCGAAGGTTTGCAACTGGTCTGGCATACGCATCGGAGCGCGGACAGCTTGTCCGCGTGTTGACCAAACTACGCGATTGCCCCGTCGCTTTTCTTCCAGCAAAATGTTCACTCTATGTCGGGCAGTCGCAGACAATATCCATTTCATTTGATCGAACCCAAATGGCAAAAAATTTGGGACGAGCAACAGTCTTTCCACGCCTTCAATCCCGGCGAGTCCGTGCCGGACGGGCATCCATTTGGGATTCGCCATCACCTTTCCGGCAAAGTCATCGCTTCACAACTCCCGCCGAAATTTTATATCCTCGATATGTTTCCGTATCCCAGCGGCGCGGGATTACACGTCGGCCATCCTGAAGGCTACACGGCCACGGACATTTTGGCGCGATACAAACGTGCACAAGGTTTTAACGTCTTGCATCCGATGGGCTGGGACGCGTTCGGTTTACCTGCGGAACAATACGCGGTGAAAACCGGCCAACATCCGCGCAAGACGACCGAGGAAAACATCGCCACGTTCAAGCGACAGATAAAATCGCTCGGCTTCAGTTACGACTGGTCGCGCGAACTCGCCACCACCGACCCTGACTATTTCAAGTGGACCCAGTGGATTTTTCTCAAGCTCTATAATAGCTATTTCGACCCGGAATTAAATAAGGCGCAGCCGATTGAATTGCTTAAAGATGCACTTTCTGATAATCCAAAAAACGACTGGCAAAACAATAATTATTTAAAGCAACTACGATCTGTAAAACTTCGTGAAAAAGAAAAGTTCGACGAATTATATTTAATCAGCACCAAACGTCTCGCCTATGTTACCAAAGCACCGGTTTGGTGGTGCGAACAACTTGGCACGGTCCTCGCCAATGAAGAAGTCGTGGATGGTAAAAGCGAAGTTGGTGGATATCCCGTCGTGCGCAAACCAATGCGTCAATGGATGCTTCGTATCACTGCCTACGCCGAACGATTACTGCAAGACCTCGACTCCATCGAATGGAGCGAATCGCTCAAGGAAATGCAGCGGAACTGGATAGGCCGAAGTGAAGGCGCTTTTATTGAATTCAAATTAGTTAATTCAAACCAGACAGTCACAGTTTTTACAACTCGCCCAGACACACTTTTCGGCGCGACTTACATGGTGCTTGCACCTGAACACGTCTTTGTAGATGAAATCACAACCCCAGCACAGCGCGAAGCTGTTTCAAAATACCGAACTGAAATTTCCAAAAAGTCTGATCTTGAACGTACTGAACTTTCCAAAGAGAAAACGGGAGTGTTCACTGGAGGGCTTGCCATCAACCCAGTCAACGGGGAGAAGATTCCAATCTGGATTGCCGATTACGTTTTGGCCAGCTACGGCACAGGTGCAATCATGGCTGTTCCCGGACATGATACGCGTGACTTCGAGTTCGCGACAAAGTTTAATCTTCCCATTATTCAAGTTGTCGAACCACCTTCGGGCAAAGATTGGAAAGGGTTCACAGACGACGGCATAGCGGTAAATTCGGCGAGCAAAGAAATTTCGCTGAATGGATTGCCCACTGCGGAGGCCAAAGGAAAAATCACCGATTGGCTTGGATTAAAAAACCTCGGCGCAACAAGAATCAATTACAAACTTCGCGACTGGCTGTTCAGCCGGCAGCGTTATTGGGGTGAGCCGTTCCCGATTGTCTGGAAGCGCGACGCGGGCGGGAATCTTTATCACGAAGCGTTGCCGGAATCCGCGTTGCCGGTTTTGCCGCCGTCACTCACGGACTACAAACCCACCACCACCGGCGAACCGCCGCTCGCCCGCGCGAAGGATTGGGTGAACTTGCCCGACGGCTCTACGCGCGAGACGAACACGATGCCGCAATGGGCCGGCTCGTGCTGGTATTATTTGCGCTATCTCGATGCAAAAAATAATTCCGCGTTTGTTGGCAAAGATGCAGAAAGCTATTGGATGGCTTCCAACGGAAAATCCGCCGGCGTTGATTTGTATGTCGGCGGCACGGAACACGCCGTGTTACATCTGCTTTACGCGCGGTTCTGGCACAAAGTTTTGTTCGATCTCGGTTATGTTTCCACGCCGGAGCCATTTTTCAAATTGGTCAATCAAGGAATGGTGCTGGGCGAAGACAATCAAAAGATGTCGAAATCGCGCGGCAACGTGGTTCCCGTGGACGTGCCCGTGCAGGAAGTTGGCACGGATTCATTACGCCTTTACGAAATGTTCATGGGGCCGCTCGAAATGGTGAAGCCGTGGAGCACGAAGGGCGTCGAAGGCGTTTATCGTTTCCTTGGCCGCGTGTGGCGTTTGTTCGTGGACGAAAAAAGTGAAACAGAATTTGAGCAGGCTGAAACTACCGCCGAGACACAGAAACGCGGAGAATTACTTGATTTAATAAAATTGAATCCGGCAGTCAAAAATGTCGCAGCGACTCCGGCGCAACTCAAAACGCTGCACGCCTGCATCAAAAAAGTGACAGAAGATTTGGATGGTCTGCGTTTCAACACCGCAATTTCCGCGTTGATGGTTTTTGTTAACGAGGCGATGACGTGGGAAACGAAACCCGTTTCTGTTTTGCGCGAGTTTTTGATTTTGCTCCAGCCCTTCGCGCCGCACTTGGCCGAAGAACTGTGGACAAAACTGAAGGAACAATCTCAAATCGCGCTCGCATACCAGCCGTGGCCGAAGTTTGATCCGGTGCTGCTGGTTGAAAATGAAATTGAAATTCCCGTACAAGTGAACGGCAAGTTGCGTGATGTCATCAAAGTTTCCGCGACAGCCGACAACGCGACGATTGAAGCGGCGGCCAGGGTGTCGGAGAAAGTTCAGCAATTTATCGCGGGCAAGACGATCAAAAAAGTCATCGTCGTGCCGAAAAAGCTGGTGAACATTGCGGTTGGTTGACGCATCAGCTTTTTTCCGCGCCGGCGAGAATGGTCTGAAAATGCGGCGGCTGTTCTTCGCGTGCGACGATGCTGACTTCGATTTTCTTGAACCCGGCCGCTTCCAGCCAGTGGTGCATATCACTTTCGGCAAAACCAAGCCAGCGGTCGCCGTAGAGTTCGTGCGCTTTCTCGAAATTGTGCTTGAGCAAATCGAGGATTAAAATCTGTCCGCGCGGCTTCAGAATTTTGTGCGCGGCGGCAATTGCGTCTGCCGGAATTTCGGCGTGATGCAAGGCCTGACTCAAAATCACGAGGTCAATGCTGTTTGCGTCAATCGGCGGGTTTTGCAAATTACCGAGCCGGAATTCCAAATTTTTCAGGCCGTTCTTTTTTGCTTTGGCCGCGCCGAACGCGACGATTTTTTCCGAGTTGTCCACGGCGATGACTTTTTTCCCGCGGCGCGCGAGTAATTCACTTAACAGGCCTTCGCCTGCCCCCAAATCCGCTACGACGAGCGGCGGCAGGATCCTTAAAAGCAAATGTCCAAACGCCTGCCACGAGCGTCCCGGACCATAAACACGGTCGAACCGTCCGGCAATTTGATTGAAATAAACCTGCGCCTGTTCGCGGCGGCGGTTGACAACGCGCTTCAAATTGATCTGGTCGTGCGAATGTTCCGGCAATTCCTTCGCGCCGCGAATGGCCAGTTGGATGAATTCGCGGGTCGGGTCATTCGCGTTTTGATCCGATTTGTAAAATGTCCGTTTGCCATCGCGTCGCGATTGGACGAGGCCGGAATCCTGCAGCAAACCGAGATGCGTCGAGATGCGCGACTGGCCGAGCCGTGTGATTTCCTGGAGTTCGTTGACGGACAACTCGTCGCATTCGAGCAGCGCGACGATGCGCAGACGTGTCGGGTCGGACAAAGCTCGCAGTAATTTCAACGTGGCGGACATGATTTGTTTGCGCGCCAATTTTTTTCAAGAAAGCATTTGACGCATTTTGAAATTGTTATATCATCCTATCTTGATACGTCAATACGTTTAGATTAAATGAGTAAAAATTTTATCTTTTCCTCGGAGTCTGTTGGCGAAGGCCACCCGGACAAGGTTTGTGACACAATTTCCGACTATGTACTGGACGCCTGCCTCGCGCAGGACAAATACAGCCGCGTTGCCTGCGAAACTTACGCGAAATCCAACCTTGTCGTGGTCGGCGGCGAAATCACGACGAAGGCAAAACTGGATTTCAACGCCATTGCGCGTCAGGCCATCCGCGATATCGGCTATGTTAATGGCGATGACGTTTTTCATGCCGACAATGTGCTCATTTTAAATGCCATCACGTCGCAGTCGCCGGACATTGCGCAAGGGGTGGATGCGCGCAAAGCCGAAGGCAAAGACACCGCCGAACAAGGCGCAGGTGACCAAGGCTTGATGTTCGGTTACGCGACAACGGAAACTCCGGAATTGATGCCCGCGCCGATTATGTTCGCACATCAACTGGGTCGCGAACTTACGCGCATTCGCAAAAGCGGCAAGGCCGCTTGGCTGCGTCCTGATGCAAAATCGCAGGTCTCCGTCAAATACGTCAACGACCAGCCGGTGGAAATCACTAACATCGTCATCTCCACGCAACACGCGCACGATGCGAAGCACAAAACGATCAAGGAATTTTGCATTGAGGAAGTCATCAAGAAAACGTTACCGGAAAAATTCCTCACGAAGAACACGCAATTTCTTATCAACCCGACCGGACGATTTGTCGTCGGCGGGCCGCAGGGCGACACCGGTTTAACCGGCAGAAAAATCATCGTGGACAGCTACGGCGGCATGGGTCGTCACGGCGGCGGCGCATTCAGCGGCAAAGATCCAAGCAAGGTGGATCGCAGTGCGGCTTACATGGGACGTTACGTCGCTAAAAATATTGTCGCGGCGGGGATCGCGACGAGCGCGGAAATTCAATTTGCTTATGCGATTGGTTATCCTGAACCGGTGAGCGTATGCATCAATACCTTTGGCACTGCGATTGACGGCATCACTGACACGCAGATCGAGAAGGCCGTGCGCAAAGTCTTCAGCTTCAAACCGGCGAACATCGTCAAGCAACTGAACTTGCTCCGACCGATTTACCGCAAGACGACGAACTACGGCCACTTCGGCAAAAACGATCCTGACATCACTTGGGAAAGGGCCGACAAGGTCAAAGAATTAAAACGCGCACTCAAATTGAACTAATGATTATGGCAACCATTAAACTACCACCGTCGCGCGCCAAGCTTGCTAAAGCAGCCGCCAAGAACGGCAACGGCAAAGCCACGCACGATTTTAAAGTCCGTGACCTCTCGCTCGCCGAATGGGGACGCAAGACGATTCAAGTGTCCGAGCATGAGATGCCCGGACTCATGGCCATCCGCAAAAAATACGGCCCGAGTAAGCCGCTTAAAGACGTGCGCATCACCGGCTCGTTGCACATGACCATCGAAACGGCAATTCTCATCGAGACGCTCGTCGAACTCGGTGCGTCGGTGCGCTGGGCGAGTTGCAACATCTTTTCGACGCAAGACCACGCCGCCGCGGCGATTGCCGAATCCGGCATTCCGGTCTTCGCGCACAAGGGTGAAACGCTTGAAGAATACTGGAATTTTACGCTCGCCGCGCTGACGCATCCCGGCAACAGAGGCCCGCAACTCATTGTGGATGACGGCGGCGACGCGACGCTTTTGATTCACAAAGGCTTCGAACTTGAAAATGGCAGCGACTGGGTCAGCGCACCCAGTGACAGCCACGAAGTCGCCGTCATCAAGGTGCTCTTGAAGCGCGTCGCGAAGGAACGTCCCGGTTTCTGGCATGAAGTCGTGAAAGATTGGAAAGGCGTTTCCGAAGAGACAACCACGGGTGTCCATCGCTTGTATCAAATGTTGGAACAGGGCAAACTTCTTGTTCCTGCCATCAACGTCAACGATTCCGTCACCAAATCCAAATTCGACAATCTTTACGGCTGCCGCGAATCGCTCGCGGATGGCATCAAGCGCGCGACCGATGTAATGGTCGCCGGCAAAGTTGCGGTCGTTTGCGGTTACGGCGACGTCGGCAAAGGTTCGGCACACTCGTTGCGCGGATTCGGCGCGCGCGTCATCATCACGGAAATCGATCCGATCAACGCGTTGCAAGCCGCGATGGAAGGTTTCGAAGTCACGACCATCGAAGACACGCTCGGCATCGCCGACCTTTACGTCACCACGACCGGCAACTGCGACATCATCACGCTCGAACACATGGCGAAGATGAAAGACCAGGCCATCGTTTGTAACATCGGCCACTTTGACAATGAAATCCAAGTGGATCGTCTGAACAACGCGAAGGGGGTGAAGAAAATCACCATCAAGCCGCAGGTGGACAAATATACCTTTGTCGATGGCCACAGTATCTATATGCTCGCCGAAGGCCGCCTCGTGAACCTCGGTTGCGCCACCGGTCATCCGAGTTTTGTGATGTCGAATAGCTTCACCAATCAATGCCTCGCGCAACTGGATTTGTGGAAAAACCGTGATACGAACAAAGTCGGCGTCTATCGTCTGCCCAAAAAGCTCGACGAAGAAGTCGCCCGCCTGCACTTGGGAAAAATCGGGGTTAAGCTGACCAAGCTCACGAAGAAACAAGCCGACTACCTCGGCGTGCCGATCGAAGGCCCCTACAAGCCGGAGCATTATCGCTACTAGACGAATTCAAACCACGAAAGGTGAAAGGGAAATTCCGTTCGCCCTTTCAATTAGGGGACATTGAGGGCTTCGGATATGAAGAACGTGTTGCCATCGAAAATCAAGGCCGCGACACGAAAGTATTGCCCTTGATATAAAATCGCAAATACCGTTTCGCCCAATGCTTCGCGTAATCCACTCCTATGCGCGGACGCTTCACAATGGAAAATGATTCCGCCTTGTCCGGTTCGGCGATGAAGAAATTGTCACTCAACAGGTCATGCATGTTCAGTCGCTTGTCAATTTTCATTGCGCGGCAGAGCAGGCCAGGGCCGTATGTCCGGCCTTTGATATGGCGCACCGGCTCGATGGCGCGCAGCAACACGGCGGACGCATGACCCTCGCGTTCCGTCACCACGTTCATGCAATAATGCATTCCGTAGATGAGATAGACGTAGGCGTATCCCGGCGGACCGAACATCACGCGCGTCCTCTCCGTCAGGCCGTGCGCCGAATGTGCGGCTAGATCGTGTGGGCCAAGATACGCCTCCACTTCGACAATTCTGCCGATGCGTTCCACGTCGCGCGAGACATGAACCAGATATTTTCCAAGCAATTCCTTCGCGACCATAATCGTGTCCCGGTCGTAAAATGAGCGCGGCAGCTTTCGCATGGAGCGAACTATACCAAAAGCGTTGCAAATTATTTCCTAATAATACTTGCCATTCGCTGGAAAGATGCGATTATTCGTCTGTCTGTTAGATAGCACAGAGCTTCCACGGCATGGTGAATCTTCAAGTGAACTCAGTTCAGTGATGATTTGAAATCCGATTAACGGGAACAGTCTGGTCAAAGCAAAGTTCAGTCTAGGACAGTAAAACATCACATGAGTAATAAATTGTTTGTCGGGAATCTTTCCTTCGACACCACTGAAAACGACCTGCAGGACGCCTTTGCGGCACACGGTACGGTCACGGAAACCAATATGATGATGGACCGTGCAACCGGCCGTCCTCGTGGTTTTGGTTTTGTCACCATGAGTTCGCCTGAAGAGGCGCAGAAAGCCATTAGCGCGCTGAACGGCGCCCAGCTTGGCGGTCGCGCGCTCACGGTCAACGTCGCGCGTCCGCGCGAAGATCGTCCGCCCGGCGGCGGCGGCGGTCGTGGTCCGCGTCGTGAATACGGTGGTGGTGGCGGTGGCGGTCGCAATCGCTATTAATCACGATTGAATATTCATGGCGGGGCTTGGGTGAAACCAAGTTCCCGCCTTTTTGTTTTCTGGTGCTGAAACAGAATCTTGTTGTGCAATTGAATCAAGTTTACGAAAAGTCATGGCGCAAAACATTTCTCCGATTGATTCACGGGTTCGAATCGGCCACGTACATCTCAAAGTGGCCGAACTTGAACGTTCACTGGTATTTTATCGCGACATACTCGGCTTCGAGCTGACGCAGCGTTTTGGCCGGCAGGCGGCGTTCCTTTCCGCTGGCGGTTACCACCATCACATCGGATTGAACACCTGGGAAAGCGCCGGCGGTTCACCGCCGCCCGGCACGACCGGTTTGTATCACGCCGCGATTTTGTATCCGACGCGCGCGTTGCTGGCGGATGCATTGCGCCGCGTGCTCGCGGCGGGCATCGAACTCGACGGCGCGTCCGATCACGGTGTGAGCGAGGCGCTTTATCTGCGCGACCCGGATGACAACGGCGTGGAACTTTATTGGGATCGCCCGAAGGAAAAGTGGCCGCGTATGCCCGACGGCGGCCTGGCAATGTTCACTCAAGCTTTGGATTTAGACGCGTTGTTTGCGGAAGCGTCGGCAACTTGCAATAAAATCCAAAGTGGAGCAACGAAAAATCCCAAACTTGGCCTTGAAAATTTAGTCCGGCGGACACCATGAATCCATGTTCGAACACCGCACTAGCCCATTGCTACTGCGCAGACTGTTTTACCGTCGTCGGCATGATTCTCCGTTTGACAGCAGTCGATTTGTTCGCAAAATGTGATACCGCTTTCGGTGCCAGCGTAGCTCAGCGGTAGAGCAGAGGACTCATAAGCCTTTGGTCGGGGGTTCAATTCCCTCCGCTGGCACTAATTCAAGCGACAATCTGTTCCGGCAGCGACGAAGTTTTGCGTCGCGCCAAAAAGTAAGAACCAACAACGACAAGCACGGCGAGAAATTGAGCAGCCAATGTTTCCGCCGTCGGGAAAATTGAAAACCACAGGCCAGCCCAATCAGGAATTTTATTTGCGAGCAAGCTGATTTGGGTCGTAGGAATCCAATGGGCGAGTTGCATTTCCTGCGCCTGTTCGCCAACCATAACGAGCAGCACAAAGCCGAGCATGACACCAGTGAAAATCAACATTTTCCGATAAGGCAGGCGTCGGTGTGCCACGAAGGTGAGCACTGCGACGATGCCAGAGAAAAATAATCCGAACAGGGCGCCCGCCAGAACGATTTTCCCGCCCATCTGCAAATAATAGGTTTGCAGGAACAGCACAACTTCAAATCCTTCGCGGTAGAACGACGCGAAACCAAGCAGGCCAAGTCCCCACAGCAAACGGCGTTGGGAAATTTCCGCCTCGTCGGCACAGGCGAGCAGTCTCTTTTTGTTCCGGTTGTGCATCGAAATCCAACCGCCCCAATAAACTTTGTGGAAAAACCAGTTCATCACCACGAGCAAAACGACAACGGCGAGCAATCCCGTCGCGGCCTGCAAGTTCAACGCGGAAACACTTTGGCTCAAACTGTTGACGATGCTGATGGCGATGAACCAGGTGATCAACGTCGCTAAAAAAGCGATGCCTGCGCCAGCAACCACCGGACGACGATGCGATTGTCTTTCGCCGATCATGCTGGCCATGATGGCTGAAAGCACCAGCACACATTCCAGCCCTTCGCGAAAAACGAGCACGGCAATATCAAGGGTTGCCACGGTGGAACTGGTGCGCGGTGTTGTAGGGTCGGGTGCACCGGCTGCAGTGACGCCTTGCCACACCAAAATGCCGACAACAATGACGGCCGCAGCAAACAGAACAATGCGAAACCGCAGGCGCATCGGTTTAACCGCGATGATTTCTTGATTCAGAGTGGCCGGTGAAATTTGTTTCATCCTGCAATTCTCGCCAAGCTAGCAGGCTACGCGAAATCCAGCTTGCGGCAAGTTGCTAAAAACAAGCCCGGAATTGCTATCCGAATTGACATAATCGCCGCTTGACCTTCGCGCGTGCAGCGGTTTTACTGTGCATCGTTAGTAGGCAAAATTCATGTTTGCGCAATTCAAAAGCCTGTTTTCCAACGACATTGGAATAGATTTGGGCACGGCTAATTCCCTCGTCTACGTGCGGGATCGCGGAATCGTCCTGCGCGAACCTTCAGTGGTGGCCATTCAGGCAGGCACAACTAATGTGCTGGCCGTCGGTGATGAAGCTAAACGGATGCTGGGCCGCACGCCCGGCAACATCGTAGCCATCCGCCCGATGAAAGACGGTGTAATCGCCGACTTCGAAATCACCGAGGCGATGCTTCGCCACTTCATCCAAAAGGTTCATCACAGAAAATTGATTGCGCCACGAGTCGTGGTGGCAGTGCCTTCGGGCATAACGGAAGTTGAAAAACGTGCCGTCAAAGATTCCGCCACCCACGCCGGCGCGCGCGAGGTGTATTTGATTGAGCAACCGATGGCGTCGGCCATCGGTGTTGGTCTGCCGGTGCATGAACCGGCGGGCAACATGATCGTGGATATTGGCGGCGGGACTTGCGAAATCGCAATCATCTCTCTCGCCGGTATCGTTTTCAGCCGCAGCCTGCGGGTGGGCGGAGACGAATTTGACGACACGATCACCGCGCACATGAAACGCGCCTACAACATGATGATAGGTGAACGCACTGCTGAAGAAGTGAAAATACGCATCGGCTCCGCGTTTCCGTTGGAACAGGAATTGACCATGGACGTCAAAGGCCGCGACTTGAGTTCCGGCCTGCCAAAAACATTGACCATCCGTTCCGAGGAAATTCGCGAAGCGTTGCAGGAACCGCTCTCGAGCATTTTGGAATCCATCCGCCTCACGCTGGAACGCTGTCCGCCCGAACTAGCTGCCGATCTTGTGGATCGCGGCCTGGTCATGGCTGGCGGCGGTTCGCTGCTGCGCGGCATTGACCGTCTTGTCGCCGAGGAAACCAGCCTGCCAGTTCATCTGGCGGACGATCCCATGAGCGCCGTGGCCGAGGGCACGGGCCGCGTCTTGCAGGAAATTGAATTCCTCAAGCGTGTTGCCACCAACGCCAAGTATTAATTGATACTTCCTTTGCGTTCACCTGCGCGCGGCTGATTGAGCCGCAGTTGCAGGATGTTCAAACAAAAACATTATCTCGCGCTCGGCGCGGTGACGTTAGTGGCGCTGCTGATTTTCAGCCTGCCACCGAGCGTGACCGCCCGCCTCAAACTCGCCGTTGGTAGTTTGTTTTTGCCACTGTTCGGACTGAACAGTGCCGCGCAAGAATTACTCGTCACCGCCGCCGATGCCGTCCTGCCGCGCCGCGAATTACTCCAGCAACTTGACAATCTCCGCCGTGAAAATCAGCAGTTAAAAGTTCAAGCCCTGCAAGCCACCGCGACCGCGCACGAAAACGATCAACTGCACGAACTTCTTGGCTGGCAGAAACAAACACTGTGGAAACTCAGGCTCGCCAACGTCGTTTTGCGCGATCCAGCCAATTGGTGGCACACCGTGCAGATTGATTTGGGCAGCCGCGATGGACTTACCAATAACCTGCCTGTCCTCACGCCCGAAGGCCTTGTCGGTCGCGTCTCATCCGTCGGTCTCACGCGTTCGCAAGTTGTTTTGATCGGCGATCCAAATTGTAAAGTTTCCGCGCTGGTTGAAAATCAAGCGCACGATGTGGGTGTTATCAGCGCCAGCGAGCCGCTGGACAGCACACTTGTCGAATTGACCTACCTTTCCGGCAATGCCGATTTGAAACCTGGCCAAAAAGTTGTCACCAGTGATTTGGGCGTCATTTATCCCAAAGGCATTCCCATTGGCCAGATTGTGGACGCGCGCCAGGTCGAATTCGGCCTTTACTCCGAGGCGCGTGTGAAACTTTCGGTGAATCTCGGCGCACTCGAACAGGTCTGGGTGCTGTTCCCATGAATCCACTAAACTCAATTCTAGTTCTGGCTGGCGCATTTCTTGCCGTGTTCGGTGAGGCCGCGTTTCCAGCCCTGCGCCAATTGCTCGGCGCGCAAGTGGATTTACTGCCCGCGTTGATGGTTTTTGCGGCACTGAACGTGGACATCGTGACCGTTGCGCTGATCGCCGTGTTGGGGGGGGTATGTTTTGATGCGCTTTCGGCCAACCCCTTCGGCATCACAATCCTGCCGCTATTCGCCGTTGGGTTCGTGATCTTCTTGCAACGTGAATTGATTCTGCGTGAATCACCGTTCGCGCAATTCATCATCGGCGCGATCGCCAGCGCCGTCACGCCCGCATTGACGGTTTTGCTTTTACTAACCGCCGGAAAAGAACCGCTGCTTGGCTGGGGTTCACTCTGGCAGTGGCTCGTAATGACGGCGGGCGGCGCGACGGCGACGCCGATAATTTTCACGCTGTTCGATTGGTGCAATCACGCACTCGGCTATCAGCCGCGAAAAGAAACAAGTTTCCGCCTCGACCGTGAAATCCGGCGCGACCGGAAATTGAATTGACAAAATTTGAATCCGCGATTTTTCGATGCTAATTTTTGACGAACTGAAAAAGAACGATCCGCAGCTTCGCCTCGTGGCGATGGTGCTCGTGAGCGGCTTGGGACTTTTGCTTGCGGGCTTATGGTGGGTGCAGGTCGTCTCGGCGCGTGAATACGAAAACCATTTGGAGACGCAGTCGTATCGCACCGTGCGCATTCCCGCGGTGCGCGGAAAAATTCTCGACCGCGAAGGGCGCGTGCTCGCGGAAAATCATCCGTGCTACAATTTATGCCTTTTCCTCGGCGATTTACAGAAGCCATTCGCCGCTGCCTACGGCCAGAGGCTTGCGCAGGCGCGTGACGCGCAAAAGCAGGCCATCGCCGTACAGGAGAAAAAGCTCGGCCGTTCATTGACAAAAACGGAACAAAAATCATTCGCGCTCACAACGGATGAATTGGAAAAACTGCGGGAACAATCGCGCTTTGCCGTCGCCGACAATTTGGTGGCGCAAATCGGCCAGCACTTGGGGCAGCCTTTGACGCTCGACGCGGCGGAATTTGAGCGTGATTACGAAACGCGGCTTGTGTTGCCCTGCACAATTTTGGCGAATCTCAACGACACCCAAATCGCGCGGTTCGAGGAGCAATCTTCCGGGGAACTCGGCGCGGATTTGGAATTGCAATCCGTCCGCACATATCCGTTTGGCGCGACGGCGGCGAATTTGATCGGTTACTTGCAACGCAACGAAGATTCGGAGGAGGGCGAGGACGCATTTTTTTCCTATCGCCTGCCGGATTATCGTGGGCAGGTCGGCATCGAGGCCGGTTTCGACTCGCAATTGCGCGGGCGGGCGGGCGAAGAAACCGTGCTCGTTAACAACCTCGGCTATCGCCAGTCCGAAAACATCTGGAGCCAGCCGGAGCCGGGCGAGAATGTCGTGCTGACGATTGACCTCGACATCCAACGCGCGGCGGAAGAGTCGCTCGTGCGGCATCAGGGGGCGGACGCTCGTGCGGCCATTGTCGTCATGGACGTGCGCGACGGCGACGTGCTGGCGATGGTTTCGTCGCCGGCGGTGGATCCAAATTATTTCACTGGCGGTCTTTCGCAGGATGAATTTCAGAAGACAACCGCCGAATTGTCCGATCCCAAATTGCGCCCGCAAATCAATCGCGCCACGCAGGAAAATTACGCGCCCGGTTCCATTTTCAAACCGATCACCGGCCTCGCCGCACTCGAAAACGGTTTGGACCCGAACGCTCTCGTTGACAATCCAGGTTATATTTATGTCGGCCAGCGGCACATTAAGGATTTGGCAGCGCCGGGCCAATACAATTTGCGGCGCGCCATCATGCATTCCAGCAACAGCTACTTTATCACTGTTGGCCTGCGTGCGGGCATTGAAAATATCATCCGGCTGGCGCAAAAATTTCATCTGGGCGAACGCACTGATTTGCCGACGCGACAGGAGACCAAGGGAATTTTGCCGTCACTCGAGCGCGTCCAATCTGACTGGCGCGACGGCGACACGGCGAACATCTGTATCGGCCAGGGTGAACTGGCCGTGACGCCGTTGCAAATGGCCGTCGCCTATTCGGCCATCGCCAACGGCGGAAAAGTTTTGTGGCCGTGCCTCGTGGAAAAAATCGAACCGCAAGACCCGGCTTCCGATGAAGCGCCGGTTGAATTTCCATCCGGATTGGTGCGCGATGAATTAGGCGTGCATCCGCGCAGCCTGAAAATCCTTCATGATGCGATGCTGGCCGAAACTGAAGACCCGGAAGGCACGGGATTTCCAGCGCGCGTGCCCGGCCTGCGGATTTGCGGCAAGACCGGCACGGCGCAGGTGATGAACGAACGCAATCAGGTGCTTTACGACACAGTGTGGTTTGCCTCGTTCGCGCCGTATGAAAATCCGCGTTATGCCGTCGTGGTCATGGTGGAAAGCGGTAGTTCCGGCGGCGGCACCTGCGCGCCGATTGCCCACGACATTTACGAAACGATTTTGAAAAAGGAAAACGCGCCGGGCGCAAAAAATTTGGCGCGAAATTAAAATGGTCAACCCATCCATCAACGAACGTGACGGCAAGCTCGACCCACTGCAATTGGCTGCGCTGGTGGGACTGATGTTCATTGGCACGGCGTTTGTGTATAGCGCGACGATGGCGAACGCATCAGCGGCGACTCTGGCATGGTATGATCAGAGCTGGGTGCGGCAAGTCGTCTGGTATGCGCTTGGCCTTGGTGCTGGTGCGGCGTTATGCCTGCTGGATTATCACACGCTGGCACGCTGGTCGGTTGTGATGTATTGGGTGACGATTTTCTTTTTGGCCATCGTTTTGATTCCGCACATTGGCTCGATGCGCTTCGGCGCGCGGCGCTGGATTGACTTGGGATTTTTCCAATTTCAGCCAAGTGAATTCGCTAAGCTCGCCTTCATTCTGGCGGCGGCGAATTTTTTGAGCCGACCGCCGGAGGAATTACGCCAGCCGTCAATTTTCTGGAGAGGCATTGGGCTTTTACTCCTGCCGTTCGCGCTCATTTTGAAGGAGCCGGATTTGGGGTCAGCGCTCGTGTTATTGCCAACGGGCTTGGTGATGATGTTTGTCGGGGGTACGCCCAAAAGATATTTGCTGAAACTGATCGGCGGCGTGGGTTTGCTGGTTGCGCTGTTTTTGTTGGACGTTCTTTATGTTCCGCCGGGCTGGTGGCAGATTTCGATGCAACCGTATCAGCGCGACCGCTTGCTGGTTTATTTTGGGCGGGACTACACCCATTTTGCTCCGTCGAACGCCACACCGGCGGAGTTACAACGCATTCGACAACAACAGATCGATGACGAATACAATGTTCGTCAGGCGTTGATTTCCGTCGGCTCGGGCGGGCTGGCGGGCAAAGGCTGGCGGCACGGGACGCAAAACGCGCTCGGTTATTTGCCGCGGGCCGTGGCTCACAACGACTTCATTTTCTCCGTGATTGCCGAGGAGGAAGGGTTCGTCGGCAGCGTGATTGTGCTTACGCTGTATGCGGTGGTTCTCTTCACCGGATTGAGAATCGCCGGCCAGGCGCGCGACCGCTTGGGCAAACTCGTGGCAGTGGGCGTCGTGACGCTCATTTTCAGCCATGTGTTCATCAATATCGGCATGAATATTCGCATCATGCCCGTGACGGGCGTTCCATTGCCGCTGTTAAGTTACGGCGGATCTTCAGTGCTGTGCTCGTTGATCGCACTGGGCATGATGCAAAACGTCTACATTCATCGAAGAGGATACTGAATATGAGCAATAACAATTTTTCGCGGCGGCGGCGTGGAATGCGTTTCCGCCCAAAAGGCGGACTCGGCCAAAATCCGCAAAAGCCCGACCGCGATGCAACCCAGGCGCGCGCCGATGTCGTTGCGGAACAAGGTGGCAACGAGCACGTTTTTGAAAAACGCCATGCACATGAAATCGAACGTGCCGAAAATATTGCAGCCGGTTTGCCGCCGGAAGACTTGCGCGAAGAAAAAATGCCGGCGTACAATGCCGGCGTGGTCAAAAAAGATTTCCGCGAACCGCATCCCGAAACGCCCGCGCAAGTGCAGGAGGAAAAATTCGCGCCGGTAGCGATTTCAGCACAACCCAAAGGCATCGTCGAAACCATCAAGTCCGCCGCCACCAACCTCGTAAAAAAGGTACAGCGGTTCATCCGCCCGGAGAAAAAAGCCCACAAGGAAGTGGTCATCAACGCCGAGACGCTCGAAACGCGTGTTGCCGTTCTTGAGGACGGCAAACTCGAAGAATTCAACATCGAACGCACCACCGAGGAGCGGCTCGTCGGCAGCATTTTCAAAGGCAAAGTCCGCAACCTCGAAGACGGCCTCAAAGCCGCATTTGTGGACATTGGCTTCGAGAAAAATGCGTTTCTGCATTATTGGGACATCGTCCCGAACCAGTTCGACAGCGGCGTGGAAATCGTCGAGCGCGAAGGCCGGCGGCGCGACAAACCCAAAATCACGCAGAAAGACATTCCACGTTTGTACCCGCCCGGCAGCGAAATCATCGTGCAGGTCACAAAAGGCCCGATTGGCACCAAAGGTCCGCGCATCACGACGAATCTGGTTTTGCCCGGACGTTATCTCGTATTGCTGCCGAATTCAGACCAAAGCGGCATCTCGCGCAAAATTGAAAATCAAGAGGAACGCAAGCGGCTGAAAAAAATTCTGCGCGAATTGTCCATTCCGGAAGGCATGGGTGTCATCATGCGCACCGCTGGCGAAGGCCAGCAGTTGCGTTATTTTGTCCGCGACCTCGCTTTGCTCCTCGAAGAATGGCGCGGTGTGCAGGCGCGCATCAAAAGCCAGCCGATGGCGACGTGCGTGTTTCAGGAGCCGGATTTGATCGAGCGCACCGTGCGCGACTTTTTGACCGAAGATGTCGAGCGCATCGTCGTGGATAATCAAAAAGCGCACGACCGAATGCATGACATGATTGCCACAATCTCCAAGCGTTCGGCGGACAAAATCAAATTCTACACCGACGCGCAGCCGGTTTTTGACCGGTTCAACATCACCAAACAGCTGGAAAATACCTTCTCGCGTCAGGTGCATCTTAAGAGCGGCGGCTACATAGTCATTGATGAAACCGAGGCTCTCGTAGCCATTGACGTGAACACTGGCCGACATAAAGGCAGCCGTGATCAGGAAGCCACGATTCTGAAAGTGAACCTCGAAGCCGCCGAAGAAATTAGCCGCCAGCTTCGCCTGCGCAACATGGGCGGCCTCATCGTACTCGATTTCATTGACATGAAATCGCGCCGCGATCAGCAGTCCGTTTATCAACGCATCAAGGATGGCCTGCGCCGCGACAAGGCCAAGACGCACATCCTGCCCATCTCACAGCTTGGTCTCATGGAAATGACGCGCCAGCGCCACAGCGAAAGCGTGCGCGCTGCGGTCTATGACGACTGTCCGTATTGCAAAGGCCGTGGCAAGGTGAAGAGCGTCGTGACGATGAGCGTCGAGATTCAGCGCAAGCTTCAGGAAATTTTGAAGAAACGCACGCGCGACGAATCGGATTTCCAATTGCGAATCGTCGTAAATCCGACCGTACTGGATCGTCTGCGAACCGAGGACGAAAAACATCTCATCGAGATGGAAAAACGCTACTTCGGCAAACTCTCATTCCGCGCAGACACCGGAATGCACGCCGAACAGTTCAAGATTGTAAACGTCGAAAACAACGAAGAACTGGCAAGCGTCGGCGCTTGAAAAAATCTTAAAACACAAAACGCCTTGCGGGAACAGCAACCAATAATCCATGACATCTCCCCACGTTTGAGTAAACGTGTTCGGATAACTGGACAATCGAGGAGTTAATTCATAAATTATCAGAAACAATTTGACGGACAAGACCAAAATCTAACGGGACAAATTAAAATCCTCGACAAAGCATACCGATAGTGTTTTGATTTGAACGGATTTCTTTGCGCCAACATGACTAACGACAAAAGCGATCTGAATTTTTCAAATCTTGACGCGTTGCGACGATATGTGCCATTAGCGGTTTGGACAGTAGTCATTTTAACGATCTTAATTATTCCACTGAAGATTATCAGCTACGGCTACCTTCCACAGGATGATGCCCTGGCTGATGCCGCGAAAGCCGTGAGCGGCAAATCGTGGCAGCAAATTCTCGTGCTCGGGCCATCGTATATCATGGACCACCACCTAGGCTGGCATTGGCTGTTGGAGAAAATTTACCTGTGGAGTCATTGCAGCATCGAGACGCTCGTGTTAGTTGCCGTCACAGGTTTATTCGTGCTGTTTGGATTGTCGGCATTGCCGTGGTTGAATCGGCCCGAAGCGTGGCTGGTCTCTCTAATATTGGCTTACATGACACCGGACATCCCCGGACGTTTGTTGAGCGGAAGACCATTCGTTCTGTCAATTTCGGTGTTGGTGGCGCTTACCGCAGCTTGGCAAAAAAATGGTTTTACCGCGCCGAAATGGAGCGTGATTTTATGGGTAACAGGGCTATTCACAGCCTCGATTTTTTTTCATGCCGTTTGGTATTTGTGGGTGCTACCGATAACGGCGTTTTTTCTCGCGGGACAATTTCGTTGGGGCGCGGTGATGACCTTGGGGTGGCTCGCCGGAACAGTTTTAGGAGCGATGCTTACAGGACATCCCTTCAATTACATTGCCCAAACAGTCGAATTGGCCCGGCGAGTCATTGCTTTGCATCCCACGCAAACGACGCTGGTTTCGGAACTGAGCGCGTCCGGTGGAGACTTTTCCGGATTGATTCTCGTTGGCGGGTGGGTCATCATGCGACAACTGGCAAAGTTGGAAGCCATTCCGTTGAGCCGTAATCCGGTATTTTGGCTCATGGCGATGGGTTGGATTTTGGGTTGTGAAACAAGGCGATTTTGGGATGACTGGGGTTGCCCGGCGCTTATGGTATTGCTGGCCTTTGATTTACAATCGTTGATGCAAACCAAATTTGTGTTCGATTCTTTCAAGCGCTTGACGCTGTCTCTTGGCCTCGCTGTAACTACTTACGCGGTGATCACCAGTGACGCCGACAGCCGTTGGTCACATAATCTGGCTTGGGATTGTTTGACGCCTGACAACTCCGCGGCAGTGGGCTGGTTGCCTGATAAAGGAGGAATTTTCTACTCGGCTGACATGAATTTTTTTTATCAGACATTTTTTAACAACCCCCATGCTGACTGGCGATATCTTGTCGGCTTTGAACCAGCATTAATGCCCGATGAAGATTTCGAAGTGTACGAAAGGATCACTTGGAATCTTGTCTGGTATGGCGGTACGGATGAAGGTTACAAGCCTTGGGTAAACAAGATGCGGCCACAGGACCGTCTGGCCATTCGCAGTGAAACCCGGCCAAATATCCCAGAGTTGGAATGGAAAGAAGTCACCGCTCATGGCCTCTGGATTGGCCGCCTGCCGCGAACCAAGGCGCCGTCGTCCGCGCCCGCAATTCCCGCGACAAAGCCTTTGAAAACTCAACGAAGTGATAGTCCGTCGAATTTTTTGCTGGCGCAAAATCTTTATCAGTCAATCCGCCGGAATCGTGCGTCGTGAGCGTGAGTGTCACCTTGTTCCAACGGATGTCAATGTCCGGATGATGCCACGCCTGCTCGGCAAGTTCGGACAACCAAATGTCCACGCAGTCCAAATTTGCGCCTTTCATCCCACTTTTGATTTCATTACGCTGGTGGATGGTTTAACGGAACCCATGTATCGCGATAAAAAAATTGTCGTCGTCATGCCGGCCTACAACGCCGCCAAGACTGTGCGGCGAACGTACGACGAAGTCCGCGAGCAACAGTTGGTGGACGAAATCATTCTGGTGGACGACAAAAGCCGCGATGAGACGGTGGCGGTGGCGCAGGTGCTGGAAGGCGTGCGCGTCCATGTGCATGAGGCCAACAAAGGCTATGGCGGAAACCAAAAGACATGCTACCGGCTGGCACTTGAAGCCGGCGCGGACATCGTCATCATGATTCATCCGGACTACCAGTACACGCCGCAACTGATTCCGGCGATGGTGTCGATGATTGCCAACGGCGTGCATCCTTGCGTGCTGGGCAGCCGTATTCTGGGCGGTTATGCGCTCAAGGGCGGGATGCCGTCGTGGAAATACATGGCCAACCGCTTTCTGACCTTAGCGGAAAATATTTTACTAGGAGCAAAACTTTCCGAATACCACACTGGCTATCGCGCCTTTTCACGCGAGATTCTGGAGCGATTGCATCTGGCGGACAATTCGGACGACTTCGTCTTCGACAACCAGATGTTGGCACAGATTCTCTGGCACGGGTTCACGATCGGCGAGGTGAGTTGCCCGACGAAATATTTTGCGGAAGCGTCGTCGATCAATCTGCACCGCAGCATTCGCTACGGTTTCGGCTGTCTGGGAACGGCTTTGAAATTCCGGCTGGTGAAAATAGGGTTGATGCGCTCGAAGTTGTTTCCAACCATATAGCACAGCAGCCAATTCCAATCATGGGCGAATACACCGATTTGATTAAAATTCTTTTGGCCGAAACGGTCAAATACGTCCTCCTGTTGTTGTTCTCCGTCTTGGCCATTCGGCTCTGGCGCAGGCTGCCCCAATTATCCGCCAGCCATCTTTGGCACAATTTTCTGTTAGCGTGTCTAGCCAGCGGAATCGCCTGCGGCATCGGCTATTTTTCCGTCAATCACAGTTTGAGTCTGCTTTATTCCTATTATGCAAGGCGCGCGTTTGATCTAGCACATTGGTCTTCCAGTTTCATCCTTTTTCAAACGTCGGCAAAATACTGGCGCAACGCGGACGCCGTGGGCGGCCAGGGCGTTTGCATGCTATTGTTGGGAAACTCCCGTGAAGGTATTGAATTGATTCACGAGGCCAAAGCGTTGCGCCACGGCCAGAACACACCCTTCGAGGAGTACTACGAAGGGGAGTTTTATTTTTTCCAAGACCAGCCGGACAAAGCCGTTCCGTTGTTGGAGGCTTCGTCAGCCAATCCAATTTATTACTGGAACGTCGCCAAGACGCTGACGGTCGTACAACTCGACAGGCATCAGACAGCAGACGCACAGCGGTTGATGAAACCGTTTCTCCAAGTTCCAGTCAATAAGGGCGAATGCGACCATGCATATATCGTGGCGTCGTTTGCTCTGCTCGACGGAAAAACCAATGAAGCCAGCGCGCTGTTGGATGAATTCCAGCCGGACCAGTTGAATCCTTTCTGGAAATCCAGATTTGATCTACTCCGCGCAAAAACCCAAAATTGATGCCATGTTTCGGAAATGTTTCGACTTGATTCTGCGTTCGCGGCTGGAAAACGTCATGGCTGCGGGTGTTTCTATCGTATTGCTGGTGTTGTTTCTCACCACTCGCTTGTTTCGTTCTATTCAATTGGGACCGTTGAGTTTTGTCTTTGTTCTCCTGCCGGTCGGCATCCTGGCCGTCAAAAGTCTTTTGGGTCTTTTGGCATCGCCTCAATCGGGCGACGACAACCGAAGCACAACCCGATTCCTGGCTTCCTTTTTTCATCCCTTGTTCAAAATTGTACGCGACTGGTTTCCCTTCTTTCTATTGTGCGCCAGCTATTATTCCCTGTATGGCAATCTGATATTGCGGGTCAATCCGCATATAGCCGATTCACTGCTCTCCGAAATGGACGGCTGGATTCTTGGAAATCAGGCCGCTGTCCTATTGGAACCTTGGATTCGTCCCTGGCTCACCGATTTCCTCAACGCTGTCTATTTTTCCCATCTGCTTTTTTTCCCCGGAATCGCCCTCTATTTTTATCTGGTCGGCGAGGCAGTAGCGTTTCGGCGGATTATGATGGGTTTCTTGACCCTCATGCTCATGGGCATTGCCACTTACTTGATACTTCCAGCAGCTGGTCCTGAAAAATTTCTCGCGGACCGCTTTACGCGCGACCTGCATGGACAGGCGCTCAGCCATAGCGTCAACTACATCATAGATGTCGGTCGTGTCAGCTATGATTGTTTCCCATCCCTACACGTCGGGATTCCGCTGCTGTTGTCCCTCTATTTGCGCAATTACCGCCCGAAGATGTTCCTTCCGGCGCTCCTTTATGTTCTGCTTATGGCTTTTGCAACGCTGTATTTACGCTACCACTATTTCGTGGACGTGCTGGCTGCGTTCCTTTACGCGCCAGCCGCGTATTATTTGAACGATTTTTTTCTGTGTCATTGGCCGGGCGAGCGCATTTCAAGGGCTTCCGATGAAATCAATACAGTAATCTTGGAACCTGAGACTTGAAATTTAAGACTTGTCCAATTGCTGCCATTGTAATTGATGTTAAATATGTCGCGCATCTGGCGCGACTGTAACTCACACCCGACGAAGAAAAAAACTCGGCGCGTAGCTCCTCGGTTCACAAAAAGGAGATCTTCGATCACTATCGGCAGACAATCGCACAAAAGGGCAACTATGAGTAACTATTAAACCCAGAGCCATCAAGCGCCATGATCAAAAAAATCTTTGCTCCCGGAAATAATTCGGACGCAGTCAATTTTGCGCTGCTTGTGTTGCGCCTTTGGATTGGCTTGATGATGCTCGTTCATCACGGCGTTGATAAATTGAAAAATTTTAGCGACCTCGCGCCGAATTTCCCCGACCCGCTTGGCATCGGCCATTCGGCGAGTCTGGCACTGACCGTGTTCGCGGAATTTTTTGCATCGCTGCTCTTGATTTTTGGACTGGTCACGCGCTGGAGTGCGCTCGTGCTTGCGATTGATATGATTGTCGCGTTCATCAGCGTGCATAAAGGCGCGTTGAGCGGCAATCACAGCGGCGAACTGGCGTTCATGTATTTGATGGGTTATGTCACTCTGCTGCTCGCCGGGCCGGGCCGTTTTTCCGTGGACAGAGTGGTGTTCGGAAAAGGCTAGACGGTTCCGCCGCGATAAGTAAAAACCAAACTGGCTGGCACTCGAGAAACTGATGCAAAACGCATTAAATGCAATGCGTTGTAAAATGTATCTCGACCTAAGGTCTCAAAATCAACCACAGCCAGATTACCCGACTCAGGTTGTAGAACATATTAGAAAACGCTACCAATCGCGGATTGCATTTGAAGAGGAGGATGCCCTATTTTGATTTCATGTTCGCGGCCAAATTGACACGAAATCAGCTTTTCGCGGCCGTCTGCCTTGCGCTCGCGCTGGGGACACTGATTTTATACTGGCCGGTGACGCGCGACGACTTTACCAATTTCGACGACGGGGCCTACATTACAGAAAATCCTCACGTTCATGCGGGCTTGACATGGGCTGGAGTTGTTTGGGCTTTTAAATCCGGTTACGCCGACAACTGGCATCCCCTGACGTGGATTTCACACATGCTGGACTGCAATTTATACGGTCTGAATCCCAGCGGACATCACCTGACGAATCTGCTTTTTCACATCGCTAATACGCTGTTGCTGTTTCTTTTGCTGAATCAATTGACGGGAGCATTGTGGCGCAGCGCGTTCGTGGCGGCGCTGTTTGCGTGGCATCCGCTGCATGTCGAATCGGTGGCATGGGTGGCGGAACGTAAGGATGTTTTGAGCGCGTTTTTCTGGATGCTGGCGCTGATGTCTTACACGCATTATGCGCAGGCGCGGTCGAGGGTCGAGGGTAGAAGATCGAGCGTGGGAAATGCGGGTTCTGTTCCTGACTCTCGACTTTCGACCCTCAACTACTTTCTCGCTTTGTTTTTCTTCGCGTGCGGCTTGATGTCCAAGCCGATGGTTGTGACGTTGCCGTTGGTTCTATTGTTGCTGGATTTCTGGCCGCTTCAACGCTTCAACCCTTCAATGTTTCAACGTTTGCTCCTTGAAAAAATTCCATTCTTCGCGTTGGCGCTGGCCGGAAGCATCGTGACTTATTTGGTTCAGAAAACCGGCGGCGCTGTGTCGGACTATCCGCTTTCGCTTCGCGCCGCTAACGTGTTGTGGGCTTACGTGCGTTATATTTCAAAAATTTTCTGGCCGGTGGATTTGGCTGTCCTTTATCCATTTCCAAGCTGCGGGCTTGTCGGATTGGCTGTTGTCGCGGCGCTGTTGCTGGCAATGTGTTCGATTGCGTTCATATTGCTGGCGCGGCGGCGGCCTTATTTTTTCGTCGGCTGGTTTTGGTTTTTGGGAATGCTGGTGCCGGCCATTGGCCTCGTGCAAGTCGGTCCGGCATCCATGGCCGACCGTTACACTTATCTGCCTAGCATCGGCCTGTTCATTCTTGTCGTGTGGGGTTTGAGCGATCTTTTCAGTTCAAAACCACGACTGCAAAAAATTCCCGCCCTGGCCGGAATCATCGCGCTCGCGGGCTGTCTGGCCGTCACTTCCATTCAAATAAAATACTGGCGGAACAGCATCACGCTTTTTAGCCACGCCTATATGGTGACGACGGATAACTGTGTCGCCTGCGCCTACCTTGGCCAGGCTTTGGACGAGGTTGGGATGGAAAATCAGGCACTGACTTTTTGCGCGGAAGCGGTGCGACTTAACCCGAATTATCCAGTGGGACAATTTTTTCTCGGCATGGTTTTGTGGAAGAAAGGTGAGCCAGACGAGGCCTTCGGACATATCAACTTTGCCGCGCAAGCCGCGCCGCGCGATCCGGTCATACAATACAATTTCGGCAAATTTTTATTGGAGCATGGCCTGCCGGAAAAGGCCGCCACGCGTTTTGCCGCCGCCCTGATTGACGATCCGAATTTCGGCGATGCGCACAACGGATTGGGTAAAGTTTTTTTTAAGCAGGGAAAATGCCGGCAGGCCATAGGCCAGCTTTCACAAGCCGTTGCGCTTGAGCCGGACAACCCGCAGTTTCATTATGACTACGGGACGGTTTTGCTCGCCAACTCAAATCTCGACGAAGCAGTCACGCAATTTTCCGAAGCCACGCGGCTCAAACTGGATTTTGCCGACGCGCAGGACAATCTGGCGATCGCTTTCGCCGAACAGGGCAAAATGGCGGAAGCCATCGCGCATTTTTCCAAGGTTGTCGAATTGCAGCCCGCCAGTCCCGCCGCACGCTTCAATCTCGGACTGGCTTTTCTAAATAATCGGCAGCCCGCCGAGGCCGCCGCGCAATTTTCCGGGGAACTGCGCCTCGCGCCAAATGAAACCCAAGCGCATTACCGCCTCGCGCAAGCCCTGCAACAACAAAACAAACCGGACGAAGCCGTTTTTCATTACCGTCAGGCCCTACGCCTGACACCGGATTTTTCCGAGGCAAAAAATGAATTGGATAAAATTCTCGCCGCACATCCTGAATTGAAAAATTCCGGTAGTGACCCATTTTGAAATCTGAAATCGCATTTTGGATTTGAATCATTCTGATTTGGGCCGCATTCAGCCATCCGTGCGACGCATTTGCGGCGGCGGAAAAAATGTTTGCGGACATCGGCGAAGCCAATGGCAAATCGCCGGACTGGCAACAACTCGTGCTCAAAGCCGGACTTCATGCCGGGCCCTGTCTCGCCGTCAACGCGAACGACCGGCTGGATTATTTTGGCACGACGGTCAATCTCGCCGCACGACTGGCGGATTACTCGCGCGGCGGGAAATTAACGATCTCCGATGAAATTTTTCTTCGTGCCGGGGTACGCCGGCGTTTTGATAAAAAGTTGTCATCCGCAGAACTAAACCAATTTGTCCCGAGAGGTTTCACGCAGCCCGTTAACATTTGGCTCGTGCCGATGAATTAAGGATTTGAATATTTTTGTCCGT
>JBEKBA010000013.1:0-37430 GCA_050015635.1 Verrucomicrobiota bacterium
GCAGTCAAGCGAGCCATTCGCCGGGCAAAAATCCGCGTTCCACAGCGATCAGTGATGGGTTTTACCATGAAGAAAAATGGTTCGGATAAAAAACACCCGTTTTGCATCAGTCTGTTAGGGAAATCACCGCCCCGGCACTTGTCATCAACCTTCAACTCTCAACTGTCAACTCTCAGCCCTCAAGTAATCCGGTTACTCATATCCGAGGGCCTTGGCGAACGGCTCCAGCCGGTGCAGACACGGCTCCAGATATTTCCGGTAGTTCCGCCAGCGGCCCAGGGCGCGTTTATAGACAGGTTGTGTTACGTCAGCATAGGTGGGAGAGCGCACTCTTTTGCTCCGCGCGTGCTCATCAAAGCGCAACACAGACGCATCCCAGGACACGCCCAGAAAGTCCAATACGCGCCGGGACACTGATTCCAAATCGGCCACCACGTCCTCGTAGCGCACTTCCAGCCACGGGTTTTTTATCAAGGACGAAAAAATCTTCCAGTTCTCCGTCAAGTGGGCGTAGCCTTCAGTTGTCTCTTCCAGACTCAGATAGGTCACGTTGCCGGAGGTGACGGGCACATAACATTGCATGAAACAACTCAGGACCACATCCCGGGGGTCCCGCAATGCAACCAGAATTTTGATTTCAGGAAATATCCGAATATAGGCCGGGAGGAGAAGCGTTGTCTGAGGATTTTTGTCAATCAGCATCCGGTCGCCAATCACGTTATTCAGGCAGAGTTCCATGGAGTGGAAATACCTCGCGCGGGACTGTTGCAAGGCATCGGCCCGCGCTGCGTCCAGAATGGCTAACGGCGCGCCTCCCGGCAGATTGGCTTTCAGAGGGTTGAACACATCGTCCACAAAAACCTGTGTTTCCTCGGCCGAGACGATATCCGGATGTGAATCCAACACTTGTTCCAGCAAGGTTGTCCCCGAACGCGGATGGCCGCCCAAAAACGACAGGCACCGGAGAGGCTGTAGTTGAGGACCAAAATCAAACCAGCGGTGCATGGTTTCCGCCGTAAAGTCAGCCAGCGTCTTTTTTGCGACAATGCGGTTTGCTTGCACCTGGGCCAGCAACGGTTGGGTGTCCGGGCGCAACATCGCCTTGGCCTCCAGAAACGCCGTCATGGCTTCATCGTAGCGCCCTTGCCGATCCAGAATGGCGCCCAGTTCATAGTAACCGCGTATCCGCATCTCACGCTGCGCTGACCCCAGGACGCGACGAAGAATCTTCTCTGCTTCTTCCAAATGTCCGGCCTGACGGCTTAACCTGGCCTGGGTCAGGCGGGCCAAGGCACAGTTGGCGTCCAATTGCAATGCCTGCTCCGCCAGTTTGGAGGCATCTTCCAGGCGGTGCAGGCGTTCGTAGAGTTCTGCCAATCTGGCGAAGGTTTCCGGCGGCGTGTCCTTTTGTTCCAAGGCCTGCTGAAAATAATGTTCAGCCACTTGGTGGCTGGCAAAATCGGTGGACAATTGGCCCGCGATCGCCAATGCCTCGGATTTTCTTGTCGTCAGGCGCACGGCCTTGTCAAAATGGCGCTCGGCCGCGGCATAATCGTAACGCAATCCATAACGCTGACCCAGGATGAACAGGAGACTGGGATTGGCCGGGTCCAGACGGCTGGCGCGTTCCAGCCACTCAAAGCATTGCTGGAAGTCACGCCGTTTCCAGGCTTCATCCGCTGTCTGAATCATTCGGTACACGGAGCCTCGGGAAACCAGTGACGGTCTTTTCAACTTCATGATGGCCATAAATCGTAAACGCCATTACTGCCGGAAGCTATGAAAAACATGGCAGCCGGCTTGACCGGGCCACGACATCCCTCCCAAAAGACACTCCGAAGTGCCGAACACCAATTTAGAGTATTTTCTATTTGCCGCCCCATTTGGCCTGCCCAATCCGAACGCGGTGAAGTTTTTTAGCGCCGTGGAACTCATCGCGTTGTTGGCAGATCGTGAATGGCTGGATGAGGCGACGAAAACCATCGGTCAATACTGGCGGCGAAAGAATGCCCGCCGTCATGGTGTAAACTTGGAAAAGCCGGCTTTTGCGCCTTGACGGTTGCACTCCCGGCGAATACCCAACGTCTGCCGCAAATTTTAATTGTATATTCCTTGGATAAGGCGCATAAACGGATTATCGGAATAGAAAACCGTTCAAGTGAGACAAACTAAACCCGAATTTCTTTTGAATACCAAACTGCATTCCCTATTTATCGGGCTGGCGTTGCTGGCCAGTGTTCATCCTGTTCTGGCGCAAGTGACGTTGGGCATTGTGCCGACGAACAATCAATCCCTGCTTTATTGGCCAGCAACCGCTACAGACTACGTTTTGCAAAGCAGCACCAATCTGGCCTCCACCAACTGGGTTTTTGCCAACGATGCCGTCCCGGCGACTTACGGTTCGCAGACCGCCGTGACCGTCACCAATACCTTGGCAGCAAGGTTCTTTCGGTTGTTACTGGTTCCTTCCACCGCCGACGGCATGGCGTTCATTCCGGCCGGTTCGTTCACGATGGGGGACACAGCTGGATGGGGAGAGCGATGCCATCCCCACCAACGTCTATGTGTCGGCGTTTTATATGGACGTGAATCTGGTGAGCTACGGCCAATGGCAGACGGTCTATAATTATGCCACGAATAATGGCTACAGCTTTGACCATGCCGGTAACGCCCAAACAAACAATCAACCCTTGCAACCGGTGGAGGCGGTGGATTGGTATGACGCGGTAAGGTGGTGTAATGCCCGGTCGCAGCAGGCGGGTTTGACGCCGGTATATTACACGGATGCGGGCTTGACGCAGGTTTATATGAATGGGGATGTTACCAACGCGGATGTGAATTGGTCGGCTAATGGCTATCGGTTGCCGACGGAAGCGGAGTGGGAGAAGGCGGCGCGGGGTGGGTTGAGCGATCAGCGGTTTCCGTGGGGTCTCACGATCTCGGAAAGCCAGGCCAACTACTACAGCACCAACCTCTACAGCTACGATTTGGGGCCCTACACTGGCTTCAACACGAATTTCGATACCGGATCGTATCCCTACACGAGTCCGGTGGGCTATTTTGCAGCGAACGGTTATGGCCTCAACGACATGGCGGGGAATTTGTTTGAGTGGTGTTGGGATTGGTATGGAACGCCGTATGGCCAACCCACCACCACGAATCCCACGGGGCCGTCAACTGTAACTGTGAGCAACCGTGTGCTGCGCGGCGGCAATTGGGAGAGCCTCGCCATCGTCGTGGGGTGCGCCTATCGCGCCTACTACTTCCCGTATGGTGCCAACAACTTGTTCGGGTTCCGTAGTGTGAGGGGGCTTTAGTTTTTGTGCTTTTACGCTTTCTTTTGAAAGCCCGCGCTGTGGTGAATTTTCCTGAGGAAAATGTGACAGCCGAAAACGACAACATCTTAACGAAGTCAAAAAAACCTTCAACGAAACCTTCAACGATTTCTTCAATAACCGAGTAGGCGGGGTGTATGTGGTGTGTTAAAGCCGGTAGGTGGCGTGTAGTGATAAAACCTCTTGAACCCCTATAAAATCGGTGATAAAATAACCCTGTAAATCAGGATATTGAGGCTGGCAGTCGGTGAAGACCTCGTTCGATTCCGACCTCCGCCTTCAATTAACGTGTGCAATTGAATGCCATGCGCCAAAACCAATCACTGTGCGCGGCCAGCGCAATGAGCGGATTTTGCAGTGTGGGCGTGAGGATGATACGTTGCAGCCATTTTGCCCACGCAAGCCGACGCGCAAAAAGAGCATCACAATCGCAGGCGATTTTGTGGCGGGCATTCCTCCATGATAATTCACCGCGGCTCCATGCGACGAGCGGTTCAATCGCCAATTCCGCCGACTCGAAAGCCATGGACATACCATTGCCGGTGACGGGTGGAATCATGGTGATGGCGTCACCAATGCAGATTTCGGCGCGTGATGCGGCTTGCCATGGACGCAAGGAAATTCCGGCCACGGTGCAAAAGGAATTTTCATCCAACTCCGCATCAGCCAGCCGTTGACGCAACTGCGAACCGGGGCAGCCGCGCAACAGTTCGCGCCAGTTTTTCGATTCACTGTTTTCATCCGCCCGTTTGCGGAACAGGCCGCAAATATTCACTTCGCCGCCATTGATTTTGCACAAGCCGATATAGCCGCGCGACGAAACGTGCATTTCCAAATCGGCGGCGAGGGCAACATTCCGCGCGTGAATTTTCAGACCAAACCAGCGCGAACTGTTTTTTTCCACAGGCATCCGACGACCCGTAGCGCGGACGAAGCCTTCACAAAAATCCCCGGTGCGTGAGCGTTCGCCTTCGCGTAATTCACCACCCAGTTCGCGTAATTTTTTTACCAATGCGGCATCCAGAATGAAGCGCGAAAGGCAAAGGGCGGATGACGGCAATCGATGCGGCGAGGTTGATCCGGTTGCCGAAAAAAAAGCCGCGGTTTGCGCGCTCACTGCACCCGCCTGTTCGAGCAATTCACGCAGGTCTAGCCGCGCAAGCGTGGCCTGACCGTGACCGCTGATAAATTCGCCGCAAACGCGATGACGCGGATAATTCCCGGCGTCATGAACCATCACCGGCACACCGCATTGTCGCAGTCCGATACCCAGCGTCAAACCCGCGAGGCCACCGCCGACAATCGTGATGGGTTTCACCATGATTCAATTGATTTTCCGCGCGATGAAAAGATGGCTAAACGCACCGGCACGTTGTTCCGTAAGCCGCCAATTTTGTTTATCCGACCATAGCGCGGAAAGTTCGTTGCCGTAAAATCCGGCACGCACGCTGATCACAGCATCATGGCGCGTCACGTCGTTGCAACCAATCGCCCGCAGCAACCGGCTGCAAAACAGAGGCCAGCAGCCACGGCGCGGCTCGGTGGCGATGAAAAATTGAGTGCGGCGGGAAACCCGGCGCAGCAATTCTGCAAGGCGCGTGTCCTCAAAGTGGTGGAGGAATAAATTGGCGACGACAATGTCGCTGTCGATTTGCGGCCAGTCGAAAACGTCGGCGACAACTGCCTCCGCGTGCCACCCCAACGCCGCAAAGGCAGCGAGTGTTTCCACCGAAATATTTTTTTTCAGGTCAATCAGCGTTGCCTTCGTGTCCCGCCAGTGCGGTGAGATTTTTTGGGCGACACATAGAAGAAAATTTCCATCCCCTGCACCGAGTTCAGTGATTTGTCCGGGCGCGTGGTGGTTCAAAGCCTTTTGCAATGCGTCCGCCACAATGGCGTGATTTCGCATCCAAGTGTTCACGCGGTGCAAATCCCGCCGCGAGCGGATGGCAACCGGGTCGTCCGGCAACAAGGTGTCGAGGAGTTCGGGTTGGACGATACGTTTCACGCAGCATTCACCTGTAAAAACGCGCCGTGGCAACTGAACCCCGCCCCGAATGCGGACATCCACCAGAGACCGTCAGGAATGCCATCACGCAAGGCGCGCTCAAGGACGAAATAAACCGTGGGACTGCTGATATTGCCAAATTCACGCAAAACAGCGGAACTGTGACGCACATCATCCGCGCTCAAATCCAGTTTTTCGCGCAAAGCGAGAATTATGTCACGCCCACCCGTGTGCAAAATCCAGCCGGTAATCTGTTCGCGTTTTACTTGTGCTGCGAAAAGGGATTCCGAAAATAATTTTGCAGCAACGTCACTGGCAACCCGCGGAACTTGCGGCAGCAAAATGTTGCGCAACATTCCGTTGCTGTGACCGAAGCGAAGCGTGTCGCGTTCGGAGGTGACAAGGCGCGAATCGGCAAACTTCCATTCGACACGCCGCCGACCGGGCAAAGGATCATTTGAAAGAATAGCGGCGCCCGCACCGTCGGCGAACAGGCACGCGCTAATCAATACGCCGGGATCATCATCAATAAAAAAAGCGGCGCTGCAAATTTCAACACAGACGGAGAGAACTTTTTTCGCGCGACCGGCAGTGAGAATTGCCTCGCCGGT
Organism: Verrucomicrobiota bacterium; assembly: GCA_050015635.1. Lineage (GTDB taxonomy): Bacteria > Verrucomicrobiota > Verrucomicrobiia > Limisphaerales > UBA11358 > UBA11358. The sequence continues at coordinate 5,955 of JBEKBA010000013.1, forward strand.
CCGAAAGTTTGGCAACGCTGCACCACAGCCCTGGCCGACGAGATCGAGAGCAAAAATGTTTTGGCGCAGACCGAGACTTTCGCTGACGTAGCTGGTGAGGCCGGGACATAAATATCCAGTGCAGGTGCTGACAATCACGGCGTCTATCTTATCGGGATGACAGCCCGCATTTTTCATGGCGAGACGCGCGGCCTGGGTGGCAAGCACTGGGGCGTGCTTGTTGAAGCGCGCCTGGAGAGTGTCGGGCGTCTGATCAAACACCTCGGCGAGCGTTTCAAGCGCAAGGTAACGAGTATCAATGCCGTTGTCGCCGCAAAGAACCTTCTTGAGGATGGCCTTTGAACGCGGTTTAAGCTGTGAAAACCGGAGCCAATTCTGCACCGCGTCCCAGCCATCGCGCTGGGCATGTCGCTGAGCCGGAGTGGCAGTCCCCAGTCCGATAATAAACATAAATGAAATTAATCCGCGTTCTGTCCGCCAAACACTTTAATGAATATAAGATGCCAGCACGAAAATGTTGTTTCAAAATATAAAAGTGCCGACAAGAATTTTTTTCACCGGATTTAATCCAATAAATGAATGAAGCGACATTCTTCAAAATGTGAAGTTTCCAATTTGACATGACTGTCGGCATTGCACTTGCTTGAGCAAATAGCGGATTCAGGCAGTGGCTAACTCTCTTCGGCTACCCATAACAATTGGGCCGATTTTAGACACCATTGTCTGAATCCGATAATTTTTGTTACCTCTGGTGTGTGTTGGATCGCATTAAGACCGATGATGGATTGGAGCATCGCACCGACATTGTCACTCCGTTCGATTTAATTGATTGGAGAGAGGGCAGGGAGCAAGAGAAACCAAGCACAACCCAAGTGTGCAGTTACCAAAACAGACCAACTTTTGAATCAGCCGCACTGAATTTTCCAGGAGTTTCAATCGTGCAGATTTGACTCCTCACCGGCCCGCTCGCGATTCAAGGACACCCCGTCCGGTTTTCAACCACCTTTTTCCCGGAGCGGACAACTTATTTCTGGCCACTTTGCTGTTTCTGCATCTGGTTGACGAGGTCGTTATATTTGGCGACGACATCGTTCCGATCCTTCACGCTGTCGTTGTATTTCTTCACGAAGTCATCGCGCTGCGCAACCAGATTGGTAATGGCTGCATTCTGCCGATTGATGCCGTCATAGGCTTCCTTCAATTTCGACTCCAGTGTATTGACAGCCGCCTTGTATTGCGCCATTTCGTTCGTGAGATTTTCGTTCGCGAACTGGAGTTGCACAATTTCGGCCTTCTGCGAAACGACAAGCTGTTCGTTCGTCGCGGCGACGGCCTTGATCCCGGTGAGGCGCGCGTCCATCTGTTCGATCTGATGGTTCAGCGTGGCGATGGAATTGGTGTCATTCTGGATGTCCACGTTATTTTGATAGACCATCCCGTTCAAGGTCGTGATTTCATTCCTTTGGACAGTCTGTTCATACCATTGAAAGGCGCAAAGTCCGCAGAGCGCGAGCGCGAGGCCGATGAGGAGGTTTTGTTGGAAGTTTTTCATGGTTGGTCAGGAGCGGCCTTAACGGCGATGGCGATGTGCTGGACGCCGGCGCGTTTCACAAAATCCAAAACGAACATCACCGAGCCGTGCGTGGCGTCCTTTGCACCGGTGATATAGACGGGCAAATTCGTATTCAAACTGCAACGGTTTGTCAGCAACGTGAACAAATCGGGCAATGCCATCAGTTTTTCATCCACGGAAACCTGTCCATCGCGGTTCACGAGCAAATTCACGATGTCCGGTTTCGTGCTAGAAACCGCCAGCGTGGCGGTGGGGAGATTGGCCTTGAGCGTGCGGACGATTTGCATCTGCAAACTGATCATCATGAACGATGCCAGCAGAAAAAACATGATGTCAATCAGCGGAATGATTTCCAGCCGCGTCTTTTTTTCGGGAACCGGTGTGCGGATTTTCATGGCGTGGTTGGACTCTGATTACCGGTCATGAACGCGACTTTCTGGATGCCGACGCTGCGGACAGTCTCATAAACAGCGACCATCGCGCCGTGCAGCGTGTCGCGGTCGCCGCTGATATAAACCGGCAAATTCGTATCGCCGCGAAAACGGTTGCTCAAAACGAGGCTCAATTCGGGCAGCGAAATCTCGTTTTTCTCCAGCCAGACCGCGCCCGCCTTATCCACCGCGATGTTGACCATGTCCGGCCGGTAATCCTGCCGCGCCTGCGTGGCGGGCGGCAAATTGACCTTGATGTTTACCGTGCGGCTCATCTGCAGGCTGATCATCATGAACGACGCGAGCAAAAAAAACATTATGTCAATCAGCGGAATGATGACAATCCGCGCGCGGCGTTTTGGAATGGGTGAGGGGATTTTCATCGGCGAAGATCAATCAGTGACCCGTGGCCTGGTCTGGTGGCGTCGGTTTGTGCAAATGAACCGTGTCGCCCGTCTTGCCGCCGCCAATCATCACTTCAACATTTGTCGCCGCCGTTTCCAGGTCGAACTGCAATTGCGTGACCCTGGCGGAAAAGTAATTGAAGGGAATGAGCGAAAAAATTGCAATACCCAGCCCGCAGGCCGTGGCGATCAAGGCCTCGCCGATGCCGCCGGTGACACCGGTTACGGACAATTCCGCGCTGCCGATGTTGAGAAAGGCGCGCATCAAACCGGTGACGGTACCGAGCAAACCGAGCAGCGGCGCGAGCGTGACCAGCGTGTCCATGACCGTCAGGAAACGTCCGGCGCGTTTGAGTTCGTGGCCCGCCGCCAGTTGCAGCGCGCCCAACAACGACGCGTGCCGGTGGCCGACGTGACCGAGGCCGTGATGGATCATGCGGATGACCGGGTCTTCCGAGCCTTCGGAAATTTTCGTCGCGCCGGGCACGTCGGAATTTTCCAGCGCGGCGAGCACCTGCTCCAGTTTTTGCGGGTCGCGTTTGCGGCTTTCGCGCAGCCACCAGAACATGCGTTCACCGACCACGGCCACGGCGATAATGGCGCTGAGGAGAATCGGCCACATGACCGGGCCGCCCTTGGTGAAGAATTGGAAAACAATGTTTGCGAGCATAATTTTATTTGTTGGTTTTTCGTGAAATCAAAATTGCAGACGATAGGTAATGCTGGTTTGAAAAAGCCGGGTGTCCATGCCGGCCGGAAGCCGCCAGTGACGCCTGATGAAATCCACCGTCGCGCGGTCGAGAATCGGAAAGCCGGACGATTCTTCGACGTCAACAGAAACGACATTTCCCGCCGCATCACCGCCGAGCAGGACAACGACCGTTCCCTGCTCGCCGGTTTCCCTGGCGATGATTGGATAAGGCGGCGCGGGACGGTCGCCGCCGCTGCCGGTGTTATTGAGTGAACCGATTTGCACCGCCGTTCGCATCGGCTCCAGCGGCGGAGCGGAAGCGAGATTGGCCGGGACAATCAGCGAGCCGATGGTCGGCACTGAAAAACTGATGTTCGGCGATGATGGAATTGCCACGGCGACTTGCGGCGCATCGTTTTTGACCCCGGTGATTTCCTTTTTCTCCGTGGTTTCCTGCGGCGGCAAGGTGATGGGTTCAACGATGACGGGAATAATTTCTTCAAGCGGCGGAGCAGGCTTGATTTCAATCAAGCCGCGCCGCGCGCCGAAGATACCGATCAATAAAAAGAGTATGCAAACCGAATTCACCCAGGCGAGTTTCTGGTTCGCGTCGCGATTTGCCGACGGCAGGCAAAGCCGCGCCAGTCCGTCCTTCAACACATAGCCGGGCGAAATTCGATTTGCATCCATGTCTTTCATCAAGCGAGTCGTCGTTTAGAACGTATAACTTAGCGAGCCGAAGAATCCAAGTCGCGCGCCATATTGCGCGGCGTTGACGCCAACACCGGTGCCGCTGCGCAACTCATATGAGTTGTCCGTCAGGTTCACGACATCAAGCCGGGCTTTCAAAAACCGGTTTTTCCCAACATTGAAACTTTGTTCCGCGCCGAGGTTGATGGAATAGTATTGCGGCACGCTGGCTCCATTCGGAATGGGATCATTTTCGTCAGCCGTCCCGCCGTCCGGTGTCACGCCTATGGTCCCGTCTCCGTCCTGTCTCAATCCACTGCCATAAATTGCATCGGCATAGGCGCGCGTGCTGTAGCGTGCCGATTCGTTCCAGGTGTAAGCCACGCCGAAAGAGCCGGTGACCCGTTGATCGTGGTCGAGATAAATCCAGTGGGTGTTGACGTAATCCACAGTCCCCGGATCCTGCCACAGGAATTGCGCTGAAGCGGCACCTTTGCCCTGCGCAACCGAGTAGGCAACATTCGCGTATGAGGAGAAGCCGCCGGCCGTGTAGCTGGCCGTGATTTCCGCGCCGCCAATCCGGCCTTGAGCATAGTTGAACGATGACAGAATGAGCGACTGTCCGAACAATCCATCGTCAAGCTGGTTTTTAGCGGTCTTGTAATAACCGTCCAAGCCTACTTGCAATCCAGTCGCAAGCTTTTGGCTGATGCCGATGTCGTAATAATTCGCGCGCTCGGCTTTCACCGAAGTAATCCCGTTGGTAACACCGGATTGCCCCGTAGTGCCGTTAAAAGCCGTTATGTCTCCCGCCGGCACGGTTTCCAATGGTGGCGGTGTGAAATAACGCGAATAACCGGCGTGCAACGTTGTCAAGTCGGTAGGTTGGTAGATGAGGTTGACGCGCGGGCTGAGTTGATCCTCATTGTCGAAGGAAGTGGAATACTCGTCAAAGCGCGCACCGTAGTTGACGATGACTTTGGGCAGGATTTTCCATTCATCCTCCAGATACACACCCGCAAATGTCGCGCCGGGAGTATTGTCCTGGGTGATGGGTATTTCCGTGACGGAATTCGTGAACACCGTGGTGGTCGTGTCAGCGGAGACGAATTCTTCCATCGCCATCAAACCGCTGCGAATGGTGTGGCTGTCTCCGAGGTCATAACTGGCGTCGGCTTGCAATCCGCCGGAGTAGAGGATACGATTCTCGTCAGTGGCCACACCGGCGTTGTAATAAAGAGTGGCAGGCACATTGTCAGGCACATAATGCACGCTGCTTTCCCGCCCGAACCCGGCCACTTGAAGATTCAAATCGCCCGCTGATTTTTGGTAGGCCACGACGCCGTAATAATTCTGCTCGTTTTGATTATCGTTCAAGGCGGTCGGAGAGGGGGTTCCCAACGACGGTGGCGGCACCCAGGGATTTCCATCGCCTTGCTGAGTTGGAACCGGCTGGTCGGGGTTTATGGGAATTTGATAATCAGCATAGGAGGCGCTGCCGATGAAACTAACCCGGCTTGTATCGTCCAGAATATAGGACAAATACATGAAGGTTTTGTATTGATCAGTGTCGTCATGGATTGCGTCATGGCTGGAGGTGACATTTTCAATGCCGAGGCTGTTGTGGTCATAGCTGCCGTCAATGTAGTAACTGAATTTTCCCTCCGAACCGCCGTATTCAAAACTCGGCCGGATCGTGTCGTAACTACCGCCATACATGTCCACCGTGCCGCCGTTTTCAAACACACCACTTTTCGTTTGAATATCCACAACGCCCGCCGTGCGGAAACCGTATTGCGCGGGCAGCGAGCCGGTGATGAGTTGCATCGAGTCCACAAAACGCGGATCCAGTTCGAGTCCAAATCCCGTGATGCCTTCCGGCAATAGCACATCGTCAATGCGATATTGCAAGTTCGCATGTTCGCCGCGCACATGCAGGTCGCCATTCGCCGCCGAATCCTGCGCCACACCCGGCGAACGCAGGATAATCTGATTGAGCGGCGCGTTGGCACCCTGCGACTGATTTTGAATTTGTTCCTGCGTGTGAATGTAGGCCGTTGCGCCCAGATCAGGCAGAATCTGGCTCCGCGCCTGATTCAACTGGCCGATAACCGTGATGTTGCCAAGCTGGGTGACGTTCGTCGAACTTCCCGAAACCACGGCATTTGTCGAAGTATCCGATGCAACGGTATTGGTCGCCGCCGGACTGTTCGTCTGTGTCAGCGCCGTTCCGCCACAGGACAACGCCACCAACGAAATAACCGCGCAATAAACCCTGCGCTTTCCATTTTTTCTTTCTGTCATTTTTTCCATAAATTTCAATAGGTTAAAGTTATTTAATACACTTCCGCGAATCCGTCAGGACCCGTACCTTGAGAAACGCCACACGGCACAACCCAAAGATTTGGTTTAATGTAATAACTTCAGACAATGCGGCTCGCGCTGTCTGAAACCAGTGAATTAAGAAACGGCAGGAAGGGCAGGCGGAGCACGACCGGATAGAAGATTTTCAACAGGCTTGTTAAAAACGGAGAATTCCACACGAGGCGTAACTTCAATCGAAATTATCGGAACGACGAAGGGGACGTCGGGTGTTACCGTTTCAACCTTGCCATGCGCGATGGCAACGATGGCACAATCATCGTCGTCAGGAATCGTTCCGCCATGGAGCCAGGCGTGGAGAGGTGTATAGTTTTCGGCCACCGCCATGAACAGCCACAGCGCCAGTGACAACCCCGCCGTCGCCCGGTGCAAATACAGGCGCTTCCGGCGGTTGATTTGAAATTTTCCGAATCGCATTCAGACTTTCAAATGGCAATGTGGGAACAAAGGATCAAACCGGCGATCAAGCCAAAGCCCGCGCAAAACAGGAAAACACCGGCGCTTTGCGATGTTTCCAGATTTCGCCCGGCACCGCATGGATGGCGGGATACAAAAATCCGCCGGCCATCGCATTGGCGAACGCAGCGAAAATCTGGAACGAAATGGGGTCACAGACATGCTTTTAATTGCAAATCTTTTGCAACCTAGCAAATGCCATGCCGACGGCAAGTGATATTTTAGGAGAGAACTACGGGTCAGCGCCCGCAGCAATTCTTGTATTTTTTGCCACTGCCACAGGGACAGGGGTCGTTACGCCCGACTTTCGGGCCGGTGCGAACAGGCCTGGCTTTTTCCGTTGCCGCCGCCGCCTCGCTGACAACGTCGCTGGGTTTTGAGCCGTCGGAGCTTGCCGCCGCCGCGCCGCCAAACGCGCTCGTTGTCTGGTGCAGCGTTTGTTGTGGAACATTTTTCAGGAAGTTTTCAAACGCCATCATGCTCGACGCGCTGCGGAAAATATTGTGGCAGATCTCCGTTTTTACGTTGACCATCAATTCGTCGAAAATCTTGAACGCCTCGGCTTTGTATTCGAGCAGCGGGTCGCGCTGGCCGTGTGCGCGCAGGCCGATGCTATAGCGCAGGCTATCCATCTCGTAGAGATGTTCCTGCCACAGCCGGTCAATCGCGCTCAAAATGGTGAAGCGTTCGACTTCGCGCAGCGCGGCGGGATTCTCAAAACTGATTTTAATCTCGTAAGCTTTGCGGATGCCTTCAGAAAGGAAGTTGCAGACGGCGAATTGCGCGGGACTCAAGCCATCAAACAGGGAGCCGCTCACGGGCGGTTCCTTGCCGGAATCGGCGACCTTGACGATTTCCGCTTCGGGCAGGCCCATCGGGAAATTCAGGTTCACCCAATCGGCGAGCTGGCGCACTTTCCATTCGGTGAAGTCGGATTCGGCATTCGTGAATTGCGCCACCTTGTCCACGATGACCTCCTCCATGATGTCCATGAGCCGGTCGCGCACGTCCTCGGCGTTGATGATTTCGTTGCGAAATTCATAGACGACCCCCCGATGTTTGTTCATCACGTCGTCATATTCGAGCGTGCGTTTGCGCTGCTGGAAGTTATGCTGCTCGACGCGCTTTTGCGCCTGTTGAATCGAGCGGTTCAAAAGCGGATGCGTTAATTCCTGGCCTTCTTCAAGTCCCATGCGTTCCATCAATTTCACGATGCGATCCGAGCCGAAAAGCCGCATCAAATCGTCTTCGAGTGAAATGAAAAAGTGTGACGAGCCGGGATCACCCTGGCGCGAACAGCGTCCGCGCAACTGCCGGTCAATGCGCCGCGATTCATGGCGTTCCGTGCCGAGCACGTGCAAACCGCCGACTTCCGTGACGCCCGGACCAAGTTTAATGTCCGTGCCGCGACCGGCCATATTTGTGGCGATGGTAATTGCGCCGCGCTGACCCGCGCGCGAAACAATTTCCGCTTCCTGCTGGTGAAATTTGGCGTTGAGAACGGAATGAACCAATCCCGCCTTCTTCAACATCCGTGAAAGCATTTCACTCGTCTCGACACTGACAGTGCCGACGAGCACCGGACGGCCTTGCGCGTGAAGCTCCTTGATTTCGGCGGCGACGGCGTTGAATTTTTCACGCCGGGTTTTGTAAACGGAATCGTGCGTGTCCTTGCGGATGTTAGGTTTATTGGTCGGAATCGTCTGCACGCCGAGTTTGTAAATGTCTAAAAATTCCTGCGCCTCGGTTTCCGCCGTGCCGGTCATACCCGCGAGTTTTTGATAAAGACGGAAATAATTTTGAATCGTAATCGTCGCGAGCGTTTGCGTTTCGCGTTCAATCTGCACGTTTTCCTTCGCTTCGACGGCCTGATGCAAACCGTCGCTCCATCGGCGGCCGGGCATCAGGCGGCCCGTGTGTTGGTCAACGATGATGACCTTGTTTTCCTGCACGACATATTCCACGTCGAGCTGGTAAAGGCTGTAAGCCTTGAGCAATTGCGAGATGGCATGAATCTTTTGCGCCTTGACCTCGAAATCCTGCTGCAACTTTGTCTTTGCCTCCATGCGTTTGCGGGCGTCGGTTTCCGCGCCGGCATCCACTTCATGCAACGCGGTCGTCAAATCAGGCAGCACGAACGCTTCGGGGTCTTTCGGGCTGACAAAATTGCGGCCTTTTTCCGTGAGGTCGGCCTCGTGACTTTTTTCATCAATCGCAAAAAGCAATTCCTCCTTCTCGCGGTAAAGATCGACCTTCTTCTGGTCTTTATGCAAATCCAGTTCCGCCTGATTCATCAACCGGAGATTTTCCGGGTTCTCCAATAATTTCATCAAGCCTTCGGATTTCGGCTGGCCGGTTTTGACGCGGAAGAGAAGCAAACCGATTTCATGTTCGAGTTCAGCCGCGTTTTGAACATTCGAGCCGTCCGTCGGATTTATTTTTTTGATCAGCGTTTCCGCTTCGGATAAAAAGCGGCTGCACAAACCCTGTTGCGCGCGGACGAGCGATTCGACGAGCGGTTTCCACTGCGCGAATTGCTCGTCGAACGTATGAACCGCCGGGCCGCTGATGATGAGCGGTGTGCGTGCTTCATCAATGAGAATCGAGTCCACTTCGTCCACAATGGCAAAGTAATGCCCGCGCTGAACCTGTTCCTCTTTGCGCGTGGCCATGCCGTTGTCGCGGAGATAATCGAAGCCGAACTCGGCGTTCGTGCCGTAAGTAATATCGCAGGCGTATTGTTCGCGGCGAACGTGCGGCGATTGGTCATGAAGAATGCAGCCGACGGTGAGTCCCAGGAATTTATAAATCGCCCCCATCCATTCCGAGTCGCGCGCGGCGAGATAATCGTTCACGGTCACGACGTGAACGCCGCGTCCGGTAAGAGCGTTGAGATAAACGGGCAGGGTGGCGACGAGCGTCTTGCCTTCGCCCGTGGCCATTTCGGCGATTTTCCCGTTGTGCAAACCCATACCGCCGATGAGTTGAACGTCGAACGGAACCATTTCCCATTTCAACGGCTGGCCGCGCACGGTGATTTCCCGTCCGCACAAACGACGGCAGGCGTTTTTCACGACGGCGAATGCTTCGGGCAGAATTTCCGAGAGGGCGTCGGCCAATTCCTGCTTCCCCTGGATTTGCGACAGGCGTGCCTTCCAATCCGCAGTCTTCCGGCGCAGTTCGTCGTCGGAAAGTTTTTGGAGTCCGGCCTCGCTCTCATTGATCCGGCGGACCCACGGCCAAAGTTTTTTGACTTCACGTTCGTTTCTGGAGCCAAAAATTTTCTTAAGAAATCCAATCATGACAATTTTTGAAAATAGAACGGAAACGCTACGCTAGGAAATGTAAAGCGTCAAAGCGAATCGTCAGCTCAGATGGTCAGGATGAAACACAGTTATGCCGCGGGCTGCTGCTACGACGAGGGATTTTGACGTGGCCCAAACTCCGTGCCCGCGTTTGCCGGCGTAGCATCGCGGACGATGATTGTTGCGCGTTGGGCCGCCTTGGAAATCAGCTTGAGATGCGGTGCAAGCGCCGGATCTTCACCATGCTTCAATAACAAACTGTCGGCATAACCCTGAATGATCGTGAGAATGTTATTCAATTCGTGCGCGATGTCGCGCGAGACCCGCCGGGCGGGATCGGATTTTTGGGACAGTTGCGCGTTTGCCGCACCGCTTTGTTCGAGCGCTGCGGCCTTTTTTTGTAGATTGAGTCATCAGAAGACATCATCGCTCCGCGAAGCATCTAGCAGGCCACATTTTTGAAGATTGGCAGACTGGACTGCCACAAAATGTTCGCAATCAATTTTGCCAATAGAATTGCAATTCTGATTGAATGAGACCGTCGGTTCCAAAAGAAGAACGAGCAACTGAAGCTGGCTTCTTTTTTTTATTTAATTACTCTGCCCGGGAAATTGCGCGATGAACACCGCACCCGCATCCCTCGGCCTCATAGCCGGCAACCGTTCGTTGCCATTGGAATTTGCCCGGCAGGCACGCGCCGCCGGCATCCAACGCCTCGTCGCCGTCGCGTTTGAAAATGAAACCGATTCCGCGCTCGCGCAATACGTTGATGAAATTATCTGGGTCAAAGTCGGCCAGCTTTCAAAAATGATTTCCGCGTTCACGGATCGCAGCGTGAAGCAATGCGTCATGGTCGGTCAGATTGCGCCGAAAAATCTTTTTGACCTGCGGCCGGATTTGCGCGCGATGGGTCTTTTGTTGCGTTTGAAGGAAAAAAATGCGCACACAATTTTTGGCGCCATCGCGGATGAGTTGAAAAAGGACGGCGTCGAATTGATTGACGCGACTCCGTGGCTAAAACCGCTCATGCCGGGAAAAGATTTTCAACTTGGCCCGAAATTATCGAACGATCAACGCGCGGACGTGGAGTTTGGCTTTCGCATCGCCAAGGAGATTTCGCGTTTGGAAATCGGCCAGACCGTGGTTGTAAAAAACGGAGCAGTGCTGGCGGTCGAAGGATTTGAAGGCACGGACAAATGTCTTGTGCGCGGCGGTGAACTTGCGGGTAAAGATGGCGGTGCGATTGCCGTCAAAGTCGCCAGGGAGAAGCACGATTTGCGTTTCGACATCCCGTGCCTGGGCGCGCAAACGCTTGAAACGTGCGCGGGAGTGAAAGTTTCCGTGCTGGCAGTTGAATTCGGCAAAACGCTTTTGCTCGAACGCGAGGCTTGCGAACAACTGGCAAAAAAAAATAAGATTTCCGTCATAACGATTTAACTCATGCTCACGTCACACGAACTTTTTGGTTTCATGTCGCCGAATCTGGCAGGCGAGATCCTCAATTTTGTCCACGAATCAGACCGGCCGACCTACAAGAAGACGTTGAACGCTGTCGCTCAAGCGCGCCATGTCCGGCCGGTTTTTATGGAACGTCAGCCGCGCGCGCAACGTCAGGTCGCGCTGGTTGCGACTTTGTCGAAACCCGCACTGGAAGAAATGGCGGGCGGACTCATCCGCGTCTGGCTGGTAAAAAAATACAAGATGATGCTCGCGGATTTTCTGGACGCGCTGGCCATTCAGAATGAAGGTGGCGTAGTGGATGATTTGCCGGCGGCGGTGGACGACGTGAAATTAAAGCCGGCGGTGGATGTTTTACTGGCGAAATATCCACCCGAAGCCGTCGCCGTTTATTTGCATGCTTTCAACGACATGAACGAGGCAAACTGGGCGAATCTGAAAACCATGCTGGAATCTGATCCGCGCCTTCAACTCGGATCACGTTCGTGAGGTGAATTTTTATGGAACCACAAGCTGACATTGCACTCATCGGACTGGCCGTGATGGGCCAGAATATCATTTTGAACATGAACGACCACGGCTTCACCGTCGTGGCGTTCAATCGCACGGTCGAGAAGGTGGATCACTTTCTTGCCAACGAAGCCAAAGGCACAAAAATCATCGGCGCACATTCGTTGGCCGAAATGGTTTCGCTGCTCAAAAAACCGCGCCGCGTGATGATGCTCGTCAAAGCGGGCGCGCCCGTGGATGAATTTATTGAACAGCTGCTGCCTGTGCTCGAACCGGGCGACATCATCATTGACGGTGGCAATTCATTGTTCGAGGACACCAACCGGCGGGTGAAATACGTGGAATCGAAAGGTTTGCTTTACGTCGGTACCGGCGTGAGCGGTGGCGAAGAAGGGGCGCGGCACGGGCCAAGCATCATGCCCGGCGGTTCGCCTGCTGCGTGGCCGCATGTAAAAAATATTTTCCAATCCATCGCCGCGAAAGTGGACGGTGCGCCATGCTGCGATTGGGTCGGCGAAAACGGCGCGGGTCATTATGTGAAGATGGTCCACAACGGCATCGAATACGGCGATATGCAGTTGATTGGCGAGGCCTACAACATTTTGAAAAACGGCCTCGGTTTGGGGGCGCAGGAATTGCATGAAGTTTTTGCCGAATGGAACACGGGCGAACTGGACAGTTATCTCATCGAAATCACGCGGGATATTTTTGCTTTCAAAGACACCGACGGCACACCGCTCGTGGACAAAATCCTCGACACCGCCGGACAAAAGGGCACCGGCAAATGGACGGTCGTCAATTCGCAGGATTTGGGAATTCCAATTACTTTGATTGCCGAAGCGGTTTATTCCCGCTGTGTATCCGCGTTGAAGGATGAACGTGCAAGGGCGGGGAAAAAATTGAAAGGTCCGCGACCGATTCTTGCCGTTGCGAAAAATGACGCGAAGAAAAAGCAATTCATTGCCGACATCCGAGACGCACTTTACGCTTCGAAAATCATCAGCTACGCCCAGGGTTACATGCTTATGCGCGCGGCGGCGGCAGAATACAAATGGAATCTCAATTACGGCGGCATCGCACTGATGTGGCGAGGCGGTTGTATTATCCGCTCGCGTTTTCTCGGCAAAATCAAGGAAGCTTACGACAACAATCTCAAACTGGTGAATCTGCTGCTCGACGATTATTTTCGCGGCGAAATCAAGCGTTGTCAGAAAGGCTGGCGCAACGTCGTCGCTGCCGCCGCGAAAAGGGGGATTCCTGTTCCCGCGTTCGGCACCGCTCTGGCGTTTTACGATCAATACCGCAGCGCCGTGTTGCCGGCGAATTTGTTGCAGGCGCAACGCGATTATTTTGGCGCGCACACTTATGAGCGCGTGGACCAGCCGCGCGGACAATTTTTCCACACCAACTGGACGGGCAAAGGCGGCACGATCTCGTCCAGCACTTACAATGTCTGAAAATCAAATCTGCGAACCATGAAAAAATATCTCACGGAGTTCATCGGCACATTTTTTCTCGTTTTCACCGTTGGCATGACGGTCATTCAACCCGGCATCGGCAACTTTGCGCCGCTGGCCATCGGTTCGGCATTGATGATCATGGTCTATGCGGGCGGCCACGTTTCGGGCGGCCATTACAATCCGGCGGTGACGCTGGCCGTGTGGCTGCGGGGTCGTTGTCCAAAGTCGGACGTGCTGCCTTACATCGGTTCGCAAATCGCCGCGGGCATCTGCGCTGCACTGTTGGTGACGGCGCTTAAGGGCAATCCGATGATGTTTCCGGGTGAGATGCAAATTTTCCCCGCGCTCATTGCGGAATTCGTCGGAACCTTCGCGCTTACTTACGTCGTGCTGAACGTCGCCACGGCAAAATCCACATCGGGCAATTCCAATTACGGGCTCGCCATTGGTTTCACCGTGATGACGATGGCGTTCGCGCTCGGCGGCATTTCCGGCGGCGCGTTCAATCCCGCCGTCGCCACCGGCATCACCCTCATGCACTTGGAGAAGGCCGCGAACCTCTGGATTTATCTGGTTGGCAATTTTGCCGGCGGCGCGCTCGCCGCCGCGACGTTTCGATTTGTGAACCCGGAAGATAAATAATTTGCCGCTGTAATCGTGCAAAAAAGACTTTTCTATTATGAGCGGAACGCGCCAAATTTAAAATTATGAAAAAATTTGGTTGGCTGGCTTTTGTTTTTTTATTCATGAGCGCGCAATTTGTTTTCGGCGATTCCAAACTGGGAATTTTTTCCAGGCAAGCCGACATCGGCAGCGTCGCCAAGCCCGGCTCGGTGAATTTTGATCCGGCCAGGGGCGAATATCTCATCGCGGGCGGCGGCGCAAATATGTGGTTCACGAACGACGCGTTCCATTTCGTCTGGAAAAAAATGTCAGGCGATTTCACGCTGACGGCGGACATACGCTGGATTGGCACAAATGGCAATCCGCACCGCAAAGCATGTTTGCTTGTCCGTCAATCACTCGATCCAAAATCAGCTTACGCGGACGTTGCCCTGCACGGCGTCGGGTTGACGTCGCTGCAATATCGTGAAACGCCGGGCGATTCAACCCATGAAATCCGGTCGGAGATTTCCGCGCCCGCCCGCGTGCGGCTTGAAAAGCGCGGCAATTACATTTCAATGTGGCTGGCACCCGCCGGCGGGGAGTTGAAGCCCGCCGGCGGCTATCTGCCCATTCCGTTCAAAGGAAAATTTTATGTGGGCCTCGGTGTTTGTGCGCACGACAACACGACGATTGAACAAGCCGTGTTTTCAAATGTTGAGCTCAAGCCGGTTTCAACGTCAACCAACGCGGGAAACATTCTTGAAAGCACGCTCGAAACTGTTGCCATCGCCTCGACCGATCGCAGCATTGTTTATCATACCCGCGATCATATTGAAGCGCCGAACTGGTCACGTGACGGAAAATATTTTCTTTTCAACAGCAAAGGCCGGATTTGCAAACTACCCGTCACTGGTGGCGCGCCGCAGGTTCTCGATACCGGCGTGGCTGTCAAATGCAACAATGATCACGGCATTTCACCCGACGGCACACAATTGGCCGTCAGCGACCAGACCGTCGGAAACAAATCGCGCATTTACCTTCTGCCGATTGACGGCGGTGCGGCGCGGCAAATCACACCGCTCGCGCCGTCGTATTGGCATGGCTGGTCGCCCGACGGCAAAACGCTCGCGTATTGTGCCGAACGCAACGGGGAGTTCGACGTTTACACGATTCCGGTGGACGGCGGGGAGGAAACACGTTTGACCACCGCGCCCGGTTTGGATGACGGTCCGGATTATTCGCCGGATGGAAAATACATTTACTTCAATTCCGAACGTACCGGCCTGATGCAAATCTGGCGGATGAAACCGGACGGCTCGGAGCAGGAACAGATCACTTCGGACGATTACAACAACTGGTTTGCGCATCCGTCGCCCGACGGCAGATGGATCGTTTTTATTTCGTATGCCAAAGATGTGAAAGGTCATCCGGCAAATCAGGACGTGATGCTCCGGCTCATGTCGCTTTCGGATCGGAAAATCCATGTACTTGCGAAATTATTCGGCGGGCAGGGGACGATCAACGTTCCGTCGTGGTCGCCGGACGGCAAAAACGTGGCCTTTGTCAGTTATCAATTGGTTTATCCGTAATTGAGTTCCGACAGCCATCTTTTTCCACTACCCATTTGCTTGATCTGTTGGTGAACTTTACATTTTTGCTTCAACGGCGACATAATGCGATTTGATTTCTCCCGGTGTTCATTTGTGTGACTCCCTTGTTTATTCAATGGAGGTCATTGCGCACAAAAAATATGCAAGAGCGAATCAGGAAATTTGAGCTGCCAGTTCCTCCGCCGGGTAAGTCCAGATTTCCGCGAGTGTTGGATGATAGTGTGGCATCGCGGCGAGTTCGTGGACGGTCATGCGTTTGGCCATTACCGCGACGATTTCGTGGATCAATTCACCGCCGCCCGGCCCGACGCACGCGCCGCCGAGAATTTCGCCCGACTTCGGATTCGCCAGCAATTTCACAAAACCATCCTTCGCCTTCATGATGAGCGATTTGCCGTGGTCGTTGAACGGATAACTCGCAGCCAGATAAGCAATACCGCGCGCCTTCGCTACTTTTTCGGTCAGGCCGACGAACGCCACTTGCGGTTCGTTGAACACGACGGAAATTAACAACCGATAATCCATCCGGCGTGGCGATTTTGGGTTTGCAATGTTGTGCGCCGCGATTTCGCCCTGCTGCACAGCGAGGTGGACGATTTCATACGGTCCGGTGCAATCGCCCGCCGTGTAAATATGCGGCGCACTGGTTTGCATGAGTTCGTTTGCAATAATTCCTCCGGGTCCGGTTTTTACGCCGGCCTTTTCCAGTTCCAACGAAGCAGTGTTCGGTATGCGGCCAAGCGCGAACAGGATTTCCCCGGCGGAAATGGAAATTGTTTTGCCCCGGGATTCAAATGAAATTATTTTCAACTTTCCTTTACGCTGCGCGCCGGCAAGCCTGGTATTTGTGAAAATTTTAATACCTTCCCGCCGGAAAACTTTTTCAATTTCCGTCGCCGCGTCCCTGTCAAATTCCTTCAAAATATGTTCGCTGCGCTGGACGAGCGTGACTTTGACGTTGAAGCGCGCGAAAAATTGTGCGAACTCGCACGCGATCGCCCCGCCGCCGAGAATGATGAGTGACTTTGGTAACCGTTTGAGCGTGAGCGCGTCGTCGCTGGTGATGTAACCAACTTCACGAAGTTGGGGCAGGGGAGCAGGTGCAACGCTTGAGCCGGTGGCGATGACAAAATGCCTTGCCGTCAGCTTCCTCTCTTTGTCCAATGCAACTGTGTGCGGATTCACAAACCGCGCATTGGCGCGGATGAATTTGAATTTTTTACTGTTGAGTTGTTGAACGCGATAATCCGCAAAATCCTTGATGAGCGCATTTTTGCGCGCCATGACTTCCGCAAAATTGAAGCCGACTTTTCCGGCGCGGATGCCCCAGGGTTTGGCGTGGCTCGCAAGGTGCATGACTTCTGCCGCGTATAGCAAAGCCTTTGTGGGCATGCAGCCGCGCAGGATGCACAGACCGCCGACTTCCGCGCCGCCTTCGATGATGATGGTTTTTAGTCCCGCGCCCGCCGCCATTCGCGCAGCGGCGTAACCGCCGCTGCCGCCCCCGACAATTGCCACATCGAAATCAAATCGCTTCATGCGGAAGAAGATGGAAGCGCGTGGCAGAAATGCAAATTTCAAATTGAAATTGTCCGCGCGCTTTTGGATGATGACCGCATGAGCAATGTCATTTATCCGCGCAGCCCGCGCGAAACAATGGACGGTTGGCACTACCTGCCGCGATACCTTGACAAAATCCGCCTGCACCTCGCGGGCAAACTGCACGCCGATTATCAGGAAAATTTCGGCAAAGGTTTTGATGGCATGTGGCTCAAAGCCGCCGCCGTCACGCATGAGCAAATGATCGAAGTTGTGAAAAATTCCGTGACCGACGGCGAAGTGTGCGACTGGGTTCATTGCAATGCTAAAAAATCTCTGGCTGAAAAAACCGCGCACTGGCAGGATGTTTTGAGTCGCCCAAAAGCCGGCGACGAAGCGGCCAACGCAAGATTCAAGACGCGCAAGGAGCAATCCGGCATCGCCCATCGCGACGATATTCAATGCTTTGTGGATTACATTGACGCGGACGAGAAACGGATTTAATTCGCGAATTGAACTGCCTTAAAGTCAAAGTGTGAACCGGTTCAAATACCGGAAAAAATCTCCACCTGCCCGCGTTCAAGCCAGCCGGTCTTCCCGGAACCATCGGCGACTTGAAACCAGTCGCCGTGACGTGACAACACCGCGAGTTCCGTGCCATCGTGAGTGGTAAACGCGTTTTGCGCGTCCGCAAACGGCCCGCTGCGCGCCACCGGGTCCGGGGCGATCACCACGGCGGTCTGCCTTGAAAAGTCAATCGAAACCGCCGCGCCGCAGCAAACGCCCGACAAAATCGTGACAACGGCAACGCCGCGCGTGAAACCGGGCAAGACCGCCCTTAGCGCCGGCCAAATCTGCATCGCCGCGAGCAGCATGAACGTCAGCCAGAACGCGGTCGCCGCCAGCACCGTCCACTCATTCAGGGTGAGTGTACCGATCCAGTTCTCCCAGAAACCCGCAGACAAGCTCGGGCCTTGAACCTGATTGCGCGCGAATTCCAGGTTCGCCCGCACGTCCGCGTCGCGCGGCGCCAGTTGCTCCGCCCGCCGATACGCGGCAATCGCGCGACCCAAACAGCCGGATTTGAATTCCGCGTTGCCGTAATTGAAAAGAAGATTCGGCGAAGTCGTGCCGGACTGAAGAATTTTATCATAAACGGCGGCGGCATCCGCGAATTTCCCCTCGGCGTAAAGTTTGTCCGCCGCGTCAAATTCCGCCGAAACGCCGGCGGCCATCGCGCCGCCGGCAAAGAACCAAACAGCCATCACCGCCGTTAATATTTGAAAGCGCATTTTCATGTCTTCAGATTTTGCAGTTCACGAACGGCGTTTTCAAATTGTGGAATCACCGCTGCCAGTTCTCCGCTGGTCCGCATCGGCGCATAACGTGCCTGATTGCAAAGGTGAAACAGTTCGCGCAAGGCGCCGAGTGTGGTCACGGGCGCGTTGCGGAAAGCCGGATGTTCGTCAATGACCGCCTCGGTGATTGCCGCTGCGGGACAATCGAGCCGTTCACCCAACTGTTCCTGCAACAGGCGGAACAGGGTGGCGAAAAATCCGGCGGAATTGTTTTCCGCAGCGAACCGGCGCAGGCCATTCGTTCCGCTTTGGATCAATTTCAAGACGCGCCGCTGCCGCCGTAAACGGGGGTTGTTCGCCAGGCTTTCCGTTCGTTTGCGCCACACAAACGCGGCGAGAAACGCCAGCAAGGGCAAACTTTGGGCGGCGAGAAACACCGGTTGCGCCGCCAATGGCGGACGGGATATCATCAGCGTGCCGAGTTGTTCCCTGATGGGCAGAATATCCTGCGGCGGCGGATTTTCAGCACCGGATGCTTTTGTGGCGGCAATCGTTGGCACCACCGCCGCGCCGCCGGAATGCACGATCAGTTGCACGGATGGTTGCGTGAGCGTGCGGTAGGATTTCTGGTCGGGATCAAAGAATGAAAATGAAAATGGAGGCAGTTCGTGAACGTCGGTGTTTTGCGGAGTGACAATTTCTTCAAAGGTTTTCGCGCCTTCAAGCCCGAGCGGATCGCTCGTTTCCACTTTTGAGGTGGGTGGATAAATTTTAAAGTTATTCCAGGCCGTTTGGCCGGGCAGCATGAGGGAATCCAGCGCGCCGTGGCCGGATATTTGCACGTGTACGGTGATGGGATCGCCGACGGCCAGGTTCGTCGGCCCGGCGGCGACGGTCAGATTGTAATCGCCGACCGCGCCGTTGAAATTCGCGGGCACATTTTCCGCCGGCAGCGGAAGGGATTCCGCATACAGGGTGTCGGTCACGAGCGAAACCTGTTTTTGTTCGCCGCCGAAATTATTAAATGGGTCACGGATGCCGAATTGCTGGAAAAACGAATCACCCGGATGATCGGAAGAGGGCAACACAACCACGGCGCTGGCGGTGATCGGCCCGAGATTCAAAGTCCCGGTTTTGACAACCCTCAAGGCAACGGCCAGCGGGAAGACATTGTAATTGTGATTGCCGATTTGCGCCTGCTGGGTTGATCCCTGCGCCATTTTACCGATGACGAAGCCGTCGGCGGGCATGGCGTTGAACTGGAAGTTGCCGAAACTTTGCACGTCGTCGCGGCAATAAACCCGAATCTGCGCGGGGACAACTTCGCCAAGATACAATTCTCTTTCCGGCAGCGTGACTTTCATGAAGGCGACTTGCGAACCGGAATCCACGTCCGCAGTTGTCGGAGTGTTCGGCTGCGTGACGGTCAGTTTCAGCGGCTGGCTGGTCAATTGCTGTCCATCCAGGTCAACGGTCAGCGCCGGAATCAAAAATTCACCAACCTTCTGGGGTGTGACGGTGAAATGATGAACAATCTTCGAGCTGGACTGGCCGTTGATGAAATTGAATTCGCTCGACGGCCCGACATAGGCAAATTGCAGGCCGGGGATGTCCGGCAACTGGGGCACGGCTTGCGACGAGCCGCCTTCGAACGTCAGCAGCAACGTCGCATTTTCGCCCAGCGCAATCGTATCACGGTCGAGTGAGACCGTAAAACTGGCCGCGTGCGCGCCGGGAACGGCAAAGCACGCCATCACCCAGAACAAACAGGCGGCAACCGGACCCAGGCCATATTTTTTCCAATCCAATCGGTTCATTTAATTCAACGTATAAAAAGACATTCCTGCGCGTGAAATGTTCATGTTTTGCATGCCCGCAGCAAATCCGCGATCAAGCCGTCCGTCGTGTGTTCCCCGGCTTCCAGCGCCGGTTTTAATCCCAAAACGGAAATGGCCCCGCTCGTTTCCGGGCCGATGGATGCGAGTTTCATGCGCGGAAATTTTTTCAGCAGTTTTGGCAAATCAAAGCGCGCATGGAAATGTTCCACTGTTGAACTGCTCGTGAACGTCAGCCAGTCCGCGCCCGAGGCGAGCAACCGCCCCCACGCGTCCGCGCGATCTTCCGTTTCCGGCACGGTTTTGTAAATGGCGATGTCGTCCACGATCGCGCCCAATTCCGTGAGCGCCTCCGGCAATTCGCGGTTTGCGACCTCCGCGCGCAGCAGGCACATCTTCACGTTCCCAAGGTCTTGATATTTTCCGAACGCCGCGGCCAGTTTTTTCGCGTTCGCGGCCTCCGGCATCAAATCCACCTGCAGGTGCAGTTCGCGCAATTTCGCCGCCGTCGCCGGGCCGATGGCCGCGAGGTGCGCGCCGCCGAGGTCGCGCAAATCATGGAACCGCCGGAAAAAAATGTCGAAAAACGCCGTGACGCCGTTCGCGCTCGTAAACACCAGCCAGTCGTAGGCATTCAATCCCAGCAACGCATCCACGATGGCGTCGCGCTCCGTCGGATGCGTGATTTTGATGGTCGGCACTTCGAGAACGTCCGCGCCGAGTTCCGTCAGCCGCTGCGCAAACGCGCCGGCCTGTCCCGTCCGCCGCGTGACAACGATTTTTTTCCCGAACAACGGAAGGTTTTCGAACCAGTTCAATTTCCCGCGCAGTTTCACCACCTCGCCGATGACGGTGAGCGCGGGCGGTGAAAGTTTTTTCTCCGCCGCAAGTTTCGCTATCGTCGCGAGTGTGCCGCTGACCGACCTTTGTTTTCCCATCGTGCCCCATTGAATGATCGCGACCGGCGTTTCCGGCGACATTCCGTGCGCGACGAGCGACTTTGTCCAGTCATTGAGATTATCCGTGCCCATGAGCACGACCTTTGTGCCCGGGATTTTGGCAATCTGGTCGTAGTGGAGGTTGGTTTTTTCGTCCGCCGGATGTTCGTGTCCGGTAAAAACGGTGAAGCTCGAACAATGCCCGCGGTGCGTGAGCGGGATGCCGGCGTAATTCGGCGCGGCCGTGATGGATGAAACGCCCGGCACCACTTCAAAATGGATTTTCTCCGCCGCGAGCGCCACGGCTTCCTCGCCGCCGCGACCAAAAATGTAAGGGTCGCCGCCCTTGAGCCGCACGACGCATTTGCCCACGCGCGCCTTTTCAATCATCAACGCGTTGATTTTTTCCTGCGGCATATCGGCGCGTTTGCCGCGCGAAATAATTTCCGCGTCCGCGCGGGCGAGCCGGAGCAAAACCGGATTGACGAGCAAATCATAAACAACCACATCCGCGCGCCGGAGCAGTTCCGCGCCGCGCAACGTGAGCAGTCTCGCGTCGCCCGGCCCTGCGCCGACGAGATAAACCGCGCCTTTGGATTTCACGCGACTACTTTATTCGAGCGGCGAAGTTAATCAATGAAAGAGGCATGTTGGAATCAGGAAACGGACTTTGCGCTTTGAACTCGTGCCGCGGACGAATATAAATTGCGCGTGTCTCAACCGGTTCCATCTGGGATCAACGCCGCCACGCTCTTGTGCGCGGTCTATGGCTTTCCCATCCGCCATTCCGCCTCGCCCGCGATGCACAACGCCGCGTTCGCCGCGCTGGGCCTGAACTGGCGCTACCTCGCGTTTGAGGTGGACCGGAAAAATCTGCGCGCCGCCATCGAGGGCGCGAAGGCGATGGGCTTCGCTGGCCTCAATCTCACCGTGCCGCACAAGGTGCCCGCGCTTGAAATCGTGGAAACGCTCGATATTTCCGCCAAAACCTTCGGCGCGGTCAACACCGTCCGTTTTGAAACGCGCAACGCCAGCGGCGCGTGGCTGCCGTTGCGCGAACCCGCCTGCGCGGGTAAACCGCTGGAAATCCGCGCGCATGGTTTCAACACGGACGCTGTCGCCATTGCCCATACGTTGCGCCTGGATTTGGGATTGGAATTGCGCGGCGCAAAAGTGGTTTTGCTGGGCGCGGGCGGAACCGGGCGGACGGTGGCGCTGAAACTTGCGTCGGAAAATGTCGCGGAACTGTTTCTCGTCAACCGCACACTGGGCAAAGCCGGGGAAATCCTGAACGAAATCAAAAAGCGGTTTCCGTCCGTGCATGTCGGCGCCGGTTATCCTCGAAATGACGTTGATCTTTTGATGAACACGACGCCCCTGGGCTTGAAGGCGGATGATTCATCGCCATTGGATGAAAAACAGTTTTCATTGCGCCGGACGCGCGCGGTTTATGACGTGATTTATCGTCCGGCGGAAACGCCCTTGCTCAGGGCGGCACGCGAGGCGGGCTGCATAACGGCGAACGGCACCGGCATGTTGCTGCATCAGGGCGCGGCGGCATTTGAGATTTGGACGGGCAAGCCCGCGCCGGTCGAAGTGATGCGCCGCGCGCTGGAGCAAAACATTTATGGGGATTGACGCAATTTTTGACGCGCGCAACTGGGCGCTCGTGCCGTTTCATTTCTGGTCGCTGACATTTTTTGCGCTTGGCTGCATCACCGGCAGTTTTCTGAACGTGTGTATCCACCGGCTGCCGCTGGGCATGAGCATCGTGACGCCGCCATCGCATTGTCCGCACTGCAAATACTCGATCCCATTTTACCTGAACATCCCGCTGGTGACGTGGCTCGCGCTGCGCGGCCGCTGCAAAAATTGCGGCGCGCCGATTTCACCACGCTACTTCATCGTCGAATTGCTCACGGGCGTGGCATTCCTGGGTTGCTGGCTGGCATTCGGCGAAAAATCAGCGTGGCTGGCGATTGCATATGCAATGTTCCTCGCGGTACTGATCACGGCGACGTTTATTGATTTCGAGCATTTCATCATCCCCGACGAAATCACGCTCGGCGGGATGGCGGTTGGTTTGGGCGCGTCGTTTTTTTTGCCGGTGCTGCACGACGCCGGCACGTTGAGCGGCGGAATAGGGCGGGGTTTGCTCGGCGTGACTATCGGCGTCGGAATCGTTTACACGATTTTGCGGCTGGGCAAATTATTGTTTGGCCGGCAGCGGCTGCTGTTTGCGCCGGAAGCAAAAATTGTTTTTACCGAAACGTCTGTGCATTTGCCGGACAGGGAAATTCCCTACGAGGAAATTTTTTACCGCAAGTCGGACGCCATCATGTTGCATGCGCGCACGGTGGAATTGGTGGATCGCAGTTACCGGGACGTGACGGTGCGGTTGTCGCAGTCGGTCCTGCAAATCGGCGATGAAAAAATCAGTCCCGAAGACGTGCCGTTCATGGAAGCCGTGAGCGCGGAAATCGTTTTGCCGCGGGAGGCGATGGGGCTGGGCGACGTGAAATTCATGGGCGCAATCGGCGCGTTCATCGGCTGGCAGGGCGTGGTGTTTTCGCTGATGGTCAGTTCGATGATCGGCGCGGCGGTCGGTATGGTTTTGATTCTGATGCGCCGCCGCGAATGGTCGTCGCGCATGCCCTACGGACCTTATATCGCGCTGGCGGCGGCCATTTGGATTTTTTGCGGAAAGAAACTGTGGCAATCGCTTTTCGTCATGTGAGTTTCAGGGCATTGATGAAAATACTCTGATCATTGGAACTGCACATAAACGCGGCTGCCGTCGCTGCGCACGCCGCCGGTCTGGTTTTCAGTGAGGAACAGGCGTGATGCCTCCACTTTTCCGCTTTGCAAAATGTAAGCGCGCACGGCTTTGGCCCGGTCCTCCGCAAGCGTTTCAAAATCGTTGTCGGTGACGGGAATGGCCGCCAGCAACAACACTTCCATCGGGTCGGTGGGCGGCGCGGGTTTCGATGGCGAAGCCGCGGCGGCAACGGCGCGGGAAGGGGGCTGCGCGGCGGATGGCGTGCCTTTCATCAAAAGCGTTGCGCCCTTTTCAATTTGCGGCGCGCCCGGCTGGATGAGCGCCACAATTGCCGCGAGATTTGTGTTCGCGGCAATCAAAGCCGGAGTGATTTTGCCGTCGGCCCAAGCTTCGCCGTAAAGTTTTTTAATCCAATGCGTCTGTTCTTCCGGCGTCAAAACAAGCTGGCCGGGAGCCGTTGCCGCGCGTTCGGATTTTCGAAGCGAGAGCCATTTCTTCGTGTGAAGCTGTTCTTCCAGACTGACCCGGCGCAATCCGTCGCGGTCGGCCACCGGATCAATGCTGCCGGAAATTTCCAATTGCAAACCGGGTCGCGCGTAAAGTCCCTTCACGAGCAAATCAAGTTTTTGCCGGTCGGCCGGCGATAATTCCGCGCTGCCCGGCGCAAAATCCTGATAGCCCAATTCCTCGCCACCGCCGCCGCCAAAAACCGCGCCCAGCAACGAAAACGGTGAGGTGGCGACTTTCGCGAGAATGTTCAGAATCGCGCGCGTGACAACTTTGCCGATGCGGAACTGCGGGTCGTCTAGACTGCCTTCAATCGGCACGTCCAAAACGATTTTCCCGTCGCGGTCTTTGAGAATGGCGATCGCGAGCCGCACCGGCAGATGTGTCGCGTCCGGGCTGTCCACCTTTTCGCCGAACGTAAACTGGTCGAGCGTGACGACGTTTTCCGATTTCAATTTTCGTCCAACAAGATTGTAATCCAGGTCGAGATTCAATTTACCCTCGGCAATCCCGTAGCCGGCGAATTTCGCCGAATAGGGACTTGTCGGCGTCAAATCCACGTCCTTCGCCGAAATTTTCAATTGGTTCGTTTGCGCGCCGCTGAACGGATTGATCCGGCCGGTGATTTCAACCGGGCCGATGTTGTCCACGAGCGCGTGCAGATTCATGTCTGCGTGTTGCAATTCCGCGGAGGAAATTCCGGCAATGGTTCCACCGGCCTGGCCGATCGCCAGATTCACGTTCGGCGCCAGCGAGCGGTCGGTGAAACGGACGGCGGCGTTGGAAATCACAATGTTGCCGATGGAAATCTCAGGCAACGGCGATGAAGCGACGGCGGCGGGCGTCGCGGAATTTTTTGCGACCACGGGTGCATTTGTTTCGCCCGGCGCGTTCGTGACGGCCGGATGCAGCGCGGTGAGCAGATTGATGGTGTGGTTTGTTTCGATGACTACGCGGGCGTAGGCGTTGTCCACGGCGATTTCCCTGATGGAAATGGTCTGGGGATTGAGATTTGCGTCAATGCCATTGATGCGCACGGAATCCCATTTCAACAAATCCTCGCCCATGACGCCGTCCACAATATGAAGATCGTCGAGTCGTGCATTGCCGTGAAAGGTGACGTCGGGCAATTCATTTTTCGGCGTGCGAAGGTGAATGTCACCGTCGAGGCCGAGTTTGCTGCCGAGGATGAGCAGATTGAGTTTGGATTCGAGATACGGGTCGAGCGTGCCGAGATCGAGACGGGAAAACGTGAGTTGAACGTCAGCCGTCGGTGGCGAAAACGACGCGGCGATCCGGGTGTGAATCGCGCCGTTCGTGTTCCAACGCAACGAAAGCCCGGCGGTGAGGTTCGTGTTCGGAACGTTGGAAATGTTTTTGGCGGCCAGCGTGATGTCGTCCAAATCCAGTCTGGCCGGGCGCGAATTCACGAGGTCTTCAAGGTGCAGCGCGCAGTTCGTGAAATCCACGTTGTGAACCGTGCCGCTCCACTGGTTCGTGCTGTTCAGCAGCAGGGCGACGGCGTTTGTGACCGAGCGCAGGAGAAATAATATGCCGCCCGGCGCATTGGCCGCGCCTTCGGCGGGTTTGGAAAGTTCGACGACGTTGATGGAATCGTTCTTATTGCGCCGCAGAAAAAAATTCGCGCCGGACGCGGAGACGGAATCCACTTCGGCCCGGCGCGCTTCGAGATCCACGCTCGCGCCGGTCACGGCAAAGTGCGAAAGCTCGACAATGTCGTTGCTGTCGCCCGGCGCGGCGAGTTTGAAATTGCGCAGGGCGAAGGCGGTGTTCGTCACGGCGGCGACGCGGTTGGACGCGCTCAATTCAAAACGGTAATCCGCGTGAATGCCGATGGAGCCGTCGCGGATTTCAAACCGCACCAAATCCTGGTAGAGTGGCGCATATTTGTTCAACGTGATGTCGTCGAGCGACAATTCACCCTGCGAACGCAGGGGGTCGAGATAAAAATATCCGCTCCAGGAAAATGTTTCACCCGCGTCCGTCGTGCCCGCGAATGAATAGGGATTTTTATTATCGGGGTCGGTTTGGAAATTTTCCAGCGTCACGTCGAGCGGACCGATGACGCGCTTGAACGGCGTGCGCGGTGTCAAATCAGCGAGCGAAGCCGACGCTCCCGCGATGTGCAACCGGCCAATGTGCAGGACGAGCGGCCGGGACGGCGGTTTGGGCGCGGCACCGGGTGCGTTCGTGGAAAATTTTGCGATGAGATCGGAAAAGTTGAGCGTGTAATCCCGGTTCATCTGCACGCGGACGAACGGCCGGGTCGCGCTGATTTCCTTGAACACCCACGCCTTGCCGAAAAACGACGAGAGCTGGAGGTTCACGTAAACTTCATCCCACGAAACGAACGGCTGGCCGTCCTTGTCCTTGATGAGCAGGCCGCGCACGGTGGTGGAGAGCGCGAACGGATTGATTTTGACCTTCTGAATCGAGACTTCGCGATCGAGTTGCCGGGATAATTGCCTGACGGCGACGGCGCGAATGATTGGCGGCAAAATCAGAAAGCCGGTCACCGCGTAAGAAAACAGCAACCAAAAAATCCAGAGAATGAATTTGCGGCGGCGCGACGAAAGTGAATTCCAAAAAGTCGCCTTCATGACTTCGCGTGAGAGCATCCGCGCAATCGTCCGTGCCGTCAACTTTTTCGGAAGTGAATGACTGTCCTGGCGTGCACCGGTTTTCAACGGGTAAAGTAGCCGCGCCGAACCGGAACTGGAGCATTGATGGAAATGCTCTAAAAGCCCGGTTACTACACAAACATGCTATGGTTATTTATTAACGGCTTGGTTAGCCTTGCTGAATTCCTTGGTCAAAAAGCCTTTTAGACGCGTTGTCGAAAGCAAAATTTGTGGCTGCAACCATATAAATAAACATGAATTTACGCCACGGTTTGATTGGGGTCTGTTTTTTTGCGCTCATGTTGCCGTTGGGCGTCCGGGCGGACACCAACACGAGTGTTCACACAACGTGGCTCTGGCATCTGCACCAGCCCATCTACTGGCCCGACCGGCGCATCATTACCGCCTGGGACACGGCCAATGGCTGGGGTACAAACACCACCGACCATTACGAAAATGCCTGGGACACTATTCAACAGCAGAATGCCGGCCGGCCGGATCCCAACCCGGAAGTTTTGACCACGATTTTCGACGATGCCGACCGCGTGAACGCCTACCAGGGTGAACCGGGTTCCACCGTCCAGGGGCTGCTCGGCTATCCCAACGCCGGCGCGCAGGTGAATATGTCCGGTGCGCTCATGGAAAATGTCCAGAGCCTCGCCTCCGCCGGGCAGCTTGGTTACGCAAGCGGCTGGAACAACGGCAACGCCACCGCCCGCACCTGGACCACCAGCAGCGGCAAGCCGCGCATGGATATAGTCAACTTCACTTATCACCACGCGATCGCGCCGCTCATCAGCGATGCGACTCTCCAGATGGAACTGGCCATCCAGCAGCGGCAGATGCAAATTTACTGGGGCACCAACGTCCCGTTGTCGCGCGGCTATTGGCCGGCGGAAACGTGTTTCTCCGAACACATGATTCCGATCTTGAACCAAATGGGCATCGCGTGGGCGCCCGTTTCCAACGAACACCTCGCGCGCTCGTGCGCTGATTTTCCGCTCGTGCTCGGCAGCGGCGGCGTAAATTGCGACATCCCGAATCCGGCCGACCAGGTTAATCCCGCACAGGGCGCCGCGAGTTATCAGCGCACCAGCATTTCCGTTGGTTGCGGGCCAACCCAGGTGATGCCGTTTGGATTTCAACTGCACTACGCCCGCTATGTTGACCCCAACACCGGCACGTCCAGCGTAATCATTCTGGTGCCGAGCGACCAGGTGTTTGGTTGGTTGGACGGTTACAGCACCTGGAACCTGGGATTGATTGCGCCGCTGGCCGCGCTCAACAATCCGGCCAAGCCTTCGCTCGTTTTGTGCGCGCACGATGGCGACAATGCGTGGGGCGGCGGCTATTCCTACTACAACCAATGGGTGCCGCAAATGGCCGGCACCGCCGTCAGTGACGGCTATGAACCGACGACGATTGAACAATTCATCTCCGATTGGCCGCCGGCCACCAACGATATCGTCCACGTCGAGGACGGCGGCTGGGTTAATCCCGCCGGCGATTTCGGCTCGCCGAGTTTCATCAACTGGAACTGGCCGCCTAGTTACACCGGCAGCAGCGGCCAAAATGTCGTTGACCCGAGCATTGGCACCAGCGACAAGGTGGACAACTGGCGCGTCATCATCGCCACGGAAAACCGCGTGAAGACCGCGCAGCAGATTTCCGGCATAACGCCGGACGTTGACCAGGTGCGCGATCCCGGAAGCTTTTCCGGCACGCCCAACGGCGTCGAACTCGGCTGGCATTATTATCTGGCGAGCCTCGACAGCGGCTTTGTTTATTACGGCTGCACCGGCGACGAATGTGAGCGTTCATCCGTTGCCCAATCCAACGCCGTGCGCAACGTGGACCCCATCATCGCCGCCAATCCTGCCGCCGACACGACGCCGCCGACTGTCTTCCTGCCGCAGCGGTCTCCCTGGAATCCCGGCGGCACGAACTTCGGCGTTCAATACGACTACCAGTTGACCGTGGCCACCAATACGGACTTCTGGATCTGGACCTACGCCTACGACGTTTCCGGCATCACGAACGTCAGCCTGTGTGTGCGCGTGAACGGCACCAACCCGCCCACGAGCGACCAGTTCAAAACTTACGCTGGCGGCCCGCTCGCGGGCGCGTGGCAGATTTCCAGCATGACCAAGCGCGTCGTTCCCCCCTCCGCCGACCTCGACGTCACGCCGCAATACATTGCGGATTATTATTACAGCCAGGTCACCGGCATCACGAACGCATTTGTGGATTACTACGTCAGCGCGACCGACGCATACGGCAACACTTACAAATCGCCCATCCAGCACGTCTGGGTCGGCTCGGGTTCCGGCGCCAGCTCCGGCGGCAGCGCCAGCGGCGGGCCGGTGACAGTTTCTCCCGCTCCGCCGGTCGCGGGAAATTCCGTGACCATCCAATATGTTGCCACCGGACGAGTCATTGCCTCGGCCACCAACATTTACCTCCATCTCGGCTGGAACAATTGGAATCCCGTCGTCTCGCCCGACGCGGCGATGACCTTCAATTCCGCTTCGAACTGGTGGCAATCCACCGTGACCGTCCCGGACACCGCGACGAATTTGAACTGCTGTTTCAACAATGGCTCCGGCAACTGGGACAACAATGGCGGTGCGAACTGGAATTTCACCGTGATGACCAACGGCACGTCACAAGTGCTGTCGGCGCCGCTAAATCTCGCGGCGATTCCGGTGGCGACGAATGTCATCGAATTAACCTGGTCGGCTTCGGCGGGCGCGGGCGGCTATCAGGTGAGCCGCGACGATACAACCATTGCGACCACGACTTCGACGAATTACACCGACACCGGCCTCGCGGCGGATTCATTGCACTGTTATTTCATCACCGCGTCCAACAGCGTTGGATTTTCCACGGCCGGCGCGACCGTTTGCACGAACACTCTTGCCAACGGCACGCTACCAGCGCCGTCCCCGCCGCTAAATCTCGCGGCGATTCCGGTGGCGACGAATGCAATCGAATTAAACTGGTCGGCTTCGCCGGGCGCGGGCGGCTATCAGGTGAGCCGTGACGATACAACCATTGCGACCACGACTTCGACGAATTACACCGACACCGGCCTCGCGGCGGATTCATCGCACTGCTATTTCATCATCGCGTCCAATAGTGTTGGACTTTCCACGGCCAGTGCGACGGTTTGCACGAACACCCTTATTGTGCCATTCGCGCTTGATGGCGCGTTTGATTATCCGGACTACCTGCTCGCGAGCAACGGCATGGTGCTTTACGCCGCGGTGCGCGGCACGACGCTTTACGTCGCCACCTGGTCGCCGGGCGACAGCGGGCCCAACGACAATTTCATCTTCGTTTCCGACCAACTGCTGTCGTCTGCATCGGCGCCTGCGCCGTGGGCCAAGGCGGGCGACGTGGCCGTCGCCGCCACCAAACCCTACCTTGCCGGTGAAAGCCAGAACAGCTACGTCAGTTGGTATGCCAACAACGCCGAGACCAACTGGCCGTGCGCAAAGTCCGCAGCCACTACCGGCGCAATGGAAGGGACGCTTGATCTGGTCGGCGCTTTTGGCTACCTGCCGACGAACATTTATCTCTGCGCCGCCTCCTACGTCACCACCAACGGCGGCGCGCTCGTCGCGCAATATCCCGCCGGCTCCGGCGGCACAAACCTTGCCCCGACTAATTTTTTGGAGATTCCGGTTGCCGCGTTGAACGATTCGCCGGGTAACGGCATCTTCAATTTGTGCGACCCGGCGCGCGGCTTCACAATTTTGTCGGCCAGTTTATTGACCAATGGTTGCCTGTTGAATTGGGCGGCGATGCCATTGCGTGGGTATCAGGTGCAGTTTTCAATTCCGCCCGGTGGCCCATGGGCGGATTTGCCCGGCGCGTCGAATGATGCCGGGTCATTGCAAATGCAGTTGAGTTACACTGATGCGCCACCAATGACAGCGTCCCAACGGTTTTATCGCATTGAACTTTTGCCTTTGCCGTAAGGTAAAGGGGTTATAAAGGGATGAGTGTCCAAAATTTACACACTCGCCTGCGCTTTGAGACACGTCACAACTCCTGCAATTTGCAATACTCTGCAATTTGCAATGGTCGGCTCAGATTACCCAATCGGCGGCTATTTGACTTCTTTTGGCGGAGGTTGAACACCCAGGTGGAAACCCGTTTCATCTTGATAACCAGCTGGAATTGCCATATTAAATGCATTCCGCAGCTTCGCGACGAATTCATGCAGGTGCAACCCAAACGAACCCGTGTTTGACCACGGCTTGGGCATCGTGATGGTATGTTTGCGAGTCATACCTTGTTTTTAGCATCAACGATGCCAACTGACAAAAGGTTCGGTCGTATTACATTAGATTGTTG
>JBEKBA010000014.1:0-35944 GCA_050015635.1 Verrucomicrobiota bacterium
TTTTGGATGGGAGCCGCAGTGACGGGAGTAGTTGAATCGGAATCACTCGTAGTTGTCATAGCTCTCACAATTATGATAGCTATGAGAACTTTTTCCAGTGGTGCTATGCGTGACGCTTACGTAAAATCAGCTTTGATTTTTTGGAGATTACGGTGAATTGTTTTTTGCAATCTTTGCAGTTCCACACGCGCCGCGTGAGAATCTTTTGATTGCCGTCTTTGTCTTTAACGGTGCGATTCGAGACAACGAGCTTGCCAACATTCTTTGAATTGCAGTGCCCATTGGAACCGGCGGCATTGTAATTATGTTCCGGTCCGAGCACACTCACGTTGACCGCCTCCAACATCCCTTGAAATCCATATAACGGCGCGGTGGTATAACCAAACCGTGTGCGGATGGTCGGCGCGTAGGAATCTTTGGTGATGGCGTTAACCCCTTCCTCATCGGCCTGTTCGTAACGCAGGCGGACATTGAGATTGACTTTGCCATTGGCCAGCAAAGCGTGAATGTCACCGTTGAAAAATGTTTCAACCGGATTCGGCGCTGGAGCAGCCGGGGCATTGGTGCCGGAACTGTTGCCTGCCGGAGTGAAAACTTCGATCGGTGCGGACAATAGCGCTGGTTGCGCCGTGCCTCCTTGCATGAACGGTTGCTGTTGCGCGAACACCGAGACGGTGGCGGCCAAACCCATTGTTCCGCCGGCAAGATTTTTTTGATTGGAATTTTTCTCATGAGCGTCTTCATCCTGGTTGGGGCGGCGGAATTAAATGGCTCAGTTTTCCGAAAGCAGTTCACCAACATGAACCTAGTCCTCAGACTAACTCTCTTGGTGGCTTGAAACGATGAGTCCGGTCTGTCATGGTAGTGGCGGGCCGGCTTTAACGCGAAAAAATTGCACGGGCAGATTGGTCACGTTGGTGTCCATCCAATCGAAGGGCATGGACGGCGAGTTGGTGATGAACAGTGTGCTCCAAACCGCCAAATTCGTCGAGGTTTCCACGGCGTAGTCCGGCCCGTTCTGACCATTGACCTGGAATGCCAATTGCCCATTATTGAAGGTCACCGAAGACAGTGTGGGCGGTGACAGCGGATTAACCGTCACCATGAAACTCTGCGTTGCGCTCAAGACGGGTGATTCGTTGGCCGACACCATCAGCGTGATGGGGTTGGTGGTATTGGCCTGGGTCACCACCGGCTGCCAGCTGAAATCAGCATCGTTGTTGTCAATTTGAGTGAGCGTGGCATTGGTCGGGCCGCTCACCAGGCTGAAGGTAAGTGTGGGTGTCGGTTGATTGGTGTCGGCCGCACTGGCGGTAAAGGCCACCGTCTGGCCAACATTTACCGTTTGATTTCCAATTGGCGCCACTACCGGCGGCGTGTTGCTGGGGAGGAAACTCGCGCTGACATTGTCGATTACAGAGGTGTTGAGCACGGCGTTGTTATGGGCACAGACGGCGAGACCGATGTAGGCACTGATACCCATGTTGATGTTGGTCGGCGTTCCGATCATGTTCCAGGTATTGCCATCGGGAGACCAATAGCCCGTGAAAGTGCTGTTGGTGCGCGTCAGCCGCACCCAGTTTGGAGCAGTTTCGTTGGGCACAACGGAAGAAAACGATGAGCCGCCAAAATTGGTGCGGAAGAGGAATTCGATGCCGGCACTCGGCTCCACATCCACCAACGCATGGGAGGAATTCGCGGTGAGAAATTGGCGAATCATCACGGCCGCCTTGGCGTTGCTGGAAGAGTTTTGCACGCTCAAGACCTGGGCGCGGATGTCGCAATTGGTGCTAACCGGAACATAAACATACACAAACTGAAACGCGTCGTTGGTGCCCCAGATGTCGGTGCCGGAACCGGAAATGGTGAATTGTCCGTTGCAGTATAAAGCGCTGCCCGCCAAACCCACGGAGCCGATGTCCGTGTTCAGCCAGGGCGAAGGCGGAGCCCCGCCCGACAATGAGGCGCTGGCCTCGGTCGAGGGGAGGCTTTCGTTGCCGGCATTGGTGATGGTAACCACATAAAAATATGTCTGGCAGGCTACCGCGTTGGAGTCAGTGTAATTGGTGGTGGGGATGGAGGCCGCGATTGTGGCATAGGGCCCGCCGGTTACGATGGAACGCTTCACGTTGTAATTGGCGCCGGGTTGGCCGTCCCAATTCAACACAATCTGGCCATTGGTGGCAGTCGCCGTCAGGCCGGTGACAATGGCTTCTGGAGTGGCGTTGACTTCCGCCGAATTAACGCTAAAACCATTAGTATTAGCGCCATTGGCGGTAACCACGTAATAATAGGTTGTCAAGTTAGTGACGTTATTGTCGGTGTAGCCACAATTGACACCCCCGATGTTCCCGGCAATGAGTGTGTAGGGACCGCCGCTAGTATTGGCCCGCCACAGGTTGTAGGTGCTTGCGCCCGGAACCATGTCCCAACTGACTGTCACCTGCGCGTTCCCTGCGACGGCCGCCACGCCGATGGGGGCGGCGGGCGGCGGCAGGCTGGCCGCTTCCGTGATGGTGATATTAGTGGAAGTCAGACCCGACGAGGTGGCTGTGAGCACAATGGAACCGGGCTGGTTGGTGGATTGGACGATCACCTCGGCCAGTCCGTTGAAGACCGTCCGTTGACTGGCCTGGTCAGCTTCATGATCGCTGGGGTTGCCATTGCCAACCCCAAGGATGGCACCGCCGCTGATGGAAAAGGTTACGGTATTGCTGCTGGCCGTGGGCACAATATTTCCCTGCCCATCCAGCACGGCGACCTTTACCACGGACACGTCGAGGCCGTCGGCCAGGATGGTGCTGCGGTCGGGAATAAGCGAGATGGCGGCCGGAGCCCCGGTGGTTACCTCAGTATTGGTGATGACGGCCACACCGTTGTTATAGCCGATGGCCTGAAGC
The DNA here is from genome assembly GCA_050015635.1 of Verrucomicrobiota bacterium. GTDB lineage: Bacteria > Verrucomicrobiota > Verrucomicrobiia > Limisphaerales > UBA11358 > UBA11358. Next base: position 2,901 of record JBEKBA010000014.1, read on the forward strand.
GTCCCCTGCGCGTAAGGCACGCCATCCCATTCCACGTGACCCTGAACATTGAGCGTCTGCCGTCCCAAACTGACGCCATTGGTGAACAATTGAACGGCCTGGCAATTGCCATAGACCCAGACCTTGATGGGCTGTCCCACGGTTCCCCAGTTCCAATGCGGGAACAGATGCAACACCGGTTTGAGCGTCCAGTTGGCTTGATAATAGTAAAACAAATCCTTCGGAAACCCGCAGGTGTCCATCTGCCCGAAATGCGAGTTGATGCACGGCCAATTGTATGGCGTCGGTTCGCCCCGGTAATCAAAACCCGTCCAGTTGAATGCGCCGGATGCCCATGGCCGGGCATAATAGATTTGCCACCAGTCTTCAGCCGTCTCGCCCCAGGTGACAGGGTTGGGCAGACCCGAGAGCGTGATGATGTCATACGAGGCCACATAACAGTTGACCGTGTCATTCGTGTAAATGCCGCGCGTGGTGACCGTGCTGCCAACTTCCGTGCCGATGATGGGCGAGTCGGGGTTGCCGGGATGGTAGGAGTCAAGCGCCCCCGGGATGTTGTAGTTGAGACCCTGCACATCCAGCACGGCCGTGAAACCCACACCCCCCAGTGAACCATTATTGATGGCCGCCGTGCATAGCCGCGTTGAATCCAATGAATTCACCAAACTTTGCATCACCCCAATGATCGTCTGGCCGGTGGCGGTGGTTTGCATGTCCCATTCTTCATTGCACAACGACCAGCAGAAAACACTCGGATGATTCCGGTCGCGAAGCACCTGGCGTTGCAGTTCGCCCATCGGTTCGGCATTCGTCCCCAGCCGGCGGTTTTCATCCAGCACCAGTATGCCCAACTGGTCGCACGCATCGAGCAATTCCGGGGTCGGCGCATTATGTGACGTGCGAATGGCATTGCACCCCATCTCCTTCAATTTCTCGATCCGGAAGTATTGCAGTCGGTCCGGAAGGGCTGAACCCACGCCAGCCATGTCCTGATGATTGCACATCCCCTGAATCTCCACGTGCTGCCCGTTGATGAACACTCCGTTGGTCGGATCGAATTGCACCGTCCGCACCCCAAACGGCGTGTTGTAAACATCTGCCACTGCGTTTTGATTACTGACGGTGGAAACCAGATTGTAAAGATAGGGCGTCTGCAACGACCAGAGGTTGGCATTCGCCACCGCCAATGTCTGCGTCACAACCAACGTCTGGCCCGCAGCCAGGGTGAGGTTTGATGTCACCGTCGTCACCGCATTGCTGTTGGCGTCGAGAATCGTCGAAGTTAAACTGCCGCTGGTTGTCATCGCCCCGCTTTGGTTGGTCACCGTGGTCTGCACCGTAATGGTCGCGTTGGAACCCACCAAAGAACTGGTGGCCACGAACGTGCCCCAGTGCGCCACGTGCACCGGATTGGCCGACGTCAGCCAGACGTGACGATAGATGCCGCCCCCTTCGTAAAACCAGCCTTCAAACCGGCTGGCATTCACCCGCACCACCAGCACGTTGGTCCCGCCGGGATTGGCGTAGGGGGTTACGTCAAAGGAGAAACTGTCGTAACCACTCACGTTGCGGCCCAGAATTTGGCCGTTAAACCACACCAGACAGTTCCGATAAACACCGTCAAAGTCCAGCCATAGCGCCTGCCCGGCGTCATTGGCCGGCAGCGTGAACGTGTGGCGATACCAGGCAATCGTGTTCGTACTGGTCGATCCGCTGATCCCGGCCTTGTAGCCGTGACCTTCATCCGCGCTCGAACTGAACGGCAATCCCACCACCCAATCGTGTGGCAGATTGACTTGCTGCCAGCCGCTGTCATTGTAATTTGTCTGAACATACGAAACGTTTTCGCCAACGTTATTGGCAATGGGATCAATCCGGATGGATTCCATGTAAGTCTCGGTGTCTGTCCCGGCGCCCACTTCATCGGTATCCAGTTTAGCCAAATCGGAAATCTCGGGATAGTAGGTAACGTTGGTTTCCGCCGGATTGGTCAGAACATCCGGCGGATCGCCCAACTGAAAGGTCCAACCCGCGTCCAGCGACACCCGCTGGCCAGCCACTGCGGTGCCAAGGGAAATACCGGTCAACACCCCAAGAATGCCCACATATTTGATAAATCCAAAAGATTTACCGAAGAGCCATGAGCGCCATGGAATTTTAAACTTTTGTCTATTCATCAAAGCCATTGAGTTTCCAGGTTTCGTTTGTCATGGCATTGGTGGGGCTGCATTTGTAGGGCAGATCGATTGCAGATAGAGCACGACAGCCCGGGCGCGGGAAGAAACGTGAAGTTTTTTGTAAATTCGACGGATGTAGGTGTTTACAGTGCATACTTTGATGTCGGAAGAGTAGGCGATTTCCTTGTATTTAAAGCCGCGTGCCAGCATCACCAATACCTCCCACTCGCGTTTGGAGAGAACACCAGGATACAATCTGTCCGCCGCCGACAGTTGAAATGACTGCACCACTTTACTTACAATATCGCCCGTCACAAATGGACTATTTTTATCAACCTGCTTGTCGGCGAAGGGGGCAGCAGCCCGGCACGCCAAACTGGCGTCGGCCTGGTTTTGCCACCCAGTCACATTTAGTTTGCTGTTGGTCTGTCCAATCATGGCAACGGCTTGAATTTCTGTGTCCTTTAATCGTTACGATCAACTTCGTCTGCGCTTAAAAAAGCTCCCTATTATATTTTTTGCACCTTGTTGTCTCCAAAGCGCTTTCGTGAATCAATCCCCTGTTTCATGGCGGCTCAAGCCGGCAGAACCGCCGCAGTTCAGCGTCGCTTGCTAGGCATGGCAGTTACGTTCCAGTAATAGAACCAAAGATGATCCAGTTTGGAGTATTCCACATGGCCATCCACACATCCAACGTTGACACCTCCCGGTAATACTTTGGTAGAGTCACTTACCTCGGTCTGCGAAGACACGGGAGCTCTCGAACTATGGCGTGAAATACAGCAGCGCACCATGCCTTGATATGGGGTCGCCTGCTGACCCGCCTGACCAAAACCATCATACAAATCCCAATCGGAACAGAAATCTGGCGTACCTCCCTCATACGGCCACATGTCCGGCCATATCGAATCCGTAAATTCAGGAGTTTGCGAAGGGTGGGAAATCGCCGCATCGTTCGGGAAAAAGTTGATCCCGTCACTGGGCTGAATCCAAAGAGACATGACCGTCGCATTATATTGGTAAAGCCATCCGTTGATTGCGTAACTGCCAGCTTCGGTTATATTAACGTTTGGGTTGTTCGGGTTTACGACAGACCACTGCCAGGTTTTATTGGCTGTGCCTGTCCAGTTGGCCCCGGGCTGTGCTTGCGGATTCGGATCTCGAGCCAACGGACATACCTGGATATTTGTAGAACCACTCTCCGATGAACTAAGGGTGTTCACCCATATGGTCCCAACATTTCCGCCATAGCCAATACTTTTATAATCCGTGCGATACACTGCCGCCGCCAAACAAAGTTGCTTGAGATTATTCATACAAGCGATGCTTTGTCCCCTTAATTTTGCCCCGGCCAATGCCGGCAACAGCATGGCCGCGAGAATGGCGATGATGGCAATCACCACCAGCAATTCTATCAGGGTGAAGCCGCGGCAGGTCGTGGCACGCCGTTTGTCTGAACAATTGGTCATTTGATGGATCATAATTAGACTAAGCAATTCGTCTCATTTCTTTGTTCTTAAAATATAAAACAGGGCGCTGACGCGCCCTGTCTTTGAATAATTATCCGGGTTTAACATTTTTACGGAGCCTCAGCCCGGAAGAACAAGTTCGAACTTGCCGGCGTAAAGGTGTAAGGCGACGCATTGTTGTTGGTCGTCCACGGACCTATCAAACTGGTGGCTTGCTCGAGAACACCGTTCGCATAAGTCACCTGCAGGGTCGAACCCACTTTTGCAATGCTCACGGTCGGAACTGCCAGTGTATTGTAAACAACCACACAGCAGATGTAACAACCGGCATCTCCATTGATGTAGAAGGTTTCAGTATTGGTGGTCGCCATGAAGGTTCCCGCCACATAAACAGTGTCGCCCATGGTAAATGACTGGGAAACGTCAGCCGTGTTATTCGTGGGCGAAAAATTTGCCTGACGGGAAAGCGAGCCGGCATTTGCGAAGCAGAACAACTGCGCCGTATAAGTGTTGCTGACGACCAGGTTGTTCAATGTGACGGTTGCTCCACTGTCTGATTCGGTATCATCGTTCAAAACGCTGTCAAGGTTCGTGTCACCGGTTGTTCCGGAGAACTGCCCGGTAAGTGGCGTATAACCGCCAACGAGGGTGGCCGAGTTCCCGACCGTGTCAAAAACGAACACATTGGTGCCACCAATGCCATTCGTCACATATACGTCGCCCGTAAGTTGACCATCGCTGAGCGCTTCAGCCTCGAAGAAGCTGCCGTAGTCGCCACTTAGAATTTGAGACGCGGTATCACCACTGAAAGGCACTTTGGCATCCCATTGGACTTGGGCGGTGGATGCCGGATATACAGTCAAAGCAACCCAATCGCTGTTGTTGGGGCCGCCCTGGCTGTTGGAAGCAGTCGATCTGTAATAACCGCTGGCGTTAGTCGAAATGTTAGACAACGACAGGGTGCTGTTGGTTGCGCCGTTGATGTTTGACATGGTGGCACCGTCGTTCGTGCTATACTGCCACTGGTAGGTTATCGGCAGGTCGCCGACAAACGACGCGGTCAAATTCATGACGTTATGGTTGCCGGCGGTAATGGTGTTGCTCACGCTGCCAAGATCGGGGGCGTCGTCGGGATACATAATGGTATCGGAAGTAAGAATCGGCGCCGCATCAACAACCCAGAGTGTTGCGGGCGGCGAGGATGTGACGGTGCCGGCCCCATCCGTAACCTCCACGACATAATCCTTGTGATTGGCGGCGCTGGTTACATTGGTAATCGTCAAAGTGGGCGTAGTCACACCGGAGAATTGTCCGCCATTTGACAGGGGGGAGTAAAGTCCGCTGCCTACCGTCCCGTCCTCCCATTGATAGGTCAAACCGGCGGTGGTCCCGTTGGTGTTTGCAGATACACTAAACGTGGCCGTCGTTGCTGTGTAATTTGTCTGCGTGAACGGCGGCGCACTGATGACCGGCATGGTGCTGGGCGGTATCGCGCCCAGAACAACATAATCGTTAAACTGAAAGTTCTGCGTGTTAGGATGTCGGACCAGGATACCGCCACCCGTGACATAACCAGTCAATGGGCTGGTGGTCGCCGGACCCACCACTACATTGGTGTTATACTCAATAAAAGATCCAGTGCCGGTTACTGTCAAATTACTCCACGCGCCGGCGGCGGGATTAAAATTCATTGATAGAGTTTGGACGCCGGTGGCGATGATCTGGTTGGTTGAGACATACCAGCTATTGTTTACTTTCACCATCCAATTTCCGATTGTGCCTGCCGCGTTGTTTACGGTCGCCGCGTAACCCAAATTTTGGACCGTTGCCAGGTTCATACCTGGAAATACTTCTTTATTAGTGATCGGCCCGTTGCCATCTAAATTGTTGGTATCGTAAGGCCCGCCGTTCGCGGATGCGGAGGTGTAGTAAAAGGCCTCGTCCGTGGGGTTGGTTGCGATTGCCACATTGTCGTAGGAATAAACAGCGCTAAAGGGTAGGTTTATACCGTGACCGTTGCTGAAAATACGGTTGTTGTACGTGCCTGCGATATCATTGAACCAGCCGACATTGGTTATGGACTGGTTGTTATTTGGTTTTGTGACGGTGAAGGTTTCCTCATAAATAATTGATTGAACCGTCAAATTCGCCGCGGGCGTGCTGGTGACCGTGCCAAACGCGTTGGCACACGCAACAACATAATAACCGTCGTTGGTATCCGTCAGATTGGTAAGCGTCAAAGTGGGCGTAGTCGCTCCGGAAATTTGTCCGACATTCGTAAGGTTCGTAAAAGGACCGCCCGACAAAGAGCCCTTCAGCCATTGATAACTCGTCGCTCCGACCGCCGACACCGTGAAGATAGCCGAGTCACCCTTGTAGGCCGTCTGGCTGGTCGGTTCAGTCACAATGACGGGCAGACTGCCTGAGGGAAGCACCCCCAGATAGAAGTCATCATATCCACCATAATCGTTTGTGGGGTTTCCAAAGGCGTTTGTAGTTGTAGTAGCAAAGTAACAGCCAATATAGTTATTAACATCACCCGCTTGAGCCGTATAATTAATCGTGTATTCCACCCAACCTCCGGTCAGGGCAATGTTCGTAACTGTAAGATAAATAGGAGCGTTAGCCCAGTTGTCCGGGCCATACGTGCTTGATGAAATAAGACCAACGACCTGCACCGGAGGGTTGGTGGGTTGCGACGTGGAACTGGCCAACGCCCACCAGGAAAGAGTAATCTGGTCGCCCAGAATCATTTGATAGTCGGCAATTTGGTATGCGCCACTATCACCCTGATTTTCATACGCCCGATAAGAGCCGCTATGCGGGTCCAAGAGTTCAACACCGCTATCAGTATAAAGGCTTCCAGCATTCTCCCATGGACCTATTTGCGAGAAGCCATTGGTTATTTTCCCGAGAGTCGGACTCTCAAAGCCGGCATTGAGGAGTTGATTGGCAGGTTGCGCCAGTGCAACCCCAGACATGACGGCAAGCGCCACGCAAAACAATGAGAGCTTGGAAACGGTTTTTTTCATAAGTTTACAGGTTGAGTTTTTGATTTGAAAAGCAGAACTACACGGCTGCGCGAAACGACACGCGACTTGGGCTGAATGACTAACTTTTTCATACATCAATCAAACAAAGACACGCCCTTCTCGCAGCTAATTGCATCATGGTTTATCGGATGGCTTAATAATGACTTAAAACTGGAAATTGCATAGCCTGACAAATGTCAGGCGTTGTTATTGGGAATCCATTCAGATTCAGGCGGGATGTTTCCGATCTCACAACTATAGCAGTTCATCTTGATATTGGCACACTTTTATTTCCGCCGTCCCTTCAGGACGAATTCGGTATGGGACGACATTCCCGGCACGTTGTGCCGGGCTAATTTCCGGCTGTCCCGGTCGGGACAAGGAAACGCTCTGCCATTTTCCAAGAGATAGACAAACTGTGCCAATGTTGATTGAAACTGCTATACGACGGTTCATAAATCGGGGCCAAGCCATCCTCTTGAAATATTACAAGCCTGGAAAATCCAAAAAAAGTGGCCCGCTCCAATCAAGAAACAAACCACTTTAGACTCGAACAAAACTTTTATTGCCCGCTTCGGGATTATGTCGTTTACAAACAATTGAGGTAGAGACAGCGCTGCGCTGTCTCCGTCGCCGAGCGCAAGCGTCAGGCGACGGCATTAAACCCGCGTTATAAAATCGCAGGTGGCTTCGCTTTCGTTCCGTCCTGCCGGACGGGGACTCCGCAGCGGTCCTTGCGGACGGCCACCAGTCCCTACCACCCTAAAAGTTTGTCAAAGCATAATCCCGCTCCAAAGACCTGACTCAACCTATTCGAGTATTCAATCCGAAGCGGTCTTTGTCTCTACGCAACGTGATATTGTGCCGTAGCACGCTGCCATTTCGGAAGTTCATGGTCAGAATGCTATAATTGAGGCGAAGGTTTCGTAAAGCATTTCCGCCATGCTAAAAAAAGCCCTCGATTTTCCAATCGAGGGCTGTGTCCGACAAATTACTCAATCTACCACTTACGCACGCCGACGCCGAAGTGCAGCCATCATTCCCATAGCGCCAAGACCCACCAAAGCCATGGTAGCTGGCTCTGGCACCCCCTGTAAAACATAGACATAGTTGTCGCCAAGAGCAGAATACCCAGCATTTTTATTCACGGCCCCTGTAAGCACGCCACTGCCAAGTTCCCCGGCATCAGTACCGTTATCAAAACCATAAAGGGCATTGGCTGACCCAATCCCTGAAGCGACAGGTTGTTTGCTTTCTGCAAGTCCATACCATACTGCACCGCTGGACGGATTGGGTTGAACTCCGTACCCGAAGTCGTCAAGAGTGCTAATATCTAACGTCATACTAAACTCATACGTCCCCGTCGTTGGCAGCGTAATGCCGCTGCCGGCGAGGTTGAACGTAATAAAGCTCGAATTGCTTACTGGGGCGAAACCTGTCACTGATTCATTGGCAATCGTAGTGATGGTGGTTCCACTGACACTGCCGATTTGGATATCCCACTCTAGTAAAGGTACTAAACCTGATACTGAAGCGAGGCCATCGCTATACCCCTGATAAATTCCATAAGCTGTACTAGACTCATCATTAGGCGTATAATAGCCAGCATCACCGTTGCCTTGAACACTGACGGCAGTAAGCGTCGTGCCACCACTCGCCGTAAAGACCTCACCAGGATTAAGGGCGTTCAAATAGTCAACGCCGTTTACATTTCCTGCACCGTTCGCGGCAGAACCGCCGGTCAAATTCTCTTGAATGACATTCCCGGAGGGAGTTCCCACATCTTCAGACATTGTCTGAGCTGCCACAGTGGAGGCCACTCCGCAGCCTGCCAAAATTACTGCGACCGTACGCCAAATGCTACGATCATTCCTTAAAGTCGGTCCTGATTTAAGACCTGCTTCTATCCCTGTTTGTATTTTTGATGTTTCCATAATTTTAATGAGTTTGTTACTATGTTACGTTCCTGATTAATTGCTGTGTTTAGAGATTACCTCATTGTGCCGGAAATGCCTAGCCTGACAAATGTCCGGTTACATGATTTGGCAAGGCTACATCAAATTGAAGTTAAGATTCGACTCAAAACGGGTGGGTTCTCCAAAACGTGAAAAGTCAACAACGACGGGCATTTCAGTTCAAATTTGTATGCTTATCCGGTTGGTTGACAAATTTAAGTAGGGTCATCGCGCTGCGATGACCGGACGCCGCAGCGGTCCTTGCGGACGGCCACCAGTCCCTACCACCCTAAATGTTTGTCAAAGACATAATCCCGGACTTTTTCGGGATTGTGCCGTTCACAAACTATCAAGGCAGGGATAGCGCGCTGCGCTGTCCCAGTCGCCAAACGCAGCGTCAGGCGGTGGAAAAAGCAGGGTTTTATCACGTTCGTTCCGTCCTGCCGGACGGGGACGCCGCAGCGGTCCTTGCGGACGGCCACCAGTCCCTACCACCCTAAAAGTTTGTCAAAGACATAATCCCATGACTTTTTTATAAATGCTGTTGACACCAGACTCATGTGGCACCCCCCATAATTTCGAGGTTTAATGAAAAATTAAGAATCGTTTTTTTTGGAAAGCCTGGCTATATTTCGGTGAATGTTGAGAGCGGATTTTTTAAAATGGTGCAGCCGGGCGGCAGGGTTGGGATGCCTGATTTTGGGCGGAATCCTGGTTTGCAATGAAACTGTGTCAACTGGCCAGACTTTGACGGCGGCGCCATTGCTGGCAATCACCAATTGCCTTCAAGCCCGGCAACTCGGCGTGCAAAATTCCGGCATCTCCCATCCAATCCGGCTTGAAGGACAGGTTTGCTGGGTAAGCCCTACGCACAGTGAATTCGCGATGATGGACGCGTCTGGAGGCCTGATATTGGAAATGAAAACTCCTGATGAACGATTGAACATCGGACAAAGATTGCGTTTGACCGGCTCAGCCACGGTCATGAGAACGGGTGACATTTTCAAGATTGGGGTTGACGGTCTGATAGTGAACAATGATGGTCTTCATCCTATGTTCGAAAGAGCCGGCGCCGTTTTTCTTAAAGCGGGGAAGATTCCAATCCGGGTTGACTGGTTTAATGGTCCAGGGTTGTTCGGACTGGAGATAAACTATGAGGGACCGGATTTGCCCCGGCGCAATCTAAATGATTCCGGGCTGTTCAGGAACCCGGGCGGAACGACCCATTGGGTCAGGGGGCTGGATTACCGATGTTATGAAGGTTGGTGGACCGAACTGCCGGACTTCAACGAACTGAAACCAGTCAAGACCGGGACAGTTGATAATTTTGATTTGGCCGTGCGGACGCGTGATGAAGACGTAGCGCTTCAATTCACCGGTTTCCTCGAAATACCACGAGACGGCATCTACAAGTTCTCCCTCAACTCGGATGATGGCAGCTGTCTGTTTATTGGCAAATCGAATCTGCAATTAGAAGTCATCAGCCAAGGCGCGTTACCGATACCACGTCAGATATCCATTGGCCAGATACTGGATGAAACAGAGGATGGGTCGTGGAGCCAAGTGGAGGGCAAAATCACACGAGTCTGGCCGGAGGACGACGGTTTGCGGATGGAGTTAAGCGTCGGTCTTGCCCACATGCAGGTGAAGGTCACAGATAAAGCGGATTGGAGCAAAACAACGTTGATGGGCAGCCTGGTCCGGGCGACTGGATTCTGCGAGGGCGCGTACAACTCCGACGGATTAAAAGTGCCCAACCTTCTGTTGGTACCGGGCAGCCGGCTGATTGAAGCGGTGGATCAGCCAACTGCAGCCGAAGTCACCAATGCAAAAATAAATCCTGCAAAGTTGCCGGTTTTGACGACGGCGGATGAAGTGCATCAACTGAAAAGGGAGGAGGCACAGTTGGGGTACCCGGTCAAAATCCGCGGCGTCGTCACCGGCACTTCCCTCTACTTTGGTTTTACGATCCAAGATTCGACGAGTGGAGTATTTGTACGGGGGGCTGATGCGGTGCGGCCCGGAGATTTTGTGGAAGTCGAAGGGGTGACTGATTCCGGCAGTTTCGCTCCTATGATCAACCTGAGCCGGATGAACCACCTGGGTGCGGGGCGTTTGCCTGAACCCATTCGCCCCACCTGGGACCAACTAATGAACGGCAGTATGGATGCCCAATACGTGGAAATCGAGGGCATAGTCGCGGCGGTCAACACGGACGGAATGGAGTTGCTAACGCCCGGGGGCGTCATCAAAGCGTTGTTGAACAGTAGTTTGAGCCAAGCGGAACTGAAGCGTTACGAAAACAAGCTGGTTCGGATTCGTGGCTGCCTGCTCGCTTCGCGGAACGATCAAACGCACCAGGTGATACTTGGAGAGATCGTGATTCTCAATCCCAACTTGATGGAGGAAAGCTCAACGATGGAGGATATTTCCACTCCCTACAAAACTCCGGCGGAATTGCTACAGTTTGATCCCCAAGCGAGCTTGCTTCGACGCATCAAAATGTCCGGGCAGATTGTTCATGTCGGAGAAGACATGTGCTTCATGATGGTGGGAACCAACGGAGCCCGATTCGTGCCAAACAAGTCCGCGGCATTGCAGGTTGGCGATATGGTGGATGTGTCAGGCTATCCTCAACTAGGCGGCGCCACTCCCCTGTTGCACGAGGCCGTGGTGCATAAGACAGGTAATGCCGCTCTGCCGGAGGCCAGACAGTTGGCCCCCGGCAATTTGCTCAATGATGAATACGACTCAACTCGGGTCTCTGTAGAAGAAGTATTGTCTGGCGTGAGGCAGGTTGGCACGGAAACAATACTGGAGATGCAGGACGGCGCACAAAGCTTTGTTGCACGATTGAAAGGGGAAAATGAGTTTCTGCATTCGCTCCCCACCGGCAGTCGTCTTGAATTGACCGGTGTTTATGCCGTTCAGGGAGGAAGCCAAATGTCAAACCCGCACATCGCTTCCTTTGAGTTGTTGCTGGATTCGCCAGCGGATATCAAAGTTCTCGCTCGCCCCCCCTGGTGGACACTGCGGCGGTTATTATTCATGGTCGGAGCGCTGGGGTGCATACTCATAATTGCCGCGCTGTGGATCACCCAACTTCATCGAAAGATCGAAGAACGCACGGTACAGCTCGAGGATCAAATCCAGAATAGACAGAGCATCGAACAACACCGGGCAATGGAGCAGGAGCGTGCCCGCATCGCCCAGGACCTGCATGATGAACTCGGCTCAGGCTTGACCGAAATCAGTATGTTGGCAGCCGTGCCAGTCGCCGGCGCAATCCTGGACCAGTCTCTGGATCAAATCGGAGACCGTGCCAGACACATGGTCACCGTCTTGGACGAAATTGTTTGGGCGATGAACCCGAAACATGATTCGCTAGAGTCACTCGGGAGTTATCTCTGCCTCTATGCGGATCGTTTCCTGAAACTGGCGAACATCACCTGCCACTTGAAGGGAACACTTGATCTCCCCGGCAAAACTATAAACCCGATACACCGGCACGACTTATTCCTGGCCTTCAAAGAGGCGCTGACCAATGTCGTGCGGCATTCCGGAGCCACGGAAGTCCGGATCGACATCCGAATCATCGGAAGCCGGTTGCGCTTGTCCCTGGCTGATAATGGCGGCGGCTTGGGATACGGCCAGCTAACGCGCGGTATGGATGGACTGGCCAATATGCGGGCACGTCTGGAAAAAATGGGCGGGCGGTTTGCCTTCACCAGCCAGACCGGACGCGGCACCACCCTGCGATTTTATCTGCCATTGGACTGAAGTTTATGATTCGTGTTGCTATCGTTGAAGATAATAAGACCATCCGGGAAAGCCTTACGCGCTTTGTTAAGACCGCGCGGGATTGTGAGTGTCTGTGTACCTGCGCAACTGCCGAGGAAGCGTTGCAGGAACTGCCCGGACATCAGCCCGAAGTCGTGCTCATGGACATCCAATTACCAAAAATGTCCGGCATTGAATGCACCACCCAGCTCAAAAAATTGCTGCCATCGGTAAAGATCATCATGGTTACTGTCTATGAAGACACGGAACGCATCTCGGCGGCACTGCGCGCCGGCGCCTGCGGCTACCTGCTCAAACGCTGCACGCCCGAAGACCTCGTCGCGGCTGTTCGCGAAGCCCGGCTAGGTGGCGTGCCTATGCCTCGTGAAATCGCGCGTAAAGTCATTGCTGCCTTCCAACAACCAATCACCTCCGCGTCGGAAGTTGAAGACCTCCGACCAAGCGAGAAGAAAATCCTTGAGCTGCTCGCTCATAGCCTGAGCAACAAAGAAATTGCCAACCGCCTCGGCTTGAGCGCAAGCACTGTCCGCTGGCATCTCGAAAACATCTATGGCAAACTTCACGTTGGTTCGCGAACGGCAGCTGTGTTGAAGTTCCATTCGACAAAGGGTTCACAATCGAAATAACTGACATATCTTCGCAACCGTGAACCAATGATTATATCCTATAAATTTCACCCCGTTGTTTCCGGACTTCCATTGACGAAAATTCTGCAACTGCGGTTTTCTTAAAATATTAACCCAACCTGGCTACATAGAATCGTGTTGCATTAAGACGAAAAGAATGTTAGGCTGTGTTCTTCTAATCAGAAAATGGTCAATCGGAATCGAAACTAAAGGCATTTCGAAAAAATTTCAAGAAATTCATGGCACCCATCAAATCCATCAGCGAATACGTGCCTGGCAGCATGTTAGAAGATTCAAAATCGCCCAGACCTGAAATGGGGCGTGATTTTCGATATTGGTCCTGGTGGCTGCTGTTGTTTCTTGCCGTTTGGATAGTCGGCTATTTCAGACTGGCCCACGATCCAATTGCTCTTTTCAAACAGAACTGGATTTTCGTCCCCGTTGGATTTTGCGGGGCGATCCTGGGAAACATCTCCGCCGTGGGCGGCGGCATTGTTTTCATCCCCGTCATCATATTTATTTTTCATCTTCCACCCGTGACCGCTCTTAAAATTGCGCTGGCCAGCCAGTCGTGGGGAATGACCAGCGGCGCCATCGGCTGGATGCAGAAACGAGTGGTTCCCCTGCGTGCCTTGAAACTGACCGTGCCCGGACTGCTAATTGGAAGCACAATCAGCTCGCTGGTAATCCATCCCAGCGCCCTGCTGGTAAAATTGCTTTTCGGCCCCGTTTCGATTTTGCTGGGCGTCCTGACCATTGTCCTTTCCCGCAGGGCCGTAAAATAAGCCGCGCGCAAGGAGATTCCCCCGAACGCGTCGGTTCCGCTGTTCATCATCGCCCTCATCGGCGGACTCATCACCGGCTGGATTGCCATCGGCGAAGGTGAACTCGTCGCCGCGCTGCTGATGCTGGTTTACGGGGTGGATGTGACCATGTGCATTGGGTTGGGGGTGGTTTTGCTTTCCATCAACTCCATTTACTTGACCCTGATCCATCAATTTTTGCTCGGCGGGATACCGTGGCACATCGCCGCTTTTACCAGACTGGGCTGTGTCTTTGGGGCGCGACTGGCCCCTTATCTGAGCCGTCATTCCAATCCGATAGTGTTGAAAACCATTTTTGCATTCATCGCGATTTGTGATGGAATTCTGTTCATCGTTCAATATGTGATCATTCACCGCGCACATTGATCGTTTGCCCGCGCGTCTGGAAACGTTTTTTGCAGACTAACCACCGGTGACCTGCTTGTTCGCACCACTGTAAGGTTTGCCATCCGGATCCACTTTGCAGAGACTGCTTGCGTAAAAACCTTCAGCATCTAATTTTTCACTCATGAAACAACCGCAGTTGGTTTCCGCCAACACCTTGAACCGGATGGTTCAGGCCGCCGAGGAGTGCTGCAAGCGCGGTGACTTTCAACAAGGCATCGAAATTCTCGAACGCGCCTGCCCCCTTGATCCAGCCAACTGGCGGCTGCGGTTTCTGTTGGGTCGCGATCACTATTTTAATTACGACTACGCGGCAGCCGAACGCTGCCTTGAACAAGCCATCGGCCTTGCACCCAATAAAACGGAGGCTTTGGCGATTGCCGGGCGGCTATCCCTTGAATTCGGCATACATAAAATGGTCGAAAATTATTTCCGGCGCGCGGTCGAACATAAGGACGCCACGGCGGACATCATCGCCCGGCTGGCGGAAGTTTACGAGCGCCTTCACCGCATGGAAGACGCCGCCGCAATGGTGGAGCGCGCCCTTCAATCGGACAACGCCTGTCCTCTGGCGCGGCTGACCCAAGCCAAATTGCACCGGCAGGCGGGGCGACTGGCCGAAGCCGAAGAGGCGCTGCGCCCCATCCTGACGGCGGCTGATCGCGAGATGCGGGTCCGGGGTTTCTATGAACTGGGCGGGATACTGGACCGTCAGGGGCGTTATGACGAAGCCATGACCGCATTTTTGGAAGCCAAGGCGCTGTTGAGCCCGGACGCGCCGCCCCTGCTTGCCCCATTGCAATCAATGGTCAGAAACTTGAAGGAGATGGAAACCAACGTGTCGGCTGAACAGTTACAGCGTTGGTTTGATTTTGGCCGGGAACTTCAACCACCCCATCGTCTGGCCTTTCTGGGCGGTCATCCCCGTTCCGGGACGACCCTGCTGGAACAGGTACTTGATTCGCACCCCGATATTGTCTCGGCGGAAGAAACGAGGATCTTTTACTACAAGGCTTACGGTTTTCTCACGCGCAGTTTACCCAAAGGAACAACCATCCTGGCGGGACTGGAAGCGGCGCAAACCGAAACCTTACGGCAGGCCCGTAAAAGGTATTTTCGTTCGATGGCCTTGCACCTCGGCAATCCGGTTGGCCATCGCCTGCTGATTGACAAAAATCCTGCCTTTCAGGAATTGATCCTTGGCTTTGTCCGATTCTTTCCGGAGATAAAACTTATCGTGGCCTTGCGCGATCCGCGCGATGTCGTCTTGAGCTGCTTCATGCAGGCATATCTACCCCTTAACATGAGCGGTGCGACTTGTCTGAACCTTGAGGGCACCGTGGAAACCTACACCCGGGTGATGGGAATGTGGCTGAAACTAAGGCCGCTGATCAAGAACCCGTTCCTCGAAGTGCGCTACGAGGACATGGTGGAGGATCTGGAATCCGTGGCGCGCAAGACACTGGATTTTCTGGGCTTGCCGTGGAACGCACGCGTGCTCGCCTTTGACGAACATGCGCGGCAGAAAGCGATGCGCTCCCCGACCTACGCCGACGTGACCAAACCGGTCTATAATCGCGCGGTTGGCCGATGGCGCAACTATCAGAAATATCTCGAACCGCATTTGGAAAAGCTCAAACCCCTGGTCAAGGCGTTTGGATATGCGTAGTCAGTTGAGAGTTGAAAGTTGAGAGTAATAAACAGACACGAATTAACGCGAAGTGTTTTTAACCACGGATGGGCACGGTCTGCAAACCCGTTCCAGATGCCAGTAAAATAGCAAAAACCCTTGTATTTCCAAAGGGAATTCGCGCCAACTTGCCACTATTTTTCATAATTTTTTTCACCTTTCACTGACAGTGATGCTTTAACACATAGTAAACGGAATCCTGCTATGACGGCAACCACGGCACCAATTTCGTGCTGGTCTATACGATTCTCGGCGTGAAGGTGTCTGGACGCAATTTGCAGCCGGTCATCATGGCGTTGCTGGCGGGGACAGCGGATTTTATTCAGGAGTATGACCGCACTCAATGGCCGAAACCGGCGGATGCTCAAGCCCCGCTCATCGAGTCCATCGAGGTTGTCGTCCAAGACACCGCGCAACCGGCGGCACACACGGGGGCGGCAAGCTGCCGCTGGCCTATATTTTTGATTCTGGATGGGTCTAGGCCGGTGGCTGCTACCCTCCCAGCCAGTGAAAAAATTACTTCTCCCTGCCACGCTAATGCGGTCGGCTGAGCCGCACCGATTGTTTCACTTTTGAAAACCTTTCTGAATGGTGGCCGTGCGCAAGCACCTGCCTTGCGACCGCGCTTCAAAGAGAGCGCCGTAGGTCGCAAGGCGGGCGGGTTGCGGAATCGAAAACGTAATAATTTTCAGCTAGACTGCACTTTTCGACCGGCTTACCGTATTTTTATGAAAAAGAACGGGTCTCAAAATTTCGACCCATTCTCCTTTTTGGCGGCGTGACTCGTCACTCTTTGCATTGTCTAAACTGGCATGAACAACAATTCCAAGGCCGCAAAAGGATTCACCCTGATTGAACTGCTGGTGGTCATCGCCATCATTGCTATTCTCGCCGCCTTGTTGTTTCCAGCACTCAAAAGCGCAAAGGATAGGGCGAGACGAACGACCTGCTTGAACAACCTGCGCCAAATTAATTTAGGAGTGCGCATGTATTCCGATGATTCAAATGATACTTCGCCTTCAACAGTGACGAACCACGTTTGGGACAGCTACAAAGACCTCATACAGAGTTATGTGGGTCTGGGCGGTGCGCCGACGAATGAAAATAAATTGTTCATCTGTCCGGCAGATACTTTTTCCTACAACTTCACCGTTGACCCGGTTCAATTTGTGCGTCAGGGCCAGCACGAACTGCCCACTTCAAATTTTTCCAGTTATCTTTTTAACGGGGCAAACGAATTCGCCAATGGGCACGCCGCCGCGCAGCCGCTGTTGGGAATTGCCGGACTGAAACTTGCCTCGATCAAACATCCAGTCAGAACGGTTCTCGTGAACGAATGGCCGGCGATTGTTCCCTATTCGTGGCATGAGCCGAAACAGCCGGTTTCCGATGTTGGTAATTGCCAGTTCAACAACGCAAAGGACATGGTCGGTTTTGTGGATGGTCATGTCAGTTATATTAAAATGTATCTCAAACAACCTGAAACGATCTCGATACATTACGACCCGCCAGCCGGATACGATTATCAATGGAGCGGAGATTGATTATTCAAAACTATAACCTCCGAGTTACCCACCCCGCGCCTCGCCTGCGCTGCCAACCGGTATTGAATCGGCTACATCGTGCCATGGAGTTGACACGCAGAAAAACTTTACCGCAAGGATTGCTCGGCCAGGCGATTGATTACGCTCTGAAACGCTGGGCCGCGCTGAACCAGTTCATCGCGGACGGGACTTTGGAAATTGACAATAACCTCATTGAGAATGCGATTCGGCCCAGTGCTCTCGGAAAAAAGAATTTCTTGTTCTTTGGGCATCCCGAAGCCGGCGAACGCAGTGCTGTCATCTACACCTTGCTGGGCAGTTGTCGGCGGCAGGGCATCAACCCCTTCGATTATTTGAAAGATTTATTCACGCGCTTGCCGGCAGCCAAAATTACCCAGATTAAAGCTTTCACGCCTGCGGCGTGGGCCAAGGCCACGCGAACCCATCAGACAAATCTGTGCAACCGCGCCGCGCGACCCCCCCGACCAGTGCTAAGGTACGGGGCAAATTCTGGCAGCGGCAGGCTGCAAGTTTCAGATTCGTGCTGAATTTTCAGACGAAATAAACAGTTGGCGATGCATAATGATCAAGCCTTTCGCATTCATTACTTGTCATTCGTCTTTCGTTGGCCATGATGAAACGGAGATATGAAATCATTCATTGGCGTGCTCGTTTTAAGCATTCTTGCCGGTCTCGGTGTAGGGAATCAGGCGGCGGCGCAAGATCAGCCGGCGGGTGATGCCGTCCGCGGGCAGGCTTTCTTTCAGGTGACCTGTGCTGTCTGTCATACCACGAGCCTGGGACCCGGGCACACGGTGATCGTCAAACTGGGCCCCAGTCTGGTAGGCGTTTTGGGACGGCGCGCCGGTTCCGGCCTGGGCTTCAATTATACTAAAGCGTTGAGCGAGTCCGGCATCACCTGGGATGCATCCACCTTGGATCATTTCCTCACAAGTCCGATGCAGGCGGTTCCGGGCACCATCATGCCGATACTCATCTCCGATCCCGGGACGCGCAGCGATGTGATTGCCTATCTTTCGACATTGACTGTTCCGCCCGGCATTACCCTGTCCAACAGCGTAGTGCAGATAACGGCTGCCTCGGTCGAAGCTGACCCTGGCGCCTGGGAACATGCAGCTCCAGGTGACAAACACCATATCACCCTCGCGGATCTGCCTCCGCCTTTCAAAACCGCTTCGGCTGGAAATCCCCCGCGGGTGGTCGAGCGGCCTGCCGATGCCGCCTTGTCGGTTCCACCGGGATTTACCGTGCGTTTGTTTGCCTCCGGTCTTACGAATCCGCGTCTGATGCGCGTGGCGCCCGACGGAGATATTTTTATCGCGGAAACGGGTGCGGACCACATTCGCGTGCTGCGCGCGGCCGACGGCGCGGATGCACCCTCGGTAAACCAAATTTTCGCGGATGGCCTTGACCGGCCCTTTGGCATCGCCTTTTATCCGCCCGGCGACAGTCCGCAATGGATCTATGTCGCCAACAACAACTCAGTGGTCCGCTTCCCCTACCGCAACGGCGATCTCCAGGCGCGCGGCGACGCTCAGGTGATTGTCCCGCGCCTGTGCAACAGCGGCGGCGGGCACAGCACGCGCGACGTGGTGTTTTCCCGCGACGGCAAGCGCATGTTTATTTCGGTCGGTTCGGCATCAAACGTCGCCGAAGAGATGAAGACGAAAAATCCCCAGGACATCCAGCTTTGGGAAGCAGAACACGGATTGGGCGCGGCATGGGGACCAGAATCCCATCGTGCCGACATTCTGTTCACCGACCCGGAAGGGTATGAACCCCTCCGTACGTTTGCGACGGGCATCCGCAACGGCGTGGGAATGGCGGTGGATCAGGACACGGGCGACTTGTGGGTTTCTACCAATGAGCGCGATGCCTTGGGCGATGATCTGGTGCCGGATTACATCACGCGCGTGAAAGAGGGCGGATTCTACGGCTGGCCCTGGTATTACATGGGCAATTATGTAGATCCCCGTCATACCGGCGAACGGCCGGACCTTGTCGGCAAGGCCGTCGTTCCGGACGTGTTATTGCAGTCGCACTCTGCCCCGCTAGAGATGACGTTTTATACCGCCACCAATGGCGTGGCGGCATTCCCGGCGGAATATCACGGAGATATTTTCGATGCTTTTCATGGTTCGTGGAACCGCACGTTGCGCACCGGCTACAAAGTGGTGCGCGTGCATCTTAATCACGGCGTTCCCACCGGCGAATACGAGGACTTTCTAACGGGATTTGTGGTGGATAACAACAGCGTCTGGGGGAGGCCGGTGGGTGTAGCAGTGGCGCATGACGGGGCGCTGCTGGTGACTGAGGATGGCAACGGCACTCTCTGGCGCATCACCTACACCGGCCATTGATCGCATTTCCGGAGCGTTGTGCAGGAGAATCAAGTGCAACTCGGATGGACGCGACTCAGGCAAAAATGATTTAATACCGGCGTCATATAGCCTCGCAGCCCGAGCTTGTCATAGTTGGAGCAGTTCTGATTACCCGGATTGGCCCTTTGTCTGAAATCTCCGGTCTCGCAAACCCATCGGAGAAATTTGAACGGCGCAGCCGCGCGACCCCCCCGGCCCCCGTCTGTTGTTGTGACACTTTTGTGACACGAAACGCGCGTTTTGGTGCGTCAACCTGCACAGAACGCATCCGGCTACCCAAACGACTAAATCACGCTTTGGTTCAATGTTGATACGGCGATAACGCAAGTTGCAAAAAGTTTAATATCAACATGTTATGGCTTCGACCCCCTCCGTCGGCACCATCTAAATAATGACTTACGTTTGTGTGACCACCACCAATTATTGGCCGCTTTGGCCACTTTATGGTGGCCAAAATGGGGCGGCCAATTTATTGTGGCAGTCAGTTTGGATTCAAGAATGGCCTTTTCCATTTGACCGGTATCGGCGGAACGAACTTACAATACCAAGTGTAGGCCAACTCTGATTTGACAACGACCAACTGGCAAACGATTGGAACCGTGACAGCCGACGGCGCTGGCATGATTCAGTTTGACGATACCACTGTTACCAACCAACCCCAACGGTTCTATTGGCTTTCCCAGTGAATTTGCGTGATATAAATTTTGTGAACCAAAATCTGAAAGCGGAATCCAAACGCAAAAACAACCATGCATGACCTGACCGCGCTCAACTGGATCATTTTGCTCGCCGCGGTTTTTACGGTCGCATTTTTCTATTCCTCTGTCGGCCACGGTGGCGCGACGGGGTATCTCGCCGCGCTCGCACTCATCGGCGTTGCGCCCGCTTCCGCGCGCGTGGCGGTTTTAATCGCGAATGTTCTCGTGGCCAGTATTGCGTGGTGGCGGTTTTGGAGCGCCGGACATTTTGATTGGAAAATTTTGCTTTTATTCGCCGTCGCATCCGTGCCGTGCGCCTGGCTTGGCAGCAAAATTCACATCAGCCCGCACACCTACAAACTCGTGCTGGGCGGAGTACTGATGGCAGCGGGTCTGATTTTATTTTTTCGTGCGCGCTGGCAAACGGATGATGTAGTTGTGCAAAAATGTTATTGGCCATTTGCCCTAATTGTCGGCGCGGCACTGGGTTTTCTTGCGGGACTGACCGGCATCGGTGGCGGTGTTTTTTTGAGTCCGCTTTTGTATTTATTCCGCTGGGTGAAACCCAAAACCACCGGCGGCATCGCGGCGGGATTCATCGTGCTCAATTCCATTGCCGGTCTGGTCGGAACGGGTTGGGGAAAAATCACACACGCCGGGCCGCTGCTCTGGCTTATGTTGCCGGCGGTTGTCGGCGCGCTGCTCGGCACGCATTTAGGCGCGCGGCGCTGGAGCAGCATCACCTTCAGTCGCGTGCTCGCGGGCGTGTTGATTTTTGCCGGCGGAAAATTATTGATCGAAGCCGTCTAAAATTATTATGCGCGTGCTCTTTTTCGCCCAACTCAAGGATGTGACCGGTTGTGAAGCCATGGAACTCCCGCTGCCGTCGCCGTTGAACGGCGATCAACTGTGGATCCTATTACTGGAAAAATTTCCCGGGCTGGCCACGCACCGCCATAATGTTCGACTCGCCCACAATTGGGAATATGCCGGGGCCGAAACGGAGTTCACGGACGTTGACGAAGTGGCCTTGATTCCACCGGTTTCAGGCGGATAATTTTTTAGCGAATGGAAATGGAAATCCAACTTGTCAGTCACCCGGTTGTGGAAAAGATTTGCCTGCCGGTGCAGGTTGGAACCGGCGGCGCGTGGGTTGAATTTCGCGGCGTCGTTCGCGACGAGGAAAACGGTCAAAAAATTTCCGCACTCGAATATGAAGCTTATTCCGAAATGGCCCGGCGCGAAATCCGGCGGCTGCTCGAAACCATTTCCACGCGGCATCCATGTCTCGCGGCGCGGGTGATTCATCGCCTCGGAGTCGTGCCGGTTGGCGAAACGTCAATTTATCTCGGTATTGCCGCGGAGCATCGCGCGGAAGCCATCGCGTTGCTCGCCGAATTCATGGATCGCCTCAAACAGGACGTGCCCATCTGGAAACGTCGCGCATTGCCAGTTGTCGTCGCAGATGTAAGTTCGCAGGTTTCTACTTTCATACCAGACCCCGATTCACAAAAGCGGCAGCAAAAAGTTTTATCGCTCGACGAAGCTATCACGGAAATCCGTGCGCGTTGTCAACCGATGCCCGCCGTGTGTGTGCCACTCGACGATGCGTTTGGCCATGTGCTGCGCGAAACGGTTTTTGCTGAGGAAGATTTGCCATCATTTGATTGTTCGACGCGTGACGGCTACGCGATTTTGTCCGGCGACTCGTCGGTAAGTTTTCAGGTGGTGGACACAATTCGCGCGGCGGATTGGAAGCCGCACGAACTGAAAACCGGTCAGGCGATGCGGATCGCCACCGGCGCGGCGCTGCCTTGCGGCGGCCTGCGCGTGGTGATGCAGGAACATGTGGAACGCGACGGCGACCGCATCCGTATTGTGAAAAATGAACGCGCCACGCACCTCCGGCTGCGCGGCGAAGATGTGAAGGCGGGGCAGCCGCTCGTGCCCGTGGACACTCGTTTAAACGCAGGCACGCTGGCATTGCTGGCTACCGCCGGTTGCGTGCAACCGCTCGTCAGCCCCCCATTATGCGTCATCCATTTCACGACAGGCGATGAGATTGTTTCTCCCGGCCAGCCACCCAAACCGGGACAAATCCGCGACAGTAATTCGATTTTAATTCGTGGTTTGTTGCGAAAATTTTCTTGCCATCTGGAACAAAAACATCTGCCGGAAAACTTTGACGCCGCATGGCGGGAGCTTGATTTGAATCGGATCGCCGCGGCGGATTTGGTTTTGGTTTCCGGCGGCGCGAGCGTGGGTGAAAAGGATTTCACCCGTCCCTTGTTGGAACGGCTTGGTTTTGAAATTATTTTCAGCCAGGTGAACCTTCGCCCCGGCAGGCCGCTCCTGTTCGGTGTGAACGGTTCGCGCGCGGCGTTTGGGCTGCCGGGCAATCCACTCTCGCACTTTGCCTGTTTTCATTTCGCCGTCGTTACCGCACTCGCGCGCTTGGAAGGTAAAGCCGGACCGTCTTTTTTGCGCGGACGGCTCGCAACGCAATTGGATGACCCGCCGTGTCCGCGCGAAACACTTTGGCCGGCACAATTGGAATTTGAAAACGGTGAATTGCGTTTGCGTCCGCTGAAATGGTCGAGTTCCGGTGACGTGACTTGTCTCGCGGAGGCAAATGCGCTGGTTCGTGTGCCCGCGAATCTGGGTTCGCTGGACGCGGGTGTGGAGGTGGATTTTTTGCCGGCGACCGATATGATGGACGCGTGATGAAGAAAAATTTTTCACATCTCAACACGTCGGGGGGGGCGCGCATCGTGAACGTCGGACACAAGCCGATTCAGCGCCGGCGCGCGGTGGCCGAAGGAAAATTGATTTGCGCTCCGGCCACAATTCGCGCGTTGAAAGAAAACGCGCTGCCGAAAGGCGACGTGCTAACGGTTGCGCAGATAGCCGGAATTCAGGCAGCGAAACGGACGAGCGAATTGATCCCGCTGTGTCATCCACTGCTATTGAATCATGTGGAAGTAAATTTCAAAGTGCGACGCGCCGCAGTGGAGATTTTTTGCACGGCGGAAACGAACGCGCAAACCGGCGTGGAAATGGAGGCGCTGACCGGCGTGAGCGCGGCGGCGTTGACGCTTTACGACATGTGCAAGGCGGTGGACAAAACGATGCGAATTGAAGGCGTCCGCGTAGTGAAAAAAATCAAAGAATGAAAATTGGGCGCATCACCATCAGCGACCGCGCGAGTGCGGGTATTTACGAGGACCGCAGCGGGCCGGAGATTGAAAAGGTCTTGGAAGGGTTTTTTTTTGGCGCGGCGGAATTTGAATCGGCAATCGTGCCGGATGAAATTGATTTAATTTCGGCAGCGTTGAAAAAATTTGCGGATGAATTGAACTGCGATTTAATTGTGACGACGGGAGGCACGGGAATTTCCGCGCGCGACGTGACGCCGGAAGCCACGCGTATGGCCTTGGAAAAAGAATTACCCGGTTTCGGCGAAATCATGCGCGCGCAGTCGTTCGTCAAAGTGCGGACGGCGATTTTGTCGCGGGCAGTTGCCGGCACACGCGGAAAATCATTGATCGTAAATCTGCCGGGCAAACCGTCAGCGGTGCGCGAGTGCCTGGAATTTCTCGCGCCGGCGATTCGCGAAGGTATGGCGCATTTGCGCGGAGAAGACCCGCACGCAACCATGCCGCAAAAAAAATGAATTTGAATCACACAGACTCTTTTGGACGCACGGTTGATTATTTGCGCATTTCGATTACGGATCGCTGCAACGAGCGGTGTCTTTACTGCCTGCCGGAGAATTACGCGGACTGGCTGCCGCGCAGGGAAATTCTGACCTACGACGAATTGCTTACGATTGTGGGGGTGACAGTTTCGCTGGGGTTCAAACGGTTTCGCGTGACCGGCGGCGAGCCGCTGATCCGTCCGGGCGCGGTGGAATTTGTCCGCGATTTGATTGCCACGCCGGGCGTCGAATCCGTACTGCTCACGACGAACGGCACGCGTTTGCCGGAACTGGCAAAGCCTCTGTTTGACGTAGGTTTGCGCCGCATCAACATAAGCCTCGACGCGCTCGACCCGGCGATTTACCGCACCATTACGAATGGCGATATTGACCCGGTGTTGCGCGGCATCCGGCTTGTAAAGGAACTCGGCTTCGAGTCCGTGAAATTGAACACCGTGCTGATGCGCGGACGCAATGATATAGAAATTTTCCGGCTGCTCGACTTCGCGGCGGAACACGACATCGCCATTCGCTTTATCGAGCTGATGCCCGTGAGTTTCACGGAAATGTTGAGCGAACGGAATTTTTTCCCCGCCACCGAACTGCTAGCGCAGTTGCGTCGCGAGGATAAGCTGGAGCCGCTCACGGAAATGTTCGGGTTCGGCCCGGCGAAATATTTTCGGCTCAAAAAACGTGGCGTGACCGTGGGTTTGATCGGCGCGTTGAGCGACCTGCATTTCTGCGAACGCTGCAATAAGATGCGGTTGACGTGCGACGGCAAGTTGCGTCCCTGTCTCGGCAACCACTTGGAAACGGATTTGAAACTGGGGCTGCGCCCGCAGATTGATGTCACGCGACTAGGTGAATTGATTTGTGAAACGCTGGTGCAGAAACCGTTGGAGCATCTGTTCCGAAATAATTACCAGCCGCAACGCGTGATGACGGCCATCGGTGGTTGATGGGGAACCGGCCTTGCCTCGATTTTCCGATGCAATGCCCTTCACCTCGGCATACGTCAGCGTCCGCGAATCGATGTCCTCAACCAGGAAGGATTTGTAGCTCGCTTCCTTTTGTAGAGGCAATCGGACTTGCGATGCTTAGTTGTGGAAGTGATTCGGTTACCGGATTGTGGTATTCAGAACGATGTCATCTTGTAGCGCAATCGGTTTTGGGCGGGCTGCCGCGTGACCGGAAGTTTGGCGTTCTGCAATTTACCATCGAGAGAAAGGCACTGATGTGGATGCTGGAGTTGCTCGAAGCAAGTCGCGCGGGAGGGGCTACGACTGCAATTTATTTGAATGCGCTGCGGCGACGCGGTAACACTTCCAAATGTCCCGCCTCTACGAACAACTTGCTGCTGCCGCTGCGAACCAACCACTGGCGCTCGCGCTCATCGCCAGCACCAAAGGGTCCAGCCCGCAGCGCTCCGGGGCCAAAGCCATTTTTTTTACCGACGGGAAGATCATTGGCACGCTCGGGGGTGGTTGCCTCGAAGCCGAGGTTCAAGCGCGCGCACTTAAGGCGTTGAAAACAGGCCAGCCCGCCGAGTTCGACATGGTGCTCGACCATGATTTCGGCTGGGACGATGGACTCATCTGTGGCGGCAGCGTGAAAGGTGTGATTCTACCACACGCCGCACAGTCAAAAAATCTTTGGAGTGAACTAGCTCAGGTCACATCGCCAATCCGCTGGGGCGTGAAAAAGGATTTTTCGATTGCCCGTGTGGCTGACAGCGACGCCGGCGAATGGCTTTATCAGGAAACGGTTTCGCCGCCGGTGGAATTGTGGATCGCCGGTTCCGGCCACGTCGCGCAGGCTGTCGCGCCGCTCGCGCTGCAACTCGATTTTGCTGTCACCGTTTTCGACGACCGACCGGAACTGGCGAATTACGAATTTTTCCCAACGACCACAAAGCTGCGCGTCGGTGGCTGGCATGAATTATTAAAATTTCGCCCGCCGGAAAATGCGTTTGGCCTCATCGTCACGCGTGGCCACCAGCACGATGCGCTGGCGCTTTCGGAGTGGGTTCATTTTCCGTTTGCGTTCCTTGGCTTGATCGGCAGCCGGCGCAAGGCGCGCATCATCCGCGAGCAATTTCTGCGTCAAAAACTCGCCACGCCGGAGCAGTTCGACCGCGTCGCCTGTCCGGTCGGACTGGATATCGCCGCCGTGGGCACGCACGAAATCGCGGTGAGTATCATCGCGCAATTTATCCAGAAACGTGCCGAATTTTTTGGCGCGAAACTAAAATGAGCGTGGCAAAAAGAGATCCGCTGGGTGTGGTCATTCTCGGCGCGGATGGGAAAACCGAAGTTGCTGCTGCCGTGGCGCGGCACGACGGTCATCGGTCATTTGCTTTCACAATGGCAGGAGCTCGGCGCGGCGCAAATCGCAATTGTTCTCCGCGTAAATGATTCCACGCTCAAAGCGGAGCTCGACCGGCTGATTTTTTCAAATCAAGACCCTATTAACGCAGTCTCACGACTTCCTGGCTTTTTTATTTTTTGTTTTCAAACTGCGCTCCCAAAAAACACCTGTTTTTTTTGAGGCCTGCCGCCGGGATCTCCGATCGCAATGGAAATGGCGATTTGAAAAGTCCGGGGAGTTCCTCCTTTATGATGATAATTCGTGCAATTCGTGTCATTGTTTCTGCGTTCCTTGCTTTCTTTTGGGGCAAGAGGAAATGTTGCACGGAAACATTTTTTGGTTACGCTCTTAAAAAGGATTATGGCCGATTTTTTTGAATTTATTTTGAATGGCCGCCCCGTCCGTGTCGAGGACACATCTCCCAACACGACGCTGCTTGAATTTTTGCGCAGCATCAGTTTCACCGGGACGAAGGAGGGTTGCGCCGAAGGTGATTGTGGGGCGTGCTCAATCGTCGTCATTGAGCGCGATGCCGATGGCAACGCCGCTTATCGCACGGTGAACAGTTGCCTCATGCCCATTTGTCTGCTGGCGGGGCGTGAGGTCGTGAGTGTGGAAGGCGTGGCCTTCAGCGCACCAAAACAAAACGAAGGCGGCTGCTCCGCGAATCTGCACCCGGTGCAACGAAAAATGGTTGAGCACTTCGGCTCGCAATGCGGTTATTGCACGCCGGGCTTCATCTGTTCGCTGTTCGAGGGTTATTACCGCAACGATCTTCACACACACGACAATCTCGATGACCAACTTTCCGGCAACCTCTGCCGCTGCACCGGCTACCGCCCGATTCGCGACGCGGCCATCGAAGCCTTCACCGAGCGAACGACGAAGAATGGCAACGACGTTTTTGCCGAACGCCTAAAAAAATCAGAAGCCAGACTCGGCGCGGTGGAATATCAATTCGTCGGTGAAAAATTCCTTCGCCCGACATCACTCGTCGAACTGCTGCGCCTAAAAAAGCAAAATCCCGATGTCTGTCTCATTGCCGGCGCAACGGAACTTGGCCTCGACATCACCAAGCGCTTCAAAAAATTCCCGACGCTCATTTCTATCGAAGCCGTGATGGAACTGAAGGAAATCAAATCCACCGATACCGAATGGCACATCGGCGCAGCGGTGACGCTGAGTGTGATTGAAGACAAACTTGGCAAAGAATTTCCCGCGCTCGGCGATATGCTGCGCGTCTTCGGATCGCGGCAGATTCGCAATCGCGCCACGATGGGCGGCAACCTTGTCACCGCCTCTCCCATCGGTGATAGCGCGCCCGTGTTGCTCGCGCTGGATGCGAAGGTCGTGTGTGTTTCGGATTTTGGCGAGCGCACAGTACCCATCAGCGAATTTTTTGTCGCCTACCGCAAAACCGCGCTGCAAGCGGGCGAGATTTTGAAAACCATCATTGTCCCGCGTGGAGGAGCGCCGCCAGGCCTCACCCGCAAATGCGAGTGGTTCAAAGTTTCCAAACGACGCGAAATGGACATCAGCATCGTGGCTGGATGTTTCACGGTGGATTTGGACAAGCAAAACATGATGCGTCACGTGCGGCTGGCTTACGGCGGCGTTGCGGCGATGCCGTCGCGCGCGCGGAAAACTGAACAAGCGCTGCTCGGTAAACTGTGGTCGGTGGAGACGATTCAAACCGCGCTCCCGATTTTGCGGACAGAGTTTGAGCCGATTTCCGACGTGCGCGGTTCGGTGGACTATCGAAACGGGTTAATCGTGAATTTGTTTGAGAAATTTTTCGTCGGCGAAAATCAGCGGGTATCGGAGCAGAAAATAATTCCCCAGCCCGCACCCGCGAATCGCCCGCCACCGCACGAAAGCGCGCACAAACACGTCACCGGCGAGGCGAATTACACGGATGATTTCGCGGCGCGGAAAAACATGCTTGAAGTCTGGCCGGTGTGCGCGCCACACGCTCGGGCGAAAATCCTGAAGCGCGACGCTTCTGCGGCGAAGAAAATGCCGGGGGTCAACGCAGTTTTGCTAGCGGAAGATGTGCCGGGTTTGAATGACGTCGGCGCGGTGCGGCGCGATGAAGTCCTACTTGCGGACAAGGAGGTTTATTATCACGGCCAGATTATCGCGCTGGTTGTCGGCATATCCCAGGAAGCCTGCCGCGCGGCGGCTGAAAAAATAATTGTCGAATACGAACCGCTCCCGCCGATTTTGAAAATCGAGGAAGCTATCGCGCAGAACAGTTTTCATACCGAACCAAATTTCATCCGGCGCGGCAACGTTCAATTGGCCTTGAAAAACTCCCCGCAGATTCTGGAAAGCGAATTTTATCTGGCTGGGCAGGAACATTTTTATCTGGAAATGCAGGCGGCGTGTGCGGAGCAAGGCGAGGATGGCTCGATGTTCGTCATGTCCTCGACGCAGTATCCGACCGAGGTGCAGCACGTCGTGGCGCATCTGCTCGACGTGCCGGTCAATCACGTAGTCGTGCAAAGCCCGCGCATAGGCGGCGGCTTCGGCGGAAAAGAGACTCAAGCGGCGACGTTCGCTGCGCTCGCGGCGCTCGCGGCGGCGAAAACAAGGCGTCCCGTGCGTGTGCGCGTGAACCGTGATCTGGACATGATGATCACCGGGAAGCGGCATCCTTTTCTTTCGCGATTCAAAGTCGGCTACAACGCTGACGGCGATTTGCTCGCGGCAAAGATTGAACTCATTTCCAACGGCGGTTGGTCACTCGACCTGTCCATGCCGGTGACCGACCGCGCGGTGTTTCATCTGGACAATTCTTATTTTATTCCGGCGGTTGAATTCAGCGGACAAGTTGCGAAAACAAATCTCGCGTCGAACACGGCGTTTCGCGGTTTTGGAGGGCCGCAAGGAATGTTGGTCATCGAAGAAATCATTGACCGCATCGCGCGGCGTCTGGGCAAATCACCGGAGGAAATCCGCGAGCGAAATCTTTATCGTGGCAAAGGCGAAACCAACACAACGCCTTACGGACAGGAAATTGAGGACAATCGCATCCAGCGCGTCTGGCATGAATTGAAGGCAGGCAGCGCGTTTGAAAATCGGCGTAAAGACATTGACCTGTGGAATTCAAAGAATCTACATCGCAAACGCGGGCTGGCGATGACGCCGGTGAAGTTCGGGATTTCCTTCACGCTGACCCATCTGAATCAGACGGGCGCGCTGGTGTTGATTTATCAAGACGGCACGGTGCAGGTGAATCACGGCGCGACGGAAATGGGTCAGGGTGTCCACACGAACATCGCGATGATCGCGGCGAGGGAATTGGGAATCTCACTGGACAAAGTTCGCGTGATGCCCACGAGTACGGACAAAGTGCCGAACACATCCGCGACGGCGGCGTCGTGCGGCACCGATCTCAACGGCATGGCGGTGAAAAATGCGTGCGATATTTTGCGCGCGCGCCTTGTGCCTGTCGCGGTGAAATTGCTTTCGGAAAAATCAAGGCACGAGATTTGGCAGGAACAAATTATTTTCGCGGACAATTTTGTCTCCGCCGCAGACGAAACGAAGCTCACGTTTGCTGAAGTTGTTCAGGCAGCTTATGTTCAACGGGTTGGACTTTCCTCGACTGGGTTTTATCGCACGCCGGAGATTCATTACGACCGTGCGGAGGGAAAAGGAAAACCTTTTCATTATTTTGCCGTCGGCGCGGCGGTCACGGAAGTTGAAGTAGATGGTTTCACGGGCATGAGCCGGATGTTGCGCACGGACATTTTGCACGATGTGGGCGACTCGATAAATCCCGGCATCAATCTTGGCCAGATCGAGGGCGGTTTTGTTCAAGGCGCAGGCTGGCTGACGTGCGAAGAATTGGTTTGGAACGACAAAGGCGTTTTGCTGACGCACTCGCCGGACACTTACAAAATTCCTACAATCGGTGACCGACCGTTGGAGTTCAACGTGCAATTCCTCAAAAACGCAGCGCAACATAACACAATTCACGGCAGCAAAGCCGTCGGCGAGCCGCCGTTGATGCTCGCCATCTCCGTGCGAGAGGCAATTCGCGACGCGATAGCGGCGTTTGGTCCGGACAAGGGCGAAATCCAACTGGCATCGCCTGCGACGTGCGAGGTGGTTTGGTTTGCGATTCAAGACAAAACCGGAAAGAAACTGCCGGTTACAAATCCTAAAAAATAATTTATGCGCAACCTTCTGTACTATGTAAAAACTCGAATGGCCTCAAACGGTTTGATTTTCGACGTTTCTCGTCCACAGACGAAACCGTGTAAGGTAACCTTGGAATGAATGAAATATCGTATTCACCGCAGTGCCGCTCCGCTCATCACTCGGATTCAAAAGTTCTTCAGCGAAGAGCTGGCCAAGTAGAACGATTATCTCCGTCAGGAAAACAAGATTCTGCGAAGCAAGTTGGGCAAACGAGTGCCGTTGACCGAGGCGGACCGCCGCACCTTGGTCCGCTACAGGTAGAGCTAGTTTGGTCCACGCCGCCACTTAATGGATTCCGTTCGTTTGCCAGTCGGACCGGAGAGGTTTGAGCAGGCAAATAGTGGCCAATAGTCAGAAACCTAAGCCCAATTAGTGGCCGCCGGTCAATATTTTCGGCCACTAATTGCCTTCACTTTAAGCTATTGTTCTGATTACATGCGGAAAGCGACGGAAAATCAGAATTCTGGATTTCGCTCAACTCAATAATTGTTAATAAGTTGTCTCAATTCCACATTTAATGTGGCCATTTAATGACTACACGTGCGGCCATTATATGGTGGAAGTCACAGTTGACGCTGCAGACGGGTTGCAACGCTTCTGCACCGTCGCTGCTGCTGTTCATTTTCGCCGCCCCACTAACCCTTTTTCAGTGTGTTTTTGAACCTATTTCAATTTTGTCTTGCGGTTACACCGCCAATTCAACTGTCGTCTGCTCCTACCAATTCACACGGAACAGGACGGCGGATGTTGCAACAACCCCATGGGACTTGGTGGTGATTGATGAAACGCACCGACGGCGAAATCGTGCGCAGGTGGTCACGGATGAACACGGATTCTCTATTCGTGTTGTTGTTCTTTGGCGACGTTGGCGTTTGCGCTTCACGCAATGGCTCATGGACTGACCGAATTTGTGTTTTCGAGCCAGCCGGCCTGTTTCAAAAAGTTGGGAAGGCGCGGGTCAGCGGTGGACAACGGCGGCAGCCAGATGCCCAAGGCCTCGCGCTTCCACCAATTTCCTTCGGGATTTCCGGGTTTGGCGAATTCGTAGTGGTAGAGAACGGCGCGAATGTAACGCGGTGGTTTTTCGGGAAACGGGTTTCCACCAAAAAGACTCAGCGCGCCGGGATCATTGTGCAGAAGTTTCCAGACCAGATGCAGCGTCCACGGATATTGATCGGGCGTGCTCATCGAGGCGAACCACATCTGCCAGTCAAGTCGCGGCTGGTAGGGCGCAATCTGCGGAGGTCGCCGGTCCAGTGCCACAGGCAGTGCCTGATACGGATAGTCTTTCCACGTGGCATGGTCGTCGGGCACGTCGGCGTCCGTGCCTTCAAATACGACGTTCAACCGCTCGCGGCCCACCGAGCCGAACGCGCCGTAGGTGTTCACCAGTTCGAGCGGATCAAATGACGTATTCATGATTTGCAACGGCGAAATCATGTTCATTACCGGTTGAACGCTCAACACGCCGATAATCGCGGCAACCACCAGCGCGGTGCGTTGCATCGGACGACCGGGTTGCGCCGTAATGGCGGCGGCGGTCGCACGATTCACAAGTGTGCGCGGCAGCAACTTTACCCAGAAGCCGTCGTCGAAACATGCCAGCGCCGGAACGATGGTCAGCCAGTTCAGAAAGGAAAGGTTGCCGCCGAGGATGAGTGTGAATTGAAACAACACCATGATTACGCCCGCGATGCGCCGGGCGACGCGTGGATAAAAGGCGAACCACGGCGCAATCAGTTCGGCGAGAAAATTGAACAGGACGCCGGCTTTCAATATCCAGTGCGGCAGGAAGTAAAACCAGCGGCTCAACGGATTGGGGATAGGCTGGGTCTCGAAGTGATAATAGAGCGCGGTGAGATCGCGCCAGACGGAGTCGCCGCGCAGTTTGATGAGCGCCGCGCCGACCATGATGCGAAAGATGAGCCAGCGGAACAGCCAAAGCACTACCAAGGGTGGATCGTGTTTTGGAAACGGACGGCCATCGAGCAGCGGGCAAAGAAAAATCGCGAGGAAGCCGGTTTCGAGCAATTGGATTTCCCAGCCGTAACCGTACCAGTCCTGTCCCACATGAACGAACGACATGTATAACGCCCAAAGCGCGGCCATCACGATGGCGTTCGCATAACCCGCCACGACAACGCATGAAAGCGCGAATCCGAACCAAGC